>CAYNNU010000109.1:0-7758 GCA_964398645.1 uncultured Spirochaeta sp.
GGAAAGTAGTGTTTAATACTGAATCAAAGCCAAAGCCCGGCACCCGGCTAGAAGAGTCGCCTAGTATATTGTGAATTATTTGGGCTGCGGCTCGATCAAATTCCCGGGTAGGGTTTTGGTTATTTGACCATGTTTTTTCTG
The DNA here is from genome assembly GCA_964398645.1 of uncultured Spirochaeta sp. Taxonomy (GTDB): domain Bacteria; phylum Spirochaetota; class Spirochaetia; order DSM-27196; family DSM-8902; genus Spirochaeta_B. The sequence goes on from CAYNNU010000109.1 coordinate 142, forward strand.
AACTAGAGGCTTGCTCAGTCTCGTCCTCCAGCACTTTTATGCCCGGCAAACTTCCATGGCGGGCAAAAATCGTAAAGGCTCGGGTAAGCTCAAACAAGCGAACCTCGACATTTCCCAGTGCGATGCCGGCACCCACTTGATTACGTTGTTCGAACACACTTTCAAAACCAAGCTCTATCAAGCGGTCTGCAAAGTTCTGAACGCCCAGACGGACCACGGTATATACAGCTGGAACATTCAAGCTTGACGCTAAGGCAACGCGCAGGCGGACGGGGCCGGCAAAACGCTGAGAAAAGTTTTGCGGAATATAAGCCTCGTACGAACCGAAGTCTTGCGGCAGGTCAGGAAGGATGCTGGAGGCTGTAAATCCGTTTTCGAGGGCCAGCATATACAAAAATGGTTTCAGTGTGGATCCCGGCTGGCGGCGAATTTGCACACCGTCGATCATCCCACCGTTTTGCCGGTCAAAAAAATCCGGGCTACCGACATAGGCCCGAATCGCTCCGCTGTCATTTTCCAGAACTACCGCCGCACCATTATTGACTCTGCTTTCCTTCGCTTCCTCCAGGAAATTTTGCAGGCTGGTCTCCAGTCGATTCTGCATTTCCAGATCCAATGTAGTGCGAAGCGGAAGACCAGCCCGTAGCTGCTCGGGAGTTAGCCGCTGAGCCACATAGTCGGTAAAATGCGGCGCCTCAAATGGCGGCAGCGCAGCTTCGGCGCGGCGCCGGCCAATGGCGATTTCATTCCACAACAGCTCCCGCAGAGCGACCAAGTCCGCAACAGCATCTCCCACATTGATGCCAACCCGCTTGGCAAGCGGCAGCGCGGTTTTGATCAGACGTTCAGGCTGCCTATGAGGGTTCAAATCGGTTGGCCGGCGTGGCATAACGGCTAACAAAACAGCCTGCCTGGGATTCAATTCCTTTGCTTCGCAACCAAAGTAAGCCCTCGCTGCGGATTCGATCCCCTGCCTGCCACCACCATAAGGAACCGCGTTTATATATTGCTCAAGAATTTCCTGCTTTGTAAGACGCGTCTCCAATCTAAGCGCGTTCCATAATTCCAATAGCTTTCCCTTCATCCCGCCAGCATGTGGCGAAATAATCCGGCTTAACTGCATACTAATTGTCGAGGCGCCGGAAATCACCCTCCCCGCTTGCCTATTCTGCCAAGCCGCACGCAAAACAGCCAGGACATCAAAACCAGGATGAAAGAAAAACCGACTGTCTTCGGCCTCAACCACAGCCCGCACCACATGCCTAGGCAATAGCTCAAAATCTACCCAACGACGGTACACCCCCTCATCAGGATGTATGGTCCTTAGCAAACGACCATTTCTATCCAGCAAATCAAGGCTATGCGGGCGTTCCAGGAACGTATCAAGCTGAGCATATGGCGACCAGCGCAACCAGCCATACAGGCCTGCCATAAACAATATGAGCAAAGAAAACCCAAGCAAGGCAGCCCCCTGCTTTCGGAAACAGACGCATTTATTCGATAACACTCAGCTCACCGCCAGTACGGCCAAAAACTTCTTCCTGCCCTTCCAGTTCGATATGAGCTGGAGGCACCGGATATATCCCTGGATGCACTGCACGTATCAGGAAGGTAACCGTCCTTGCCCCAGGATACAAATGAGGAAAGAAATATGTAACCTCGCCAGGATGGATCTTCTGTACAGGGCGTAAACCGAAAAACTGCCAACTGCTGCCAAACATGCCAAATTGCCCAACGGCATAGCCTTCATCAACATATGTTTCCGTATCACCATACTGAGTTTCCCGCTCCCACTCGCCCCCGCGAACACCGCCTGATTCGGCATACGTTCCGGTAGTTACAAACGAACCATCCAGGATCTCAGCTCCACTAGGCACAGGGACTTGAAGAAATGATGCAAAGCGATGGCGATCGCAGCCTATGGTTACCCGAACGCGATAGGTTTCTCCACGCTGCAATGCATTAACCTGTACCTGTTTACCATTAAGATCTTCAATTTGCCGAAAAACACTAAAACCCTCATCTCTTGGACCTACAACCTCATTTGGCAAGGCGTACCGCATTATCGCCGAGTAAAATACTGATCCAGCTTGTGCGGCTGCCTGGTCCAGTTTTATTTCCAAAGGTAGCAAAACATTCTGCGGCAGCTGATCAATAGGGCTTTGTTGAAAAGGAAATGTGCGTTGTGCCCCGTCTTGCAGATTGACTGTCTCGTTCATCATTTCCTGCTTATTCAAAACAACATGTACAGCCGCCGCATCAACTCCCGCACTTTTTTCCAACTCGCGCGATAAAACCTTTGCAGCAAACAAAATGTCAATTGAGTTTACCCAAGGACTATTCAAAGTCGCACGGCGCATAGACTGCAAGAAAAGAGGAGCCTGAACCGACTCTTCTTCGTATACCGCAAACGCCTGATGAACACATGCCAGGCGAAGTATCGTTGAATCAAAATAATTTCGCGACTCATACGTTTCAACAATACCAATATCACGGGTTCCAATTTTCACAAGATTTTTGATCCGCCGAAAGGCATCCAGACCAGCTGATGATTCGCCTATGCGGGCAGCTGTTTGGGCGACTATAGCATAGCCAGCAGCTCCCAGGGCATCTTCCAATCCCAACACATCATCAAGCCTTTTGCCATAATTACCGTCAGGCTTCAAGCGGCTGGCAATATCAATAGCCCAAGCTTTCTCAAAAGCGGTAACATATTTTTCGTCAATGATACTCTCAAGGCGATCAACAAGTCGTCCTTGTCCTTCCGGACTTAACAAGCGCTGAGGAGAGCCTGAGTTAATTTTTCCTACCTCACGACCATGTTCAAACTGTGCATACAATTCAGCAACTATCAGTGTCGTACGAACCATTGATTCAGACATTGACAACATATAAAGGTAAGGAACAAATCCACCGTCTGAATGCTGATATTCATTGATATCGTCTTCAAAAAACTCAAGTGCCTGTCGCGAATCGGTAATCAGGCTGTCAGATAATAATAAGTCCAGTTGATCACCAAAAAGAATGTATGGCGCCGCCCGATATGCGGAAATTTCAAAGGATCGATCAGGCTTGAAACGTACCCAGCGAGCTAAAGGCTCCTGTAAATAACCAGCCTGATGACCTGCAAAACTCAATTCAATTATTCCACTACCGGGAAGAACCGCAGAAGGTATCACAACGCCTTCTTCGATGCTGGTATCGCCTAAGCGACCAGCAAGTGTAAAGGCCTCCATCACTTGTACATCAACAACGGGGAAATTTGCATGCAAACGCTCATTTACTACATCAGAACGTACTGTAAAAATCAAATCAGCCTGCCCTGATTCAGCGAACGTGAGCGGAAACAATAGCTCTTCAGTTTTGCCTGCAGCTAATACCAACTTCTTCTCCCGATATGGTTGGTCACCATCAAATCCCGCACCATGCAATTCCAGTCCTACAGCAACTTCCTGTGACTCATCAGTCAGATTTGTAAAAAGCAGGCCTGCTGATACTGTATCGCGCACCCGCACCTGCATCGGAACAGAAGACCGAACAGTGATAGGGTTTTGAACCATTGCTTCCTGCTCTACACGGCCAAACAGTTCTGTTTCCATCGCTACGGCAGTAACCCGATAAGTGGTCAGAGAATCCGGCCAATTGAAAGATACGGTTACCAGCCCATCCGCGTCAGTTATTAATGCAGGTTCAAACACTGCGAGCGGCCGAAAGTCCTCACGCTCATCCAGCTTTCCTGCATCTTCCCCTCCGCCACCTTGCAAGTTTTTCACTTCATAGGTAACAGGATCAATCAACAAAGCTCTGGAATCACCGCCTATTACGCCAAGCGGAAAATGACTGATGTTGTAGAAAAATTCAACCGGATCTGGAACATGATAATCAATTAAATCCAATACCCCGCGATCTACTGCAAGGAGCGTAACTTCAGCTCCGGAAACCGGCTGACCGTCATGCAAAACCCGCACTTTGGCTTTCGCCTGTTCGCCGGGCCCATATACCGGCTGATTCATTTCTATTGTAACATCCAGCATCTTGGGCGCAGGGTCTACCTCGATTTCAACTATTCCAAAAAAGCCGCGCGGTTTTCCCAAATCCGGCTCAAAATATGACTCAGGGGCTTCTGCCCGCGCCGATGCAGATGACAAGGCCACGTACACCACCGGAATGTAATCATCTGTAATTGGAAGCTCCAACATACCTGCCGAACCTTCAAATTCTACAAACCGATGATCCATAATTCCTGCCCGCTCAACAGTCATTAAATACCTTCCATCCGGGATCGGACTTTGTACCATCAAGCGCGCTGTCTCACCAACCTGATATGTTTCTTTATCAGGAATCAAGGTAATCTCATCTGGCTGCGATGACAACCAGCGAACCCATTGCGGTCCGGTAGCATAAAACGTCAGCTCAGTAATCACCGGCCGCCCCTGCCCATCCTTGGAACCAAGTACAATTACATAGGATCCTGCTTCCGGAGGTGTAAAAGAAATCGTTTTCTGTCCGTTAGCTGGTATCAATACTTCCTGACCGGAAATTTCCTCTTCCACAACCTCATATCGAGTGTTTAATTGACCATACACACTCCGCTGCTGTACAGACTTCCACTGACGACGCAGAAAGCGCACATCTACATTTGTTGCATTTGCCAATAATCCTCCGTCAATGGACGCTGCGGCCATTTGAATCTGTACCGGCTTGCCCGCCTGACCAAAACGACATGGCATGTCATCATCATCCAGGAGGCGTGCTCCCAAATAGTAATCCGCTGGATGTACAAGTGTCCTTCCCCGCCCAGACAATTCCTGCCGCGAAGGATCCTGAACTCGGGCTTCCATCACATATTGATAAGTGCCTCCCGGAATATCATCACTTCCAGCTGGAGAATCCACAGATGCAGAGCCTTGTGCATCCAGAACCGCGTCCCCATAATCAACAAGCTGATTGTGACTCATACCCCGCGGGCCAAATACGTAGCCAGCCCAGGAAGTTTGTGGAGGTGCGTAACGCACCGATTCACGATACAAATAATATCTGAGTCTCCCGCCGGAAACGCTGCCCCCGGATAAATAATTAGAGTACACCGAAAAAGCAAAATCATCCCCCTTTACAAGGACCTGCGGAGGAGGATTTACCGAAACAGCAAAAGCAGCTGGTTGAAAGTGCGCAACCTGAAAACCTCTGGTATAAGTAGGCGACGCACCACCGCTACGCGTGTACTCTATCCTGTAAAAACCAGGATCAAGATCATCTGGCAAGGTAAATTTTCCGAAACCCCCGCCCATTTCGCTTACAGTTCCTGTTGTTTCCCAAAGGACATGGTTTCTATCACCAACAGAAATTGAATATCCACCCTGATAAGCAGAATAACGATTGCCCTGTAAATCACGATCTATTAAACGAAAGGTAACTTCTTCACCAGGACGGTACAATCCTCTATCTGTAAAGACAAAGGTGATCGCCTTCCCAACATCAGCAAAAGCCGGTGATATTTGGTTGTATATTCCTGCCCGATACGCGTTGTGCCCACCTTGCGGACGAAAGGCAACCCGATCACTTCCATGCTGAACCTCAATCTGAAGCCTTTCATCATAACTACTGTAAAACAGTCGCCGAAAATCTCCCGGTTTTAATTCGATAACGGCTAATCCATCTGAATTCGTGCGCGCATAATAAATGGCATCCTGAATAGAAGTAGCAGGAGTCCTGAACGAAGCCAACGAAACATTTGCATCAACAACCGGTTCACCACTGGACAAGGATTGCACCCAAATAAGCACCTTATTCCCGGCACAGCGGGTAGTAACCCCCATATCGGTTACCTGTAATTGCAAATTCCTTTGTTGCCAACGCCAAGTGTCTTTTGAGTCCGGATCAGAGAAATACCAGGAAACACCGACAAAGCCAAATCCTTCTTCATTCAAGTAATCATCCAGTTCAACAACCTCTAAAGTCTTAGTATTCGGCTGGATATGACTTAAATCATAAGGCTCAAGACTATCAGCAGCAAATGACGAAAAAGGATCCAGGATACTCCCGATTCGCCACACCCCTTGCTTAGGGTTTTGCAATTCAAAAATAATTTTTGGATCAAATTGTGCTTCAAGCATCCGGCTACCTGAATTTGGGGTATAAAAATAACTCGCTGCCGCTGGCACGTTTACCGATAAATGTCTTCGAATACCCAACTTTCGATCATGGATATCCTTTAATTCCTCTGATATTTCAACAGAATATGTTGATTCATACTCAACAGGCAGATTGCTAAGTTTAATCATTGATCCGAACACCTGAATGTACGGGCTTATATCATCAATGGGCAAGGATAATGAAATCAGTTCATTCCAATCCTGTTCCGGCTCAAGGTCATGCGAAAAACGAATAAACGCTGGATTTGCATCTTGCGAATTTGATTGAACAAAATAATACGATCCAACTTCAATAGTACGAAAACGAAACGGCCTAAGCGTATGAAACGTCTTTTCCGAAATTGTTTCCCGACCACGGTATTCTGCACGCGAGCGAGCCCCTTCCAACAGCCGCACATACATTTCTTTATTGGCAGGCATATCTTCCAGTAGCTGTAGAACAACAGTTCTTTCTCTGCGATTATGATCTTCCTCATCCTTGGGACGCCGGAGCGAAAATGGGATCGCCGGACCATTCTTGCCAGCAGAAAGCTGAATAAACCCGGCAATAAACTCCATATCTACCGGATAAGTAAACTGAATGGTAATTTCCCGCAAGGCTGTAGAAACCTCATTAGCATCGATTAGTTCGTTTGATTCCGGACTACCTGGATACATTACTACCATATCCAAAGGTTCCCTATAAAACGAAAAGAATTGATCTTCTTCCAGTGTTTCGCCAGTTAATGCTGGCAAATTCCCAGCTATTCGCACCGTATAATCCAACTGGGCAAGCAGAGCCTCATCCGGCTGAAAAGATAATATTCTGGAACCCATCCAGCGATAAGTCCCCGCAATTTTCGGCTCAATCTGCATCAAAGTATTTTCGCGCATCGGAGCACCCAGGCGGGTTAATGGCACCATCGGATGATTAAAAACAACAAAAATCGTCGGCCGCCGAACTTCTGTGGGCAATTGCCCTTCCGGACCATATGAAATAACAGCAAATTTTTCGTCTGGCGCTTTAATCTGCCCAACCCCGGAACCATTGGAATTACTGGAAACGGAATAATACTGCACTCCAGCAGGCGAATCCAGACCAAGGCCAACAAATATTGGCGCACCGGCACCCGGAGTTACGGGATCTTTATTATCATATATTGCACTATTTCTTCCACTTGCTCCCCCGCAGGCAATAAAAAGAAACGAGAAAATATAAACAGCCAAAAGACAAACAACTTTCAAGCTCGTTTTAGGAATGAATCCAATACCACGTCGGCTAATACAATTAAACACGCCCATGCCACTCCCCCTTCAATTCAAAAAGAAGTCTAATACTTGTAAAAAGTGAATACAAATAATTTTGTAAAATGATAAGTGTAGCACCCGGCCGGCCAGCTACCTACCCAGTGAGGGTCCCCCGCCGACCGTCCGGGCGATCAACAGGGTGCCTAATCCCCCGCGCGCTTCGGGCTTGCCGCCCTGC
>CAYNNU010000110.1:0-7674 GCA_964398645.1 uncultured Spirochaeta sp.
GTTCTAAGGGAATAAGAATGGTCATTCTGACAACAGGTACAGGACGATCACCAGTATGATCCATGCCGGTTCCAGTGCGGATCCAGCCACCTTGTCGTTTTATGATTTTCCGGGATACGTAGAGCCCAGAGCCGCTTGGCCACTCCTCATAGGGCATGGTCTCGGTAAAATCTTGGGTAGTAAAAAATAGATCAAAAACGGTTTCAGCAAAAGCGGGCGGAATGCCCACCGCTTGTTCAATGGTGTGGTCATCATCTTCCAGACTTGTTGGAGCTGCAACATTTTGTACCGTTAAACCCAATTGGGGTATAGCGCCATTGTGAACAAGATCCATGGATAGGATTATCCGAGTATCGGGCGGCGAGAATTTGATTGCATTGATTAACAACTCATTCAAAACCCGTTTGAGCGAGTCGAGGTCGATGCAGACGCTACCCTTTGGCATTGCAGCGGGCATCCCCAGCGCCAAACTACGGTTAAATTCCTTCAAATCTGTTTCCAGGCGGTTGCGACAGAAGCTACTTGTTTCTTCCATCAGCTTTTCCAAGGGCCAGCTTTTTAGGCTTAATTCAATTCTGTTTGTTTCAGCTATAGTGGTAATGTATTCTAGTATTTGTTTTTGAACCGCGGCTGTTTCAACGACCATATCGCCAATTGCTGTGTCCAGTAGATATTTTCCATCTTGCGGATTTGTTAATTGTTCCTGAAGCAAATCGAGCCATAAAAAACCGCCAGTTTGATTGATTTCTTTGGATAGCTGGTCAATCATTTTCTCTGTTTGTCGGATATCCTTGCTGGCATATAACTGGCGCCAATTCTCTTCTTTGTTTCGGCGCCGGATGCTCTCGAAACAGCGTTCAATGCGGAACACCAAGTCTTCGGATTGAACGGGTTTTACAATATAGTCATCTGCACCTTCCTGAATAAGCTCAATAGCCTTTGTCAGGTTGGAATTGATTGTTAAAAATAAAAAAGGGCATTCAGTGTTCGTTTCTCGTACTCCCGCAAGTAGCTCATCGCCGTTCATTTCTGGCATGTAGTAATCGGAAAGAACGATATCGTACGAGCCCTTTCTGAATGCTTCCAGTGCTTCTTTCGGGTTGGTAAATGAATCAACTGTGTAATTATGATTTGTGAGAATTTTTTCGATTGTGCGTAATGTTGAGCGTTCATCATCAACAAGTAGAATACGGTCTTGCTGCCAGTTGTTCGCAACCATGGGTGCCCCTTTTGAAAATAGGTATTGTGTTTATTCTGTAACAGCGTAAGCTTGTGCCGCTTGTGCTGAAATAGTAACAAAACGCTTAATTTGACCTAAAGAAAGACTGCCGGCTGACTGTGCTGTTGCCAGGTTCTCCATTATGCCTTCCATCTGAGTGCCAAGTTGAGCAAGTTTTGCCTGGTCGTTGGCCTGAGTTGCTGAAACAACTTCATTCACAATTGTTTCATATTCGTTTAAAACGGTGTCCCATTGCGGATCTCCAGAGCCACATGCCACCATTAACAGTCCGATTGTAGCAAAAACAATAATTAGCAATGAAATTTTTTTCATATCCTTTTCTCCTCTAGTATTGCTGTATATAATCATACCTAGTCTAGTATATTTTTTGGGGGAAAACAATGAAAAATGATGGTGCGCAGGATGCAAAGAAACAGCGAAAAAAAATGAGTCCTCTACGCTTTTTGCTGAATATGATTTTTTCATTTTTACTTGCGCTCATTGCTATCTATGTTGTTTTAACCATGATTAGTCTGGTACAGCGTCAAAAAACGTATGAACATATTCCCCCTGGATATAGTGCATATCTGTGTGTTCCCTCAGCAAGTAGTTTGGCGCAGCAAGTCATTCATTTAGACGCGGCGAGTAGTTTGCTTGTTGGCTCTGATTATATGGAAATTGCTGGCCTTTTACGTTCTTTGCGGGTTCAAGGAACCCTTGATTCATTTTTCGTGCGTCGGCTGGGGGATGTTCGACTTGATGCGGCGGTCTATGCAGATGGCGGTTTTGTTGCTGCCGTTGATATGGGGCTTCGTAGCGGTCTTTTGCCGGCAGTGAAGCTTTTTGCAACTCAGATACTACCCGGAATGGAAATTGGTAGCCAGATTCGCTTTCACGATGATGGTTTTCCTCATTATCAAGTACAAGCCGGTGATTCAGTGTTGTACTTGGCGATTCATCGAAATCTTGTGCTGCTTGCTTCTTCCCGGCAATTATTACAGGCTGCAGTTGCTGGTGATTTTCGCTCAGTTGTAGTGCGTCCCCCGAAAAAAGATAGCATGCTCCGTGTTCTTATTCCGTCCGATGTGATTTCAGTAACTGAAAATTCCGGTTCCAGGGGTGCCGAGTCGGGATTTTTACAGCAGCTTGTTTCTGCCTTAGTTATCGAAGATTCTCTTATCGTTGATCTGTTGCCGGATAATGAGCATGTGTACCTGCATGCAACTGCAGCATTATCCAGTAGTGATGAGTTGTTACATACATTATTAACACGGTCTTCAGAAACTCCGGCAGTTCTTTCTCGCTTGCCTGAGTCAGTCGAATATTTCAGCCTCCTGCATATTGCTCAAGTTGAAAGCCTGTGGGATACATTTGAACCTTACCTTGGTTCAGCGGCAGATGCAAAACGAACTGCTGATCGTGCCGCACGTATGGCTTTAGGCGGATCAATTGATGATTTGATTTTCTCCTGGATAGGGGATGAAGTTGGAGTGTTTGGTACCAGTTTTGGCCCATCCCCAGTTTTCTTTGTTCGTATTGCTGATGAACAGCGACGGCGACAGGTTTTTGAAACAATTTTTGCTTCTTTGCTTGCCGGGCAGGATGTGTCGGCTGTGGTAAATGGCCGTCGTATTCCTCGTATTGTTTTCCCATCATTCATTACTGGTTTTTTACAAGCCTTGGAAATCCAGTTGAGTGAACCTTTCTATCTTGAGTCAGATGGAATTCTGTATGCAAGTAATTCAGCTGAGGTTCTGGCTGCTGCAGTTGAGCAGATAAACAATAATGATTTGATGGTTCGTACTCGTCGCTGGGATCGTTTAATGAATAATATTTCCGGCCAGAGTTCCGCCATGATGTATTATGATGTGAATCGTAGTTTGCCATTTTTCCTCAGAAGCAATGCCGCCATTGGCCAAGCCTTGGGCTTATATGATGTGGGCGCCCTTTCGTTACGTATCGATGACGAAATCTTGTCGCTGGATTTCTCGGCAATGCGAAGCGGGACGCGTGAGGTTGCTGATCTACCGGGTTTTCCCTTGCTGGCTGAAAGCCGGTTCGATAGTAGCCCGTATAGTGGAATTACCCCTGAAGGGGATCCAATGTTGTATTGGGTTTCTGGCAGCAGTGTTCAGGGTATGAATCCTGCTTCCGGTACACGAGTTGCTCTTGAAATGGATGATAGTGGCTATGTCGTACCTGTTTACGACAAACATGGCATAATCTCTGCTTTGTGGGCGGTTTCTGCGAGGGGTACGGTGTATTATCTGGACAGTCAATTAGACCCTTATGAGGGTTTTCCTGTCTTTTCTGGTCAAACGGTATCAGGGCCTCCCACAGGCTTTTCTGACCGTGTAGCAATCCCATTACGTGATGGGCGAATTTTAATTGTGCAGCTGGATGGAAATCGCATGTTCAGTGGTCATCTAGGGGGCTACAGCAGGTCCGGGCTTGCTGCTGGTGCAGGCTACATTGCCATAATTCCTCGGAGTTTTGATTCCAGCATGTATTTGCTTCGTGCTGACGGTAGTTTGCTCACCGGTTGGCCTCAGCCTCTAAGCGGTATTGCCGCTGCGGCGCCACTCATTGTTCCAGATGGAGAAGATAGTCTAGTGTGCGCACTTACCGAAGGCGGGATTTTTTCTGTCTATTCACCTGAAGGAGAGGTGCAAGAAGGATTTCCAGTTTCATTGCCAGGAGTGTTTACTGCCAGCCCTGTGTGGCTTTCGGATGTATCGGCTTACTTGCTGGTTTCAGTTCAAGGCGATGTATTTCTGATTGACCATCATGGCCTTATTCGTAGACGGGTACATGTTGATGGGATTCGCGGCCGCGAAATTCGTGTTTTTGTTGCTGACCTTACCCGTGATGGCCGGCAGGATATTTTTATTGGCAGCGAAAGCAACAGAATTGTCGGCTTAAAATCTGATTTATCATTGTTGCCATCTTTTTCTGCTGCCGGTAGGGGGCGTTCTTCAAGTCTTGATGTTGATGGTGATGGTCAGCTGGAATTGATTACCGCTGGCCTGGATAATAAGATTCATGCATATTCATTTCCGGAGGATGATCGATGGTAAATTTTCGACAGGGACTTATGCTTTTTTGTATGCTGATTCTCTTTGCTTCTTGTGCCACTATTCAACAAGATATTCATTATGGTGATCCTCAAGGTGCTGCTTGGGAAGAACTTAAAGAACTTGAATTGCAGCTTGTGAATGTGCGTTCAGAAATTCAGGAACGTGCTCTTAGTGGAAATGGTGATGTAGATACTATTCACAGTGTTTCTGCTGTGGAAAATGCGGATCAAATGCGTTTGCTTGAGGCAATACAGGAGCAATTGATTATTTTGCAGGAGCGACCTGAAACCAATCCTTTATATCGGGCGCGGGTGCAAGCCCTGCTGGCCGAGACAGCCTTGCTTAATGGCTTACAGGGACAAGCTAGACAATTGGCGGGCGATTCCCGGAAGATCTACGGCGGTGATGAAATTGCGGCTATTGTGCTATCTCGTTTGGAAAGAGACCCTGCTGACCAGGAACAGCTTCTTAGCGCTTCGCGCGAATTGGTTGACAGTGAATGGCGTATTTTAGCCGAATTGGGGGCTGTATATAGCCGTATGGGGGAATATGGTCGGGCAGTGGCAAGCTTTGAGCAGGCGCTACCAGAACTGCCGCTTGCCTATAGTCGGTTATATGGCCGGCAGCGTGAGGCAGCCTTTGCTTTGCGGGATGCTCGTGGGCCAATGACTGGAAGGGGGCAAGGGGTATTTGCTGACCGTCCAATCTCCTGTGCAGAAATGATTACTGCCGTACAGGAAAACTCAACTTTGCTAGATTGGTTCACCGGTGGTGCTTCATGGAGCAGCACACGAGTTTTTACCCAGATGCAGCAGCAGGCTTGGTTTACAGGAGTTCAGCTAAGTTCATCTGATACGTTGACTCGGGGGCTTGCTGCTATGATTTTTTGGCGGCTTATTTCAAATGGCGATCAAAGCTATATTGGTCGGTATAGCCGCCGGTATGGTAGTGATCGTCGAAGCCCTATTTTGGATGTGGATATTGATGATCCCTGGTTTGATGCTGTGTTGGGTCTGGTGGAAGCCGAAATAATGATGCTTCCGGATGGCCGCAGGTTCTTTCCCAATCAGGCGGTAACAGGTCTAGAATTGTTTGGTCTTATTCAAAGGGCAAACGACTATTAAAGATTTGGGCGTTGTTCTTGTGTTTTAAGGAGTAGCTGTGCAATACGTTCGTTTTGATCTTGATGGAAAATATCGTGAAATTGGTTCTCAAGTAGCCGGTCTATCTGCCACAGGGGCTGGAAAAGAGTTCCGCATGGATCATTTTCTCGAATGGGTTGATTGGGTCGGACGGACTGCCTCAATTTCACATGTTTTGCTCATTCGTAAGTCCGGTTTTGCTTTGCCTGCTGGCGGAGCGCTTGAAAACATTTTTTCAGCGGTAAAAAGTTTGCGAAAGGCTGGGAAAAAGGTTCTGTATTATGCAGTTGAGTATACTATGGTGGATTGTGTTCTGGCCTCGGCTTGTGATGAACGGATAATTCATCCCCGTGGCTATGTGCATGGCCGGGGATTGGCAGTCCAGGGGCTCTTTTTTCGATCTTTTCTGGAAAAGAATTCCATTGATGTTGAGATTATCCGTCGGGGCCGTTACAAAAGTGCAGGGGATGCCTTTCTCAATGATACATATGACCAGTGGAATCAAGCTCAGTTACAGCAATTGTTAGATTCCTTTATGGCCGTTTTTCAGGATATGCTCATTTCAAGCGGCGGCTTTGATTCTGCACTGATTCAACAACTTCTTGAAGGAAAAATTTTTACTGCTGCAGATGCTCAAAAACAAACGATTGTTCATAAACTAGAAACCTTAGCTGGCTTGCTTGAAGAATTCCGTGTCAAGAAAATCAAACTGCGCAAAAAACCGAAAATTCGAGGTGCATGGGGGAAGGGCAAGCGCATTGCTTTGCTGGTCTTTGAAGGCAGTATTATCGATGGTAGCAGTCGTCGTTCTCCATTGTATGGTCAGATGGTTGGTGATGAGTCTTTTACAGCAGAGATTGACCGTCTGCGCCGAGATTCTTCGGTAGCAGCGGTGGTCTTACGAATAAACTCTGGCGGTGGTTCCCCCAGTGCTTCAGATAGTATATTACGGGCTCTGCAGCATTTGGATGCTGAAAAACCGCTTGTGGTTTCTATGGGACCTACCGCTGCCAGTGGTGGGTACTGGATGGCAATGGTCGGTCGCCGTCTGTTTGCTCACAAAACCACTGTAACAGGTTCAATTGGCGTATTCTCATTGTTTTTCCGCCTAGATGCTCTTTTAGCAAAATATGGAATAACGACCGACCGTATTGTCCATGGTGAACATGCCGATATTGGCTCAGCCTTGCGCCCTATGACAGAGAAAGAGCGTATGCTTTTGGATTCCCAGGTTGAACAGATTTATCAGGATTTTTTGCAGCTCGTTGCCCAAGCGCGGAAAAAAACTGTAGAACAAGTGCATTCCTTGGGAGAGGGCCGGATATATTCTGGATTACAGGCTTGCCAGCATGCCTTGGTAGATTCGTGTGGAAGTTTGCAGGATGCAATTGGACATGCCGCGCAACTTGCGGGTATTGGCAGTAATAAGGATGGAAGTATTCGGGCACGAATTACTGTTGGACCACAAATAAAGCAAAGTTGGCTTGTGAAAAAACTTAGTCAGGGCTCATCGGTTTACATTCCGGATATTGCGCATGCGCAAATTGCAGAAGACTTGTTTGCATTGCATTCGAGACCTTTGCTTGTAAGCCCTTCCGTATCTTCTTTTTCGATTCAAACACTTACAGCACTTGCCCAGAGTTTGGAAAGGCTGTATGCTCTGCGCGATGGGACAACGCGGTGAATTATTTTCTTCAAAATCTCAGTCGGAAAAACGGACGTTCTTTTTTAATGTAAAAGAGAATCGCCGTGGCGATATGTTTTTGAATATTGTTGAAAGCAAACGAGTAGAAGGTGGCGAGGAAACTGATCGTCATCAAATTGTTGTGTATCAAGAAGAGTTGGATGATTTTTATCAGGCTTTATCTGATGCTGTAGGGCATATACGGGATCGCCGTTGGAATGATTTTCGTAGCCGCCGCGAACGCCCGGATGCCTTTCGAAAAGTGAAAACTGACTCCCGCCCTCCGAATATGAGTGAAAAAGAACTTGATGACACCAAGGATTCCACTGTCCAGGCCAATGATCAGAAAGGTCAGCTTGAGCAGAATAATCAGGAAAAACCAAAAATCAGGAAAATTCGCGTACGCCGCGGAACGACCGGCGGTGAAAACGGCCCGGACCATGCTGAGCAATAGCCTGTCTATGCAAAGCTGTAGGGTACCCCTTATGTTTTTCAAAAAAGAATTCAGGTTCAATGAGCGCGAGGCCCTCCATCCACCGGTCTCTGGCAGTT
>CAYNNU010000111.1:0-7537 GCA_964398645.1 uncultured Spirochaeta sp.
AGCCCGCTGCTTGCTGATAACCTGCAGAGCTGCGTCCAAGGTTCCGATTGCTGTGTTGGCAGAATCGGGAGTGGAAAGGCTGATTGGATCCTGACCATCGTAGCTCAGTACCCCGAGTGCCTGTGCGGTCATGGTGCCGATAAACACCTGTTCCCGCTGATCCATGTTTGCACCGATGTGGAAATGCATCGAAGCAGTAACGATGTTGTCTCCAGTGTCACGGGCAAAACGGCCGGTTAGCATGTTCATGCCATTAAACTGTGCATGTGATGCAATCCGGTTGATTTCGCTTACCAGTTGGGAAACTTCAACCTGAATCTGCATGCGGTCTTCACCGGTGTAGATACCGTTGGAAGACTGTACAGCCAGTTCGCGGATACGTTGTACAATATCCTGAGACTGCTGCAGGTAACCTTCAGTTGTTTGAATGAAGGAAATAGCGTTGGTTGCGTTGGTCGAAGCCTGGCGCAAACCACGAACCTGTGAACGCAGTTTTTCAGATACTGCCAGTCCGGAAGCGTCGTCGCCGGCGCTGTTAATCCGCAGACCGGAGCTGAGTTTTTCCATGCTGCCGTTGATGGATTTGTCGTTCAATCCAAGCTGACGAGAAGCGAACATAGCACTCATGTTGTGATTAATAATCATTGTGATCCTCCTTGAATCATCTCGCGGGCATCCTTGCCCTTTTTTTGGTAACGTGGCCACGAAACCGTTTTTTCCTAAAGTGGTGAAAAAAAATCACCGAAAATAGGAATAGGGAGAGTAGAATCGTTTCGCCAACGGCGAGAAGGTAATACTACTCCCTATCATTTATTATCGTCATGGGGCATGAGAACCTTTACTTTTTTTTCACGGGAACGGGGTTTTTTGTAAAAATTCCGTTTATTGCTGATTCAGGTGTTCAAGATACTCAATCGCGATGGGGTCAGCGGGGTCGTAGTCCAGGACTGTTTCAAAAAAACCCCGTGCTTGTTCGGGTTTTCCAGATTTTAGTGCCAGGATTCCCATGTTGGAAATGATTTTGGTGTTTTCCGGGTCCAATAGCAGGGCTTTTTCCAGGGCAGTTTTTGCTTCAGGCAGACGTTCCAGTTCCATCAGGCAGATTGCCAGCTCGTTAAAGCTGTCAGCCTGGTCATCGTTTAGGGATGTTGCCCGGGTAAAGGCTTCTGCTGCTTCTTCATAGCGGTGCAGGCGGCGGAGTCCCCAGCCGAGCAAAAACCATGCATTCCAGACATCCGGGCTGCTGCGCAGAAAATCCTCAATGGAGGCAATGCCTTTTTCTTCTTCGCCGGTGCTAATGAAATCGAATGCCTGCTTAAAGCGGGAGTCCTGCAGGTTTTGGGTTTCAATTGATTGCGCCATTTTCGTTGCTTTATCCAGCAGTGCTTCATCGTCGCTTTCGGTTATATAAACATGCAAGTGATGCAGGGCCCGCTCAAAATCATACTGACGGGCGTAGAAAAAGCCTGCATTTAAGTGGGCAATCAATGGCGGTTGCTCCATGGTGAAAAGATGATGGTAATGCTCCAGGGCGGCATCTGTGTATTCACGGCTCAGATCAAGCTTGCCTACTGCCGCAAAGGCCTGGGATCGTTCCTCGCAAACAAGTGCCAGGTTCATTCTGGGGATGGAGTTTTCTGGTTCCAGGCCGCAGATAGCCAGAAATATTTCTTCTGAAACTGCATAGTCGCCGTTGCGGGCTTTGATTATCCCGGCCTGGGAAAGCTCAGCGGTAATTTCTGGTTTTACCGCCTTAATAAACTGGCGGAAGTACTGAGTATCTGCATGCTCGGGATCGTATGCCAGAATTTTCAGCATAGCAGAAATGATCGCCTCCCAACTCAGGTCTTTTAGCTCCTGCCCGGCATCGCCCGATTCTGTTTCGATAGGCAGTAGAATAGATGGATCAATTTGAAATGTGCCGATTGTCTGGTTCCAATTCTCTGGAACGGAAACAAAAAGTATGTGTGAAAGAGGGGATTCGTTATTCATTGTTTGGGGCTCCTTTTTAGGTCTTGTCGCCGTCCTGTTCTTCTTTTTTGTTCTTGCTTTTGTTGCCGTATTTTTGCGCCCGCTGGCCAAAATAATTATTCAGGCGCAGCTTGAAACGCATCGGGGTTGTTTCTTGAGAAAATTGTACCGCAAAGGCACCCAAATCTTCCCGCCCCTGTACAGCTTCGAATCGTAAGATAACTCCGGGAATGTCGATGCGTTCATGTGGATCGGTAAAGTTCAGGCTCAGAATGGCTGTCTTTTTGAGCAGAAAGTTTTCTGCCCCCATCATGATTATCTTGGTTCCACCGAAGGATATGTCGCGTAATACGCACTTTAGCGGCTTTTTGTCTACAATCAAGATGCCTGCTTTTGATGCCAGGCCTAGTGATGAAATGTTGTCGTTGGTAATAACCACGCGCTCGTCTTTTCGGTTATGTGCTGCGGTATTCGCTTCCAAAACCCTGCCTAGAATCTCGATGAGGTCGTCAGGGGGGCGCTGGGTAAAGTTTAGATTGATGAAATGCAGATTGGAATTGTCATTATTGTTTCTATAGGGGGTGAAACCCGATACCTTGCAGGGCACAAAGAAGGAGATCGAATCTTTTTTCTCTTTTTGTAGAAAGCTAAAGCGGATACTCACCGAACCGTTGCTGTCCTGGATTGCTTTTTTTAGCGAAGGTGTTATATTGGCAATGATTTTACTGCTGGAAAGTGATGAAGAATAGATGATGCAGGGCCATTGCGAGCCTTTTAACTTTAGGAATACTTGTTTTGGATTAAGCAGGGTTCCGCGGATTACTTCCTTGGTGAAAGTAATATCTACTTCGCGATAGGTGTTGTAGAAGTTGCTCATCTGTGAACTGGTCGTTATCGCCATAGTTGTGTGCTCATCCCTTCATCGTAGCTGAATTATTCGAAAGGTGGTTATATGAAAACTCTATACGGGATAGGTAATCCTCTTGTTGACAGTATACACTATGTTGGCGATGGTGCAATCAGCCAGCTGGGATTTATTTCCGGTTCCATGAATCTTATTGCTGCAGATCAGCAGGATGCTATCCGCGGCCTGGCTGAACCGGCATTGCGGACGGCCGGAGGCAGCTGTGCCAATACTCTGCGCGGCTTCGCCTGGCTGGCGCATATTACGGGTCGGGATTCAGGGCGAGCGGCAAAGCCGCGTGTACGTGCGGTGTATGCTGGTGCTGTGGGTGATGATGATGATGGTGATAGCATGGCCGCGATTTTAGAGGAGCAGGGGGTTGTTTCCCGTCTGGTCCGGAAGAACGAGCCTACTGGTACATCTGTTATTTTGGTTGAACCAGATGGGGAAAGGACAATGTTTACTCAATTGGGGGCTTGTCGAGAGTTTGGGCTTACTGATATAGATGAAAAAGAGCTTGTTGCGGCCGACATGTTGCATATCACCGGTTATGTATGGGACAGCCCGGTCGAGCAGGAGGCTGCCCTGCGGGCTTTACAGCTGGCATCCGAGGCAGGATTGCAAATTTCGCTTGATGTTGCCGATCCCTTTGTTGCGGATCGGTACCGAAATCAGCTCTTGGATGTTATTTCCCGCTATCGTTGTCTCGTTTTTTGCAATGAAGATGAGATTCGCAGTCTGTTACAGATGCCCGATGTACCTCTTTCTGAGGTTTTTACAGCAGCTAACGCGTATAGTGATTTTTGGTTGGTCAAAACAGGGGCGGAAGGTTGTCATGTTTTACAAAAAGGCGCGTCAATTCATGTGCCGACAACTGCAGTGCCTGTATGCGATACCACCGGGGCAGGGGATGCCTTTGCTGCGGGTTTTTTGTTTGCCCAGGCTATCGGAATGACTGCTGTTGATTCTGCTAGGCTGGCAAATATGCTGGCTGGTTGTATTGTTGGTATGGAAGGTACAGTATATTCAGATAATCCATCTACAATGATGGATCGTTTGAAGGCTGCAGCCGCTGGTCAATTTGCCGAATGAGGTCGAGGGTGATCTGGCTGATTCTTCGGGATTCTTCGGGCTGACTTTGGTTCATACGGACTTGATGCAGTTCATCAGCGAGCATTAAACTGCTGATAATTGCAATTTTTAGCGGGTCATGAGTATGAATCATTTTGCCGGTTTCGTTGATTGTTTTTTCCACATAGCCAAGTAGCTGTTTCACATAGGCCGGGTCTTCGTCTGTCTGTATGGTAAATGTTGTGCCAAGAAGATGTACCTGCATATGTGCACTCCTGCAGTTTTTACGGTCTAGAAAATGTCCAGCTCAGTTTCTATTTCATCGCTTTCTATTTTTGTACTTTGTTCAGTGGGCTCTGTCTGTGATTCTTGTGAGTTGCTGGAGTAGTCGGGTGAATAATCGATTTCATCCGAGGTGGGCAAGATGCTATTTTCGCTCCGGTTGGGGTTTATGCGTGTTTCATGATTGCTGTCCGGAGAAATTGCTGGTGCATCCTCTTCAATTTCCGGCTCGGGGCTAGCTTGCTGGGCGACAGAGTCTTCCAGATTATCCAAGTGATCAAGGGCATGCAGGATGCCCTCTTCGATCTTGGAGTATTGTTCGGTATGTGATTCAAGCTTTCCGCGGTATTCATTGGCAATATCCTTTGCCTGTTCTACCTGCTTTTTCAGCTCCGTGTTTTCCTTCTGAAGTTGGTCAATACGTTTTACCGCCAGAAGAACACGTTCCTGCAAGCGCTGAATTTGCTCCAGCTGAATCATTGTTTACTCACCAAGCCCTTTTTTTGCTGCGGCTACCAGTTCGCTGAATGCTTTTGGATCTTCAATAGCGAGGTTGGAAATAACCTTGCGGTTTACTTGAACATCCGCTTTGTTCAGGCCGTTTACAAAACGTGAGTAGGTGATGCCCTCGTTGCGGCATGCTGCAGAAATACGGGTTATCCATAGGCGGCGAAAATCCCGCTTGCGTGCCTTGCGGTCGCGGAAAGCATAGCCAGATGCTTTTGCAACTGCATCTTTCGCAGTGCGGTGCAACTTGCTGCGTCGTCCCCAGTATCCTTTTGCCTGGTCAAGAATTTTTTTACGGCGATCTTTTCGGCGAGTGCCGTCTACTGCTCGTGCCATGTATATACTCCTTGGCTAATAGTTATCAAAAAAAACGAAATCGATGGTTATGCCTGGTACGGCAACAGCACCTTGGCTCGTTTTACTTCTGCAGGGCTCAAAATGCCGGTTTTGCGCAGTTTTCTCTTCCGTTTGGTAGATTTCTTGCTCAGAATATGGCGCAGGCCCTGTTTTTTATATTTTACCTTTCCGTTCTTGGTAATCTTGTAACGCTTCGATGCGCTTTTTCGTGTTTTCATTTTCGGCATATAGCATCCTTCCTTTTTTGCCTGTTCGGCCGTGTTATTTCGCTACCGGCTTTGGGCTGAGAATCATCGACATAAACCGGCCTTCCATTGTCGGCTTCTTATCGACTGAAAATCCCTCGCCTAGCATGTCCAATACCCGATCCAGCACCATTACACCTCGATCGGTGTGTGCCAGCTCGCGACCACGGAAACGAATAGTGACCTTCACCTTGTTTCCGCTGTCCAGGAACTCCCGTACATGCTTTGTCTTAAACTGCAGATCATGAGGCTCGATTTTTGGCTGCATGCGGATTTCTTTCAGTTGGGTTTGCTTTTGCTTGCGTTTTGCTTCACGGTTTTTCTTTTCCATATCGAACTTGTATTTACCGTAGTCAAGCAGTTTACAAACAGGCGGGTTTGCGTTTGGAGAAACCTCCACCAAATCAATCCCTTTTTCTTCAGCGAGTGAAAGTGCCTGTTCTGTTGGCATAACTCCCAGCTGTTCTCCGTTTTCGTCGATCAATCGAACCTCGCGGGTGCGAATCATTCCATTGATCCTCGTATTTTTCGCAGCCAAATCTCCTCCTTTAGCAGCAGTGCCGTTTTTCGGTTTAGTACCGTTGAGGTACGACTATAGCAAAAGGCGCGCTTGCTTGTCTATACTTATTAGCCGTTCTTCGTATTTCCGGATAGAACAAAGCAGACTTCTGTTGCAAAAAGGTTGGGAAAAAGCGCAGATGTTCGTTTTCCATTGTGTAGATCAATCTTTTTGATGATGTGGATGCCTTCTTCATGGCACAGGCGGGTAAAATCTTTGCGTGTACAAAAGTGAATATTTGGGGTGTCGTGCCATTCGTAGGGAATTTTTTTGTTGACTGGCATTTTTCCTTGAAATCCTAGTTGCAGGCGGTTGATGATGTAGCCAAAGTTGGGAAAGTTGACAATGGCTTTGTGGCCTACCCGTATCATCTCCCGGAGTAAAAAAACCGGATTGGATACCATCTGCAAGGTACGGTTTAGAATGACATAATCATAGGACCCGTCCTGATAATCACGTAGTCCTTCGTCGAGGTCGCCTTGAAAAACGGATATCCCCCGTTGTATGCATTCCAGAATCATTGCTTCTTCTTTATCCACACCGGTTCCGCTGACGTTTTTCTCCTGTTTTAGTCGCATGAGCAACTCGCCGTTACCGCAACCGAGGTCCAGCACTTTTGCTCCCTGATCAATCAATGAAATAATTTGGGAATAGTCGAAACTGCCAAAAGGTTGTGATTTATTCATAGGCGCCCTTCAAAAAAGATGACAGGATTGCTGTTTGCCTTTCGCTTTCCAGTAAGAATGCATCGTGGCCGTATGGGCTGTCGAGGCAGGTATAGGAAACATCGATGTCATTACGCATCATGGCAAAAACCATTTCCTTTGATTGTTGCGGGGGATACAGCCAGTCAGAGGTAAATGATAAAACCAGAAAACGGCTTTTAACTCGGGAAAAAGCTTCTTCCAGGCTGCCGTACTCCTTGCTGATATCGAAATAATCCATGGCTTTCGTTAGATAGATATAGGAGTTTGCGTCGAATCGCTGTACAAATTTATCGCCCTGGTGAGCAAGATAGCTTTCAACGCTGAACTGCTCGGCGAATTCAAAGCGGAAGTCGCTGTTTTGTTGCAAGCGGCGGCCGAACTTCATTTTCATGGCCTCATCAGAAAGGTAGGTGATGTGTCCAATCATTCTGGCAATTGCAAGCCCGCTTGCCGGCTGCTGCGTGTGTGAGTAGTAATTGCCCTCTTTCCAGGCGGGGTCATTCATTATTGCGTTTCTTCCAACCGCATTAAAAGCGATACTTTGCGTGGTTGAACGCGCAGTGCTGGCAAGAACTACCGCTGAGTTTACCATGTCCGGATACGTGAGTGCCCAGCTGAGGGCTTGCATTCCGCCCATCGAACCGCCGATAACAGCGTGTAGTCGGGGAATTTCCAGTGCGGCGATAAGGCAGTGCTGTGCCTTTACCATGTCGCGGATGGTAATTACAGGAAAGCTCAGGGCATAGGGCTTTCGGCTGGCCGGGTCGATGGATGCCGGACCTGTGCTGCCGTAACAACTGCCAAGAACATTCGGACAAATGACAAAAAAGCGGTTTGTGTCGATGGCCAAGCCTGGTCCGATCATGTGATGCCACCAGCCGGGGTTATTGCCGAGCGTGCCGTGGTAGCCTGCGGCATGGGCGGAGCCGGTAAA
>CAYNNU010000112.1:0-7368 GCA_964398645.1 uncultured Spirochaeta sp.
ATGCTACACACATCGCCTGCGGCAAAAATGCGCGTTGCTGAGGTACGCATCGCAGTATCCACCAATACCCGGTCATCATCAGTTTTTTTTACATCAAGAATAGCAGAGTTTGGCTCCCGTCCAGCTTCAACAAACACACCAGCAACAGGCAGAACATCTGTCTGCAACTCTCCTGCATCAGCGGCAACATCGTTAGCATGAGGAGCGACAACACGGCGAAGCCGAATTGCCTCCACACTCTGCTCACCCAATATTTCCTGAACGGTAGTGCCTGTATACAATACTACGAGCCCTTCCTTCTGCAAACTTTCCAAGCGTTCCTGCAGCACAACGTCACCAGTCAGAAAACTCCGTTGCTCGATCACATACACCCGATTCGCAATCCCACTCAAATAAATGGCAGCTTCCAGACCCGAGTTTCCACTGCCAACTACAACCACATCCTCGCCAGCATACATCGGCCCATCACAAACCGCGCAGTAGGACACGCCAGTTCCAGCCGGCCTATCCTCTCCGAGCACATCCAGCCGCCGATGCCGGCTGCCTGTCGCCGCAATAGCTGCCCCTGCCCGCATACTGCTGCCATCATCAAGATGAGCAATTACGAGCGGCCCGCTTTGTTCAAGCTGCTCGACGCGTAATCCCTCAAGAATCTCAATACTTTCATAACTCTGTACATGTTCAATAAATCGATCAGAAAGTTCAAAACCGGCAATAGACTGAAAGCCCAGATAATTCTCCACTGTTGCTGTCTGCGCAGTATAGCCGCCAAGCTCATCAGCAAGCAGCACCACATCCAAACCAGCACGAACCGCATACACAGCAGCCGAAAGCCCTGCGGGTCCGCCACCGGCAATCAACAAGCGACGGGAAAAATCTCCATCTGCTGAAACCTTTTGCAATTGAGGTTCAGTTTCAAGCGGCTTTGTCTTTCCCACAATACTCTCCTGCCCGCCGGTCTATGAACGGGCTTCTTGAATGGCCTTTTCCAGATTTCGCCGGATAAATCCCGGATAATAGGTTCCCCGAATTTCCACCACAGGAACCAGTTTCACCCCGGTTTTTTCTTTTAAATTGGCGGCAAGCGCAGGATCACCGGAAATATCAATCTCCTGCAATTCCACACCCTGTTCCTGCAAAAATTGTTTGGCCCGCCGGCATTGGGGACAAATTGGCGAAGTATAAATCGTCGCCCGTACACCGCCGCCTCTTTTTTCATCAGCCATAAAATCCTCCTACCAAGGCACCACCATCGAAAGATAATATGCACCAATACCCAACAATACTAGCGAAGCCAGCAAAGTCACCCAGACAACTGCGGCATCCGGCCCGTACCATACTTTTTTAGTATACACCGCTGCCAGGAATACCACAATTTCAATGAGTAAATAGAAAAATAAATATAAAAGAATAAGCAAAAATGATGATAAAGTACCAAGTCCTGCATCAGCGAGCATACCGGAGAAAATTGCCGGCAAGGCAATTGAACACGGCAACTCTACTACCGTAATGACAACCGAAAAGGCAATCAAAACTGAAGCAGTGGCAAAAAAACCAATACCGGGAACAGCTAATACTCGCTGCAATTTTTCCTGAAAATAGCTAACCAGTCGATTGGTCTGCATTTCACAAGCAGGCCCGTACTTTCGATACTGCAAAAAACGCCGAAAAAAGTAGATCCCGCCAAAAAGCCCTGCGGCCGCCATAATATATTCCAATACATGGATTACCGAAAACAAGCCGCGCAATAATCCAAACCAGGCAAAAACCAAAACACCATATACCAAGGCGGTCGTGATTAAAAACAATCCACCATACACAAAAATCGCCCGGCGGGAATTCAGCACAACCACAATGGTTAAAATCAAAATAAGAGCGCCGATACTGCAAATATTCAAACCGTCTACCGAGCCTAGTACAAAAGCAGCCAGCGGCAAAGCCATACCCTGCACATTTACCTGCCCGAAAAACGGCACTTCCACCAATCTATCCAGGCGCGTTTCGCTTTCGCTAATATCCTCAATCGGTTGGTTTCCCCAAGCAGCACGGCGGCTCCCGACTTCGATCCCCAAAGCACGATCAATCACGCGCAAAATATCCCTGTCTGAGCTGGGACCAAAGCCAAAAAAGAACTCGCCGGCCACGAAGGTCATCGGCACACCCTGCCGTTCAAGCTGAACATCATACTCTTCCAGCATCTGATCGAGCAAAGCCCGATTATCCTGCCAGTCCAACTCATGAATCAGGACTTCCGGATAATTGGGCTGCACACGCTCACGCAAAAATTCCTTTTCGTTCGCACAATAGTGACAACCGGGACTGAAAAAAAGAAACAGCTCAAGGCTCGCTGCCAGTTCATCTGTCGCTGCAGGCTGAGTGTCAGCAGGCTCTTGGGCAAATACCATGCCTGCACTGATGCTAAAAAACAGCGAAAAAACAGTTAGCAAAACCAAAAGACATCGTTTCATTTTTCGTCCCCCTTCAATCTTCAATTATTCTTTTTCACATGAGCGATTATATGCGCTCACCACACCCTTTAAACCGGCAGTGGAAATATCCGTATCAATTCCAACTCCCCAGTATCGTTGACCGTCGGCAGTTTGAATCTGCACATAAGCGGCCGCCTCAGTTCCAGCGCCGCTACCCACAGCCTGCTCCTTGAAGTCAATAATTGAAAAAGCATTCCAGCCTCTTTCGGACATTGCATGCACAAAGGCATCGATGGGTCCATTTCCATGGCCGGTAATTTCTTCTTCCTGTCCATCATACGCTACTCGCACGGTGCATGTCAGCCTATGATCGCCCAATTCATCTGCCAGCGAACGCAAACGAATAAACTGCAATGGCGTGGTATTATCCAAATAATTTTTACGAAAGACATCCATTATTTCGTCGTTCGTCGCCTCGCGACCCAGCTTGTCAGTTTCTTTGCCTACGATACGACCGAACTCCGGATACATTGATCGGGGAAGATCAAAACCGAACTCCCGCATCATAATATACGCAACTCCGCCTTTTCCACTCTGACTATTTATTCTGATGATAGCCTCATAGCTTCGGCCAATATCTTCCGGGTCGATGGTTAAATATGGAACTTCCCAAGGCGTTTCTGCATCGATTCCGCCAGCACGCAAATCCATACCCTTCTTTATTGCATCCTGATGCGAACCGGAAAAAGCTGTAAACACTAAATCACCTGAATACGGTTGCCGAGGCGGCACCATCATGCCAGTAAGCTCCTCAAACTGGGCTCGAATGCCTGGAATATCACGAAAATCCAACTCAGGATCAATGCCATCAGCAAACATATTCAAGGCAACAGTTACAATATCCAGATTTCCTGTCCGTTCACCGTTGCCAAATAATGTGCCTTCCACCCGTTGTGCT
The DNA here is from genome assembly GCA_964398645.1 of uncultured Spirochaeta sp. Lineage (GTDB taxonomy): Bacteria > Spirochaetota > Spirochaetia > DSM-27196 > DSM-8902 > Spirochaeta_B. Next base: position 3,388 of record CAYNNU010000112.1, read on the forward strand.
CCAGCCATCAAGCCAAGCTCCGTTGCAGCTATCCCGGTACCACGATCGTTATGAGTATGCAAACTGATAATCACCGAATCCCGGCGGCCAATATTCCGCGACATCCATTCAATTTGATCCGCATGTACATTGGGCGTAGACCACTCAACCGTTGCCGGCAGATTAAAAATAATTGGTTTTTCCGGTGTTGGTTGCAAAACATCCGCCACAGCATCACACACCTCTTTGGCAAAGTCCAATTCGGTATCGCTAAAACTTTCTGGCGAATATTGAAAACGCACATTGGTGCCTGTCATGGCATCGGCCTCTGCCTTCACAACCTTTGCCCCTTCAACAGCAATCGCTTTGATTTCATCACGCGACATATCGAAGGTAACCTTCCGCTGTAAGGTGCTGGTAGAATTATAGAAGTGCAGAATAGCATTCTTCACTCCCTGCAAGCTTTCAAAGGTGCGCTTTATCAAATGCTCACGGGCTTGAGTCAGCACCTGAATCGTCACATCATCAGGAATCATATCCTTTTCAACCAAGGTTCGCAAAAAGGCAAACTCAGTATCGCTTGATGCGGGAAAACCAACCTCAATTTCCTTAAAACCAATATCAACCAGAAGACTGAACATACGAAGTTTCTGCGCAACGCCCATCGGGTTCGCTAGCGCCTGATTTCCATCACGCAAGTCAACACTGCACCATATCGGTGCCTGAGTAATTTCTTTGTCCGGCCATGTTCTGTCCGGCAAGTTCACCTTTGGAACTCTTGAATACTTCGCCATTTTCGGCCTCCTTCCATCTCCTAATAAAAAAACCCGTCGCCGAACTACTCGGCGACGGGTTATCGGATTCCAATTATATAACCGGAAAACCGCTATCCGCTCACAGAGCAGCCGGCCGCACTTCACGTAGAAGTAGCAGTCCCGACAGCGAAACAAGCAGTAGCGAATAAGCAGTTTTCATACAGAAAAAATAGGCAATCATTCTTTTTTTGTCAAGCGGGGGAAACGATTTCCCCCGTGCATATCAAAAATAAAAGAAAGCCCCGGCAATACTGCCGCCAATGGCAACAAGCAGCATACCAACTAAAGCCAGCACTGGAATCATAACTAGGTAGGTCCAGGTTTTTCCCTCCGCGCGACGGCGATACAAGACATGATAAATGGACGCGAAAGCACCAAATACTGGACTGGTTGCCGCGCCTAAAAGAACACTGAATGCCAAGGCAATAAACAGCACACCGATTTTTGCGGATACTGGTAAATATCCAAGCGCAAATGAGCCGCCGGTTACCTGTGAAAGCGCAGCTAATGACTGCTGTGCTGTTTCAGAAAAGGCGGTAACCCCGGTCATTACACCTACCGACAAGCCCGTGCTGATGCCCATCAATGCCATAATCGGAATTGCAACCACAGTAGCAAAAAAAGCGGCAAATGGTGCGATAACAAGGAGCTGCACCCAATATGCCTGCGATCGCAAAGTAGTCAATAAATTGCCATTCAGTTGCAAGAAGCGTTTGAAAATATTTTTTTCAGAACCCTTATCTTCCATAAGCAAATAAGAAGGCAAGGCAAGAATCCCAAAAACAAGCAAAATTATGGCCATAACCAGCAAAACAGAAAGCAAAACATTCGGAATTAAGATAATTCCTAGTAAAACCGGCCCAATGCCTGGTATAGACATGAGCATGGATATCAGTGCCTGTGCCACTAAAGCGACAATAATGACGACTACATAGAGTGCCATAGTACCGGCAACCGTCAAGCCATTGCCCATCGGAACATCGGCCGCTGTAATTTTTTTCTTTTTATCTTGCTGCGCCCTGGATACCGCAGTAGCCTCGCCCATTGTCCAAGCCATTGGTAATACGCTTACCGCAAGCATAATGGGAATAAAGCCATACACATCGGTCAAGCCAGCTAAATAAAATCCCAACAATACAACTGCAAAGAAAATACTGGCACCGATAAACGAACGCTCCAGCAACAAGCGGGAATAACAGCCTTTCAATGCTGTAAAAGAAATGGTAATCAACCGCCACGCAGCCAGGGCTGCCTGCACAATAACAAACCACACAAGTTGAATCGGTTTACTTAACCAATTCAACCAGTTCATGCGAATAGCGAACAGCACCTCACTTTGAGTCCGTCCTTTTTTTGAGTCAGCTTCTGCCATAAAAAAACCTCCTTATATATACCTTTTCATTCTAGAACGCAGGAAGGCAGAACGCAATCTTTTTATATTTTTTTTTGAGCCTTTTCCATACCTGCACTATTTGCTACCATTAAACTATGAGAAAGAGACACCATTCCCGAAAATTTTTTCCATACTTGCTGTTCATGTCCGTTCTTTTAGGATCAACATCCTTGATCCAACCGGTAATGGCACTCGGTAATCAGGAAGCAGCGGCAACAAACGAAATTACAATACGGGTTGGTAGTCTCCCCGGACCCTCGTCAGTAAGTATGAGTCCATACATACTCCAGCCTTCACGGCTAGGAAAAAGCACCACACTAGAAATCCAGGTCTTTTCCAACCCAAACCTTGCTATCAGCCAACTCCTTTCCAAAGAGATTGATGCTGCGGTTATCCCGGCAAATTTAGCCGCGGTACTGCACCATCGCGATGCGAATATTCAAATTGCCGGCATCACCGGAACCGGCATGCTATACCTGCTGGCGCTTGGCGATGCTTTACCCGATAACTCAAGCATAGAAGATCTGCGTGGAAAACGCATACACACCATTGCTCGCGGAGCGACACCCGATGTTTTACTGCGTGCTTTGGCTGCAGAAGCAGGCCTCAACCCGGACCAGGATTTTGAAATTATTTACAGCAGCGATCAAACTGAACTAGCGCGGAATCTCATTGCCGGACGAACAGAAATTGCCTTGATGCCCGAGCCTTTTGTAAGCAGAGTACTGGAAAGCAATCCGAGCCTGCGCATAAAAGGCAATCTGCAGGAGCTGTATTCCAACTATTCCAACCAGCAGACCTACCCTATGACAGCACTAGTAATCCGCAGCGATTTTGCCGCGCAGCATTGCAATGCCATACAAAACTGGCTTTCGGATATGCCTGCTGCCCAGCAATGGCTGCGTAATAACCTGGAAGAAGCCGCTGAAGCGGCCGCCCCTGCAGTTGGTATTCCAACTGCAACCATCATCAACTCATTTGAACGGATGAATACCGGCTGGACTCCGGCACAGGAAGCAGAGCAATCTTTCCGGCGGTTCATCCAGTTTTTTCTGAGCATAAACCCAGCCGCAGTTGGCGGAGAACAACCCGACAATAGCATCATGCTAAATCTAAGCTGTTTCCCGGCGGAAGAATAAAAAGTGTTTGAGTTCCGTTCCGTCCGCAGCCCGCACCGGCGCTCAGCCAAGGCAGTACAGCGCGATGAACTACGCAGTAAAAGCCATTGTCTCAGCCCAATGCAGAAGCGCATTGCACGTTGGACAGGAGGCGGAATTCTCATTCTTATTTGGGCGATAGCGGCGGCGCTCATTCACCATGATGTTCTTTTACCCGGCCCCCTTCGCGTTCTAAAAGAAGTCTGGCACTTGTTAGCAAGCGGCCAAGCATTGCAGGTAATCCTTGGATCATTTCTGCGCTGGTTCTGCGCCTTCTTGGGAGCATTCCTATTGGGAATAATAAGTGGCAGCATCGCCTACCGCTTCCGCCTGCTACGCGAAGCAATCCGCCCTCTAATCACAGCCATCCGCTCTATTCCAGTTATTGCCGCAATACTAATTGCGTTGGTTTGGCTACCGCTAGATGGGGTCGGCATCCTCATTGGTATTTTGGTGGCCTTTCCACTCATCCATCAAGGGTGTTTGGATGGCCTGCGTACTGTTGACTATGGCCTCATCGAAATGGGCAAGGCCTTCCAGCTTTCGCCCTTAAAAACGATTAGCCATATATTCCTTCCCGGCAGCCTGCCAGTACTACTGTCTGCCCTATTTGGTGCAGTCGGCATGAGTTGGAAGG
>CAYNNU010000113.1:0-7228 GCA_964398645.1 uncultured Spirochaeta sp.
GTATTACAGGATTCAGGACGAACTGGTGTGTTAAGCAATAATAATCTAACTGGTTTATTTCAAAGCGAAGATGGTAACTCTATTCTGTTTAATGAATCCCGTTTTACTATGAATATTGATAATTTTGAACATAGCGGAAGTTTCGCTTTGTTTAATCTAAATAATAATCAATATTTAGAATTACAATCTTTTAATAGTTTAGGATTGCCCAAATCGCGTTTTCTTTTTAATGCTAGACTTGAAAATACTGAAACAGATGATCGAATTATTCGCAGGCTCTATCTAAAACCAGCTATTTTTCATAGCACAAATGCAATTGATGATAGTAACGGGGATACACTGAGACTTGAACAAATTATTGAAAAAGCAGATCGCTAATTATTCATACACTCGGAATCCGTCGTAGCCGGCAGCTTTTATTCTCATATATAGACTTTGAATATCTTGTTCCACAGCATTCGATTGCGGAATAACAAGCACTGAATAATACAGGCGATCGCTACGTTGTTGTTCTTCGATAACTACAGAAAAATCATGGGTTTCCAGATCATTCGCTAAATACTCAGCATTTTCGCGTAAGCCGAAACTGCCAATTTGAATTCCTCGTACAACAGCAGCTGTAGTAGCTGCAGTATCCTGTTCCTGATTTGTTGGTTCACCGTTCTCTGCTATATCTTCATGATTATCAATAACAGATTGAGAAAAAAGAAAGATCTCAGGGGATGGCAATACCGTAACATCCCCGCGCGCTGCACTTCCCCCCCGCAAAAAGGTTCGGGCAAGACTGGTAACTGGATGGGCAGGAAAACGTTCTTGCAACAGACTGAAATATTCACCTGGATCATTTCGATCTTCGGCACTTAGAGTCAATTCGTAGCGAATAAGAATATAAAAAAGTTCCGGAATCCGCACTTGTTGGGGCATATTTCGGTAGGGTTCTAATATCGCCTTTGCTTCCAGTTCGCTTCCAGTTGCAAGCAAACAAAGACTAAGAATTGCCATTGCCTGCTGTCGCATAGCAGGATTATTAGTTCTTTCCAGCAAACGTTCTACATTCATGCGAGAATCCTGATAGTTCCCGAGCAGCAAATACGCATGAGCGGCCAAAAGGAGAGAATCCTCGTCAATGTAATCAGAAGAATAGGCTCTGCCTAAAAAATCAGCGGCTTTTGAAATATCCCCAAGAAGATAAAAACGCATTCCAAGTTGCCGAAAAAGTCGAATTCTTTGTTGATCGTTGCATTGTTCAATATCTTGTACCAGTGCATCCAAGTCTTCAATGTCATTGTGAGCTTGTATTTGCTGACCAAGATCTTGGCAGGTAGAAGTATCCCGAGCAAATACGGGCATAATTACAAAAAAACTACAAATAATTAGAATGACATTTAAGAGTTTTTTAGGTCGACGAATGTTCATTTTGACGAGCTTCATCCTCTGTTGCTTGTTTCTTTGCTTTTCCATTGGATTTCTTCCGGTTCTGATTTGAATCCGCATCAGTTTTAACCGTATCTTTTTTCTTCTTTTTGCGCAAAGGTGCACTCAATACTGAGGGAAGCATAACGAATACACCAAAAAGGAACGACCCGAACATAGTGAAAAAAACAGGCACATCTTCAAATGTATATACAATTATGGACACATTGCTACGATTATCCAAGTTAAAACCAACAAAGAACATAATAACAATGACTAACAATAGTATTAAAATCAATCTCCAGGGCATTCTGGCCCCTCCTTTTCGTCGGTGTACATCAATTCAGTGAACGAAACCCATAATAAAACTGAAACAAACAAAAGAGCCCAATAAGCAACAATACTAAACCACCTATCCATAACAAAAAGGATGTTACTGCGGTTAAAAATGGTAGTGCAGATAGTATTGTCAGTATTCCTGCTAAAATAACTCCAATGCCGACAATTTTATCATCGGGAAAATAACGAACAATTACCAATCCGGCAACTAGAATTACAAAGCCAAAAAGCAATGCAAAAAAGACACTACCGGAAAGATTAAGAACCATCAAAAAAATACTGCTAGCTATTGCAAGCACCGCTTTTACTAGACTATGTGCAGTTCTTTTTCTATCGCTTCCAACATCACTCATGCAAGCCTCCTATTCCAACAAACCCTTTCCAAGACAAGTGTAACACGCTCACCAATAGCTTTCCAGTTCCAAAATTGTGTAATATTAGTGGCGAAAGCTTCTTTGACCGGTAAAGACCATTGTAGCTTTATATTCATTAACAGCCTCAATTACTTCAAAATCTCGAAGGCTACCACCAGGTTGAGCAATTGCACTTACTCCTTCCTGCAGCCCAACTTCTGCTCCGTCGCGGAAAGGAAAAAAGGCATCCGAAATCATTACGGAACCGACCAAGCCTCCATGGAGGCGAGCGGATTCAGCCTCGAGTTCACGTCTTGCTTCTGCTTCTAGCAATAGCAGGGATTTCCCATATTGTTCATTAGCAAGTCGATCAGCAAATTTCCGATAGGCTTTATCGCGGGCAATTTCTGCAACACCAACCCGGTCTTGTTCGCCGGTTCCAATACCTACTGTACAGCCATCTTTAACATAAATAACAGAGTTACTAGTTATTCCACTTTCTACCAGCCAGCCAAATAACATGTCATCAAGTTCCTTGGCAGTGGGTTGTCGATCAACTGCATATTTCTGCCCTTTTCGTTCTGTTTTTGCCGGTAAAAAATCTTCTACCTTTCGGATCGCCGAAACAAAACCCCGTTGAACAATAATTCCTCCATCAATCAAGGATGAAAACTCAAGCGAAGGTTGCAACTGCAATGATTCCAAACGATCCATTGCTTTTATTTGTAAAACCCGCAAGTTTTTTCGTTTTTCCAAAATTGAAAGCACACCATCGGCAAAATCAGGAGCAGCCACAACTTCAACATAGCCTTCCATAATTGCTTCTGCAGCTGCTTTATCTAGAGTTCGATTTACAACAACTGCTCCACCAAAAGCCGCAATACGGTCAGCCTGCAGAGCTCGAGAAAAAGCAGACTCAAGGCTTTCACCTACAGCCGCACCGCTGGGATTATTATGCTTTACTATAACACAGGCAGGTTTGTAAGAAAGATATTTCAATATTTGCAAGGCACTATCGACATCAGTAATATTAATTTTACTAGGGTGCTTACCTGATTTTAGCAAAAGTGGCTGACTCGATAATGGCTCGCCTGCTGAAACAAGTTCAAGTTCACCTAGTGTGACATTTCCATGTACCATTCTGTATAAGGATGCGGGCTGATCTGGATTCTCTCCATAGCGTAGACCGAGCTTTTCTCCTTCAATATCGAATTGAACCTTGCTATACTCAATGGACATCCTTTTCCCATTTGCATCAGTAAATGCAATTTCGAGGTTTTCGGGAAAGGGATCAGCAGCAAACTGACTATACATATCTTTTAGCATTATCTATTTCCCCTTATTTTCCAGCTGATACAGCTGTGCTGGAATTTCAGTATTTTTCAAATATTCTGCAATTGCTGTGTCATACTCAGCTGTATGTGCAAATGTTTTTTTCGCGGCTGCAAAGCGGAATCCCAAAGATGTTGATCCAGACCGCTGTTCTAACTCTTCCAGTAATGCCGGATAATCTTCTGGAGAACTCATAACGGTAACACGTAAATAATTTTTTGCAGATGCCCGCAACATAGTTGGGCCTCCAATATCAATATTGGCTCGGGCATCTTCTAATGAATTCTCTGTATTAGCAATAGTTTGAGCAAATGGGTATAGATTGACTATGGTTAAATCAAACTCATGAGCCTGTGTGCGTTGTATATCATCAGCGTGAGACGGATTATATGTCTCAGATAGAAGGCCCAAGTATATCCGAAAATCCAGGGTTTTTACCAAACCGCCCTGCATTTCAGGTTGCCCAGTGTATGAAGAAACCGACTCAAGCTGTATAGATTTTTCCAGCTTATGTTTTTGAATTGTTTCCTGAATCAGTTTATAGGTCCCACCAGTAGAATACAAAGTTATTCCAGGACAAACATTTGAAAGCCCTATTACCAATTCAGGCAGTCCACTCTTATCGCTCACACTCACAAGTGCGTTTTTTATTGCAACAAGGTCATCAATTTTTTCTACTCTATTCACACTTTCCTTCCTTTATTTTTGCAAACGCATTATGCGCATGAATACTCTCCTGATTTTCCACAGTAACAGTAAATCTTTCAAAAAGATTCATAGTTCTAGTAGCTAGTACAACATCACGGGCGACATCTTCTACAAATTTAGCATTGTCGTAACCAGCTTCAGTTACATATTTTTCATCCTGTCGCTTCAACAATGGATATACTGGAACAGAGGCACATTTTTCAAATTCCTGTACAAGATCGAATAAGCATATTGGATCTAAATGTACCTTGGAAAGATATCCAGAAACCTGAATTTCTCCCCGTTGGTTATGTGCACCTCTATCACTAATTTGCTTTGAACAGGGACAAACCGTGGCAGCAGGTAGTGTAATTGATAAAAATAAGGCTTGCTGAATTCCATTTTTTATAGCTGATTTCAACTCAATATGGATTTCCTGCATACCTTGTTGTTGCGTAATAGGCGCAAAAACAGGGCGAAATAATGAAAATCGAACCTGTGCACTCACCGATTGTGCTTGTAAAGCATTAGCTAATTTTGGGGCAAAATCGACCCATGATTGTAAACTTATATGTCTATGAGCAGTATGCAAGTGTTCTAAAAACCGACTCATATGTGTGCCACGCTGTTGTGCTGGCAAAGATACGCTTAATGAAAACTCACCCCGACATGACTGACTTGTACCACTACCATCATGCCAAACGAGCGGATAAAAAAGCCTTCGAACACCAACAGTATCAATTTCAATCCCCCGCTTATCCTGCATACTCTGTACATCAGCCATGTCAGTGCTGCAGTCAACTATTACGGGTTTATTTGACATCTATTGGGTCCTTCCCTTCTGCTGCAGCAATAGCGGATCGCAGTGTATTTTCCAGAAGCATGGTGATTGTCATTGGGCCAACACCACGAGGAACAGGCGTAATCCAGCTTGCAATCTCACAGGCGGAATCAAAGTCAACATCTCCAGATAGACGATAGCCGCGTTTGCGTGAACTATCTTCCACACGGTTTACACCAACGTCGATAATTACTGCACCGGCTTTTATCATGTCAGGAGAGATTAAGCCAGGTCGTCCAGCTGCCGCTACAAGAATATCTGCTTGTAGTGTATGCGAAGCCAAATTTTTTGTTCCAGTATGGCACACAGTTACAGTAGAATTACAATTTTTTTGTATCATCATATTAGCCAAGGGCTTTCCAACAATATTTGATCTGCCAACTATAACTGTATGTGCACCTGACATCTCTATTTTGCTATGTTCTAAAAGACGGACAATACCATGAGGAGTACAGGGTAAAAATCTAGGGCGCCCCATAATCATGTGACCAAGATTTTCAGGATGAAAGGCATCAACATCCTTTAAAGGGTTGATTGCATGAATAACGCGATCCGGATTGATATGTGAGGGGAGCGGCAATTGAACTAAAATTCCATGAACTGAATCATCAGTATTCAAATCTGCCACCAGCTGTAACAGTTCCTGTTCTGTTGTGCTTGCCGGCAGACGGATATCCTTTGATTTCATTCCTGCAGCAACACATGCTTTTTCCTTTGCGGTTACATATGAAATACTTGCAGGATCCTCCCCCAGCAGCACAACGGCAAGTCCAGGTACAATTTTACCTGAAATCTTACTAACTCGATGAGCTATATCCTCCCGAATTCCTTCGGCAATCGACTTTCCATCAATTATTTGAGCAGACATGAAACCTCTCTTTTGTTTTTTTGTTTGTATCATATAAACGGGCAGAATACAACTCGTACGCCCAAAACTACTGTTTGATTCGTTGCATCTGATTGTCATGAATGATATTATCAGCTGTCATATATTGAGCGAAAGGGAGTTCTATGAAACATTTCCAAACGGTACTACTGATTGCAGTATCTATATTCGTAGTGTCTGGAACAGCGGTAGCCGAAGAAGCATTTGCCGAAAAAAAACTCGGGGATCAGCAATTCAGTATTCAACTCGGTGGAGTTTTGCCATTATTCTTTATTAACAGTGATTCCGGCTTAACGTCCACCAATATGCATTTAGGTGCTTCCGGCGGTCTGCGGTGGAATGCCTACCTAAACAACTGGTTATCTATCGGTTTGGATGTATATGGTTCTATGGCATGAAATATTAATGAGCAGACTTTATTCCAATTCGGAGTTTCCGCGGCCGGCACTGCATATTGGCTTCAAGCCTACCCATTCTTCTTTCCGGTTTCTTTAGACGTGGGCTTACAATTTATGCGCTTTCAGGATTCCTTTTACTTTGGACCAGTACTCAAACCCGGCATTGCCGCTTTTTGGTCCACTGATGAAGGCTGGTCATTTGGCATCTGGACAAAATACTGGCTTGTGCCAGAAATATATACCGGCAATGGAGGACCGCCGGCTTCCGATTCACGATTAGGTAATTTTCTTGAATTTACGCTAAACGCCCTGTACCATTTTGAATAATTTCAATGAACCTTGGAGGAATCATTCTATGAAAAAACATATACATACTCTTTTGCTTTTAGTGAGTACACTACTTTTTATTGGTCTTTTCGGATCCTGTAACCAGGACCCTGTTGGAATATTTGCAACCATCGAATCAAGTCGAGCAATTGAACTTGATCGCGGAATCGCTGAAGGATCCATAGTAACGTCAATCGAAGTAGGAAATGATGGCGTAGATGATTTCGCCTTTGCAACCACCGGCCAATTATTGTTTAAAGAATACACAGATTCAGGCGTTTGGGAACAATTACCGATGCCAGATTCGTATATCTATGCAATTCATTCTGCTGTATATGTAGATGTTTCTGATCAATTGGCGGTTGTTTTTCTCCAAAACGATGGTGATTCTGCGGTATTTACAGCTGCAGTCAGTGATGTTACTGGCGCTGGTTTTGTAGCTGCCGATTGGAATGGCCCTGTTGGAGGTGATATGACCAGTGGTTCATATCAACCTTACAAGGTATTTCGGGCCGGTGGAGATGAATTGTTCATTGCTGCCCGTTCAGATGATGGTGATGATGAAAACCCTACAAATACCTATGCTCTTTTTGATGATGGGGGGTTTTCAACTGGATCTCTCCCTGCAGATTGTAGTCGCATTGTACAGGTT
>CAYNNU010000114.1:0-7112 GCA_964398645.1 uncultured Spirochaeta sp.
GCTGTAAATGTAGCCAATCTTATGCTTGAGTCTATGGATATGGAAAAAGTTGATTCTTTGAATGATATGGGCAAGGCAACAATTACTGAGTTGGCAAATATGATTACAGGTCAAGCTGTAACAAAGTTGCATAATCTTGGGTTTAAGTTTGATTTAACCCCACCAGCAATTTTTACTGGGGATAACATGGAGATTAGCGATCCGAAAGTGGAAGCGCTGATTGTGCCGATGGAACTGCCGCAAGGCAAGATCGAAATTAACGTAGCTGTTCGCGAACGTATTTCTTGAAAAGGTCGGGGATATGAAAGCAAAACAGGATTTTCCGAGTATTAACGAACGAAAAGCAGAAGGTGTTAACGACAATGGTGAGGCTTACAGAGTTCTTGTTGTTGACGATTCAATGTTTGTAACAAAACAAATTAGTCAGATATTGACTTCTGAAGGTTTTGAGGTTGTTGCTTCTGCGGCAAATGGTCTTGAAGGTGTGGATGCTTACAAAGAATTGTATCCAAATATTGATCTTGTAACCATGGATATTACCATGCCAAAAATGGATGGTGTAACTGCCTTGGAAAAGATTATTGAGTTCGATAAGGATGCACGGGTTGTAATGATTAGCGCACTGGGGAAGCAGGATCTTGTTAAAAAATCTTTGCTTATTGGTGCCAAAAACTATATTGTTAAACCTTTGGATCGGAAAAAAGTACTCGAACGCATTGTTATGTCGTTGAAATAATAGTACAGTCTTGTTTCTTATACAGGGCGGTTAGCTCAGTTGGTTAGAGCACTAGCTCGACACGCTAGGGGTCGGCGGTTCGAGTCCGCCACCGCCCATATTTGTGTCTATTTGCGGGATTAGTATTCCGCTTTTTTTTGATTAGGGGCGTTCATCCATATGTTCGCAAGGATATTTAAACGTTTCATTGTTTGGGCCGTGAAGTTGATACCAACCATTTGTTATAGCGAAAATACTATTATCATGCAAAGCAATTTTTGACCATGTATTGGGTATGTCTACTGCATATACCGGCATTGCAAGGCTTGAAAGTCTATTACGTAATCGTTGCATAATAGTAATTCCTTTTTCAAGGTTCACTCGAAAATGTGATGTTCCTGCCGCAAGGTCACCCTGGAAAAGATAGTAAGGCTTGATTCCGTTTTGTAGCAACTTGCGTAATAAGGTTTCCTGAATTTCAACTGAATCATTAACTCCACGTAATAATACTGATTGGTTAACTACTGCAGTACCGGTTTTTCGAATTCGTTCAATGCAGCGCGAAAAGTCTAGGCTTATTTCTTTTGGATGATTTACTTGCACAACGATCCAGATGTGTTTTTGTTCTGCTAGGAATTGAAAAAATGAATCTGGTATATGGTTTGGTTTTACTATGGGGATTCTTGTAGATATTCGGATAATATAGTCGGACCGTATTGATCGTAGGCTATTGATGATATGTTGTAGTTTTTTTGATTCAATATATAAAGGGTCCCCTCCGGAAATGAGTATTTCATGAATCTCTGGATGCTGTTGTAATTGTGAACAGGCAGCTTGTAATTCTTTTTCAGTTATTTCACCAGCTTTACTGTGGGTAAAGTGCTGACGGAAACAATGGCGGCAGTACATTGCACAGGTATCATTTGCTAAAAGAAGAGCTCTGTCATAATAGCGGTGGATAAGACGGTGAGATAGTTCGAATGATTTGTCTGCGATCGGGTCAGTGCTTTCATAATGCAAAACCACGCGCTCTTCAGCGCGTGGAATTAATTGAGCAGCTATTGGATCGGAATACGGATCTAATGTTTCTGCAAGGCTACGGTAGAAAGAAGCGTCTGAATTGATCACGCTGTCTGTTCTTGACCCCTGGTCATCAAAACTTTTCCGGTTCGTACCATTTCTTGCATGCCATACGGAGATAGAACTTCATTTACGTTATCTAGTTCCAAACTGGTCCCAGTTGCTTCAAGAATGATAGTGGATTCACGTACGTTGATAATTTTGCAGTTTAATGCGGCTGCTAGTTGCAGTACCTCAGCGCGTTGTTCTGATTGACAGGTGATTTTTATCAATGCCAACTCGCGGTGAATTACATCTTCATCTGTTCGGTCGGAAGCATGAATAATATCAACAAGCTTGTTCAGTTGATCAAGGATTTGATGTAGAACTTTTTTGTCGCCGGAGGCAACGATTGTCATGCTGGAATATTCCTCATCATGTGATGGTGATACAACCAAGCTGTCAATGTTGTAGGCACGGCGGGCAAAAACAAGGGCAATGCGTATTAGTACACCCGGTTGGTTTGCAACCAGCAGGCTTATGGTATGTTTTTTTTCGGTGTTCATTTCCATTGTTTGACTCCTTATTAGGTGCTACCCGCGGGTTTTGCCAATTTTTTTGTTCCTGCTTCCAGCAGCATATCACTTAGTGTTCCTCCAGCCGGAACCATCGGGAATACATTGCCGGTTTTTTCTACTTCAGCTTCGATTACACAGGGGCCATCGTTGTATGCCATCGCATTGCGAATAATTCTGTTAACATCACCTGAGCGTCTGATGCGGAAGCCTTTTGCACCATAGCTTTCGGCTAGCTTAACAAAATCCGGGTTCCCTTCGAGGTCTACGCCGCTTAAGCGATTATCATAAAACAATGATTGCCATTGACGAACCATGCCAAGATAACGGTTGTTGATTATGAGAATCTTTATTGGCAATTTGTGTATTACTGCTGTTGCCAATTCGTTTAAGGTCATTTGAAAACCACCATCACCAACAATTGCAACAACTGTTTTTTCCGGCTGTGCAAATTGGGCTCCAATTGCGGCTGGCATTCCAAAACCCATAGTACCAGCACCACCTGAGCTTAACCAGTGGTTCTGCGAGTCAACAAGGCAGTATTGTGCAGCCCACATTTGGTGCTGTCCGACATCTGTGCTGAAGATAGCATCAGGTGCCTGCTGATAAATTGCTTGAATTACGTGTTGTGCCTTTAACGAACCTGTTTTTCGATAGCGTAAGGGAAAATTCTTTTTCCATGTGTTTATTTGTTTTACCCATGAAGATGTATTTCCAGCATTGATGATTGTGTTCAGTGATTCGACAACCTCTTTTGCATCACCAAGAATATTGAGATCAGAAGTAACCATCTTATCAAACTCTGAAGGATCAATATCAATGGTGATTTTTTTTGCGTTCACACAGAATTTATCCGGGTTCCCAACAATTCGGTCATCCCAGCGACTGCCGATAGCCATAATTAAGTCGCAGGCATCTACAGCTTTATTTGCATAGGCTGTACCGTGCATTCCAACCATACCTAGATGTAAGGGGTGTGTTTCAGGGAACGCTCCTTTTCCCAAAAGGGTAGTAACCACCGGAATTTGGGTCTTTTCTGCTAAATACTGTATTGCTTTGTTGGCTCCTGAGATAATTGCACCGTGGCCTACCATCAAAATTGGTCGGCGGGCAAACTCGAGCATTTCAGCAGCTCGTTTAACAGCTTCTTGATCGTGTCCTTCTGGAACGCTATAGCCTCTTAGGTTAAATGGCTGATCATAATCCGGTTCTATTATTGCGCTTGAAACATCTTTTGGCACGTCGATTAAAACAGGGCCTGGTCTACCGGAGCTACTTAAATAAAACGCTTCCTGCATAATTCGCGGAAGCTGTTGAGGATCTTTTACCAGGTAGCTATGTTTTACAACAGGAAAAGAGATGCCCGAAACATCGGTTTCCTGAAAAGAGTCAAGACCTAAGTTCCAGGTTGTTTGTTGACCGCAAATAATTACCATAGGAACAGAATCCATCTTGGCAGTAAGAATACCAGTAATGGTGTTTGTTGCAGCTGGTCCTGAAGTTACCAAAACCACAGCCGGCTTTCCGCTTGCACGGGCATATCCGTCTGCCATATGGGCTGCGCCTTGTTCATGACGGGTCAAGACCAGTTTTACCGGTGAATCTACGAGAGCATCAAACATCGGAATAGCTGAACCACCGGGAAGGCCAAAAATATACTCTATTCCAGCCTTTTCGATAGCTTCAACAATTATTTCGGCTCCTGTACGCTCAGAATTTTTCACAAATTGCCTCCTGTCGAGTCGATTTACATATAATATTATAGTTGTTTTAATTTTGTCAACAAAAATATTAGGTAATTAGTCAATAAGAATATATATTGCGAAATATTTTACCAATATTTCAATGTGTTTTTGTGGTGTCTGTAAAATTTAAAGAAAAAATATTCAAATATTTTTTTGATTTTTATTCTTCCATTATTTATTTAATTTGTTTAGATTATTAAATATGAGTTCACATAAGCATATTTGTATAATTGGTGGTGGTTTTGGGGGATTAAGTGCTGCCGCTTTATTAGCCTCTCGCGGTTTTGAAGTAAGTCTGCTAGAAAAAAATGCAGGGCTTGGTGGGCGTGGTCAGGTTTGGAGACAGGATGGTTTTGTTTTTGATATGGGCCCCTCATGGTATTTAATGCCGGAAGTTTTTGATCATTTTTTTGAATTACTCGGTAAAAAGCGTGAGGATTATTATCAATTACAAAAACTTGACCCGTATTACCGAGTCTTTTTTTCTAAAGATGAAATTGTTGATATCAATAGTAATTTCGATCAGACTTGTGAGACATTTGAAGGTTTTGAGAAAGGAGCGGGAAACAGGCTTCGGGATTATGTGGAGAGTGCCCGGTACAAATATGACGTAGCAATGCGGGATTTTTTATATACTGAGTACCGGAGTGTCTTTCAGTTTTTGAATCGACGTTTGTTGACTGAAGGCTTACGTTTGAACGTGTTTAAAAGTTTGGATAAATTTGTACAGAAGTTTTTTAGCGATCGAAGGGCTCGGCAGATACTTGAATATGCCATGGTATTTCTTGGGGCAAGCCCAGATAATGCCCCGGGTTTGTATTCGATAATGTCACACATCGATTTAAACTTGGGTGTGTTTTTTCCGCGTGGCGGAATGGCTGCCCTTGTTGATGGTTTTCGCCGCTTGGCTGAAGATTTTGGTGTGAAAATATATACAAATTGCGAAGTGCTGGAATTGCAAGTTGAGAATAGCCAGGTTACAAAAGCTATTACGAAACAAGGTGATTTTTCTGCAGATGTTTTTTTGGCTAATGCTGATTATCAGCATGTTGATCAAAAATTATTACCAAAAAAGTATCGGACGTATTCGCCTGCTTACTGGGAAAAGCGGGTAATGGCTCCTACAATGTTTATTATATATTTGGGCCTCAATAGAAAGGTTCCGGAATTAGTGCATCATAATTTATATTTTTCTGATCCCTGGTCAGAGCATTTTGATCAGATCTTTAAACGCCCGGAATGGCCAGAAAACCCCTGTTATTACGTTAGTTGTGCTTCGTATGATGATCCTGAGGTTGCGCCCGAGGGCAAGGAAAATATATTCTTTTTAGTACCAGTTGCTCCAGACATGGAAGATTCTGATGACGTTCGCGAAAAGTATGCGGAAAAAATTCTGGATCATTTTGAAGACCTGACTGGAACAACAATCCGTGATGCAATAGAAATTCGTCGGCTCTTTTCGCATCGTGATTTTCGTTCAGAATATAATGCCTATAAGGGATCAGCTTTGGGAATGGCACATACACTTAATCAAACAGCAGTTTTTCGGCCGTCACATCGTAGCAAAAAGCTGAAAAACCTTTATTATTCAGGGCAATACACCCATCCTGGTGTTGGGGTACCAATGACAATTATTTCATCCCAGGTAATTGGGGGCAAAATTTCTGATGAGTATGCAGAGAGTAAACAATAATACGAACAATAGCAGTATGTGTGATGCTGCTGAATATAAGCGCCATAAGGAGCTATTTCGCAAGAGTAGTAAAACCTACTATTATTCCAGCGTTTTTTTTCCTTCGGAGGTGCGCTGTGATGTTTTTCGCTTATATAGCTTTGTTCGTACCGCAGATAATTATGTTGATTCCGTTCCACAACAAACAGAAGAGTTTTATAGCTTTTTAGCTGAGTATCGAAAGGCCTTGCGGGGCGAGCCTACAGATAATCAAATCATTGATGCATTTGTTTCGCTTTCCAAACGCAAAAATTTCGAACCGGCTTGGACAGATGCCTTTTTGCAGTCGATGGAATGGGACCTCTCTCGCTCGGAATATGAAACTGAAGAGGAGATGCTGAAATACATATATGGTTCTGCTGAGGTGATCGGCTTGTATATGTCAGCAATATTGGGCCTGTCTGCAAAAGCCCATCGGGCAGCTGTTTTTCAGGGCCGTGCGATGCAGTTAATCAATTTTATTCGTGATATTGATGAAGATAATGGCTTTGGACGAAGGTATTTACCATCCGCTGAAACTGATTTATTAGATCTTTCCTATGCAAGCGCGCAGAAGAATCCAAAAGAGTTTGAACGATATATTCGTTTTCAAATAGATCGTTATCGACAATGGCAGGCTGAGGCCACGAAAGGTTTTTCCTTTTTACCGAGAAGGTATAGAATCCCGGTTAGTGTTGCTGCTGATATGTATAACTGGACAGCTTCAGTGATATGGAAAGATCCCTTTGTTGTTTTTTCACGAAAGGTTAAACCGGGAAAACTTCGGGTATTTCGTAAAGTGTTATGGCGTTTATTTTTTCCTGCCAAAAGAAAATAAGGAGAGAATGTGAAGGAAATTGTGCAATTTAGAACCCACATTGAAAATTTTCTACAAACATATGTACACAAACAGAATGATGATGTGCTTTTCTGGAGTGCGGATGTACGGAAGCGTCTTTTAGAATATAGTCTTCGGGGAAAAATGATTCGAGGATCTTTGGTATTCGTTGGGGCTGAAATGGCAGGAGCGGATCATAAGCAATTTCTTTCGCAATTAAGTGCCGCAGCAGCTGCCATGGAATTGATTCAGAGTTTTCTGCTTGTTCATGATGATATTATGGATGATGATGATCAACGCAGGGGCATGCCGGCAATTCATGCGCAATATCGGGATTTGGCTGTAGCAAAGAAATGGCATGATCCAAAGCATACAGCTGTGTCCCTTGGAATTTGTGCCGGAGATATTGCAGCGTATATGGCGGCTGAGATTCTATCAGAATTGGATTTGCCATTGGATACGTATACGC
>CAYNNU010000115.1:0-7092 GCA_964398645.1 uncultured Spirochaeta sp.
GTACCAATGAAAAAAGCGTATGTGGTGGTACAGGAGTCTCGCCGGTTAAAAGCGACAGAAGAGCTTGCTGAATTGGGCCTGGTGCAGGTGAGTGTTGACTCTGCCGAAAGCGAACAGTTAGAAGAACTGAAAAAACAGCAACAAAATCTTGAAAAAGCAATTGCTGCTTTGCCGGCTGAAAGTGCAAAAAGTGCCGAAGAAACCCTTCGTTTTGATGGAAAAGATTCGGCAATAGATTTAGCGCATACTATTATTGGAACTTCAGAGCGTTTGCGCGAGCTTCGCGATCAGCAGGAAAAAATTCAACGGGAAATCGACAGGATAGCTGTTTGGGGTAATTTTAATCCTGCGGATATTATTGCCTTAAAAAAAGCAGGTGTATCTGTAAGTTTGCGTGTTATGACCCAGGGCGAATATGCTGATCTACCTGAAAATGTCAACGCTTGGATTTGTCAGCGACGAAAGAAAACACTCTATGTTTTTGTTGCAAGCAATACTAGTCAAGAAATGCAGATTGGTCAGGAATTTTTACTACCAAGTCAAAGCATGAACGAGCTTGTTTCTCAGTTAAAAAATGTAGAAAATTCAGCATTAGAACAACTACGCATTCTGGAAAAAAATGCAACTTCAATCTCTCAATTACAAAAGGCTCTTGAACTTGTGCAAGCGGATATTGAATTTGAAACTGTTCGAGCTGGAATGCAGGAAGATGGTCAACTTTGTGTGATTCATGGATTTATCCCTGCAAGTGATATTACAAGTTTGAAGGAAGCAGCACGAAAGAATGCTTGGGCCGTAGCCTTCAGAGATCCACAAGAAGAAGAAAATCCTCCTACCTACGTGAAGAACCCACGTTGGATACGTATTATTCAACCGGTTTTTGACTTTTTAGGAACAGTTCCCGGATACCGTGAGTTGGATATTAGTGGATTTTTTCTGCTCTTTTTTGTTGTATTTTTTGGAATGATTATTTCTGATGCTGGGTATGGCTCAATCCTCTTAACTGTTGCAGTTTTGTTTTCGGCAAAGTCTAAAATTGCCAAAGGCAAGATTCCAGATGCCTTGTTACTATTTGTTGTACTAAGTTTTGCAACGGTAGTATGGGGTGCGATAACAGGTAACTGGTTCGGATATGCTCCAATAGCAGATATGAAGCCTTTTTCATATTTTGTAATAGATGCAATGGATAGTTTTGAAGTTCATAGTGTTAGAACTGTACAGCTATTCTGTTTTGTACTTGGCGGAATTCATCTGTCAATTGCATTTTTATGGAATGCAAAACGAGCTTTAAGCAGCCAGTATAAGTTAAAAGCCTTTGCTGAATTAGGCTGGCTTTCTATGTTGGCGGGACTCTTTTTCTTGGTGCTAAATGTAGTATTGGGTGCAGAGGATTTTCCTCTGCCATCCTTTTCTATGCCATTGATTATTAGCGGTTTTGCAGCTGTTACGATTTTTTCCGAACAGGAAGGAAACTTTTTTAAGGGAATTGGAAAAGGAATTGCCGGTTTAATGACCAATGCACTGGATAGCATTAGTCGTTTTTCAGATATTATTTCGTACATTCGACTTTTTGCTGTAGGTCTTGCATCCCTTGCAATTGCGCAAAGCTTTAATGCAATGGGTATGGGATTAGCTGAGGGTATCGGTGGTAATGGCGGCTTGTTTGCCGGTGGCTTGGTAATATTTATGGGTCACACAATCAATCTGATGATGGCAGGATTGTCGGTTGTTGTTCATGGGGTACGGTTGAATATGCTGGAGTTTTCCGGCGCTTTGGGAATGGAATGGACCGGGCAACTTTTTCGCCCGTTTCGAGCGTATAAAGAATAAAAGGAGACACATATGGATTTAGCTTTTATCGGAGTTGCGGGTGCTTTGGCTCTCGCTGCAGTTGGATCAGCATTGGGTGCCGGAACAGCAGGCATGGCAGCAGTAGGGGCGTGGAAAAAATGCTTTATGCAGAATAAACCTGCACCTTTCTTGTTGATTGCTTTTGTTGGTGCTCCCCTTACTCAGACAATTTACGGTCTGATTCTTATGAATGCCCTTCGGGATGCAGCCGCCGCTGGTGGTGATGCTGGTTTGGGCATGTTGCTCATGGCAGCCGGTGTTCTTGGTGGAATTGCAATGGGCTTTTCTGCTTGGTTTCAGGGAAAGGCTGGCGCTGTAGCCGCTGATGCCTTGGCTGAGTCAGGCAAAGGATTTGGTAACTTCATGATTGTTCTCGGTCTTGTTGAAACCGTAGCTTTGTTTGTAATGGTATTCTTGCTTAGCTTGCTGTAATCAAAAAAGCAAAATCATCAACGGCATTGCAAAAAAAATGCAATGCCGTTGTTTTTTTATACTGAAAGACCGATATACAGTATATGCAGAGTTTTCATCCTTCCATTAAGGTATACCTATTTATTTTCATTTTTCTCATTTGTGGTGTGATTTTTCTATACGGCCAGACAAATGATCTTGATAATCTTGAAGAAGAAGTCGGGGGTCTGTATGTACCCCGTAACCAATTGATTGAAGATCAGGGGGTTCCTGCTTGGGTATTGGTTGAGGAAGGGAAGCATGCGTTATTCCGGCGGGACGTTTCCTCGGCAGTTGCGCTATTTCGTGAAGCTTTAGATCGTGAACGAACCTTGCCTGAAGCACGGGTAGGATTAGGCATGGCCTATCTTGGATCCGGAGATCATCAATTGGCAATTCGAGAACTTGAATTGGCTTTTGAGCAACAAAATTATTTATATACAGCCAATGAACGCTATAACATAATGTATACTTTAGCTGATGCCTATCGCCTCAGTGGACAGATACAAAAAATGCAGCAAATTCTACTGGATATCAGCAATGAAGATCCGTACTACATAGATGAAGAAGGGGCAGTTCTGCGTCGAAATTATCGCCGGGCGTTGCAACAAAATGGCATCAATGAATTATTCCGTTTATACCGACTGCCAGAAATATATTCCCGCCGTAGTCATCATGAATTGGGCATTCAATTTTTACAACAAAATCTACCTTCGCAAGCAGTTGATCATCTTTTAATTGCAGTTTTGATGGGTTTTTCTGATGTGATTGATGAAGTTCGCTATGTTTTACCGGATTTCCGTTATGAAAGCATAGAGCAGACGTATCAGCGGATATTTTCGGATGATCCTCGTTTGGAGTATATTCGAGAGTATCTGTTGCAAGATCATTTTACTACTGATTTATTGTATTTAGCAGATGCCTTATATATTGAAGGGCAAACTGCTTTAGCCATGCAGATATATCAACTTGTTTCCCGTTTGCCAGGACCGGAACAAATACGCTTGTTGGCACAGCGCCAAGCAGAAGATCCTGTTCTGCCGGAAGTGTTTAATGTCCACATTGATAATGTATTTGAGCCGAAATAAACAAAATAAATTGATTATCATCAAAAAATAGCGTATCGTGACACACTGTATGAAGAACATCCGGATTCAGGGCGCACGCGAACACAATCTTAAAAATATCAATATTGAACTTCCACGTGATTCATTTATTGTCGTTTCCGGCTTGAGCGGATCTGGAAAATCATCTCTTGCCTTTGATACACTTTTTGCTGAAGGGCAACGTCGGTATGTTGAATCCTTATCAGCCTATGCCCGGCAATTTTTAGGGCGCATGGATAAACCTGATGTTGATTATATTGAAGGTCTGTCCCCCTCAATTTCCATTGAACAAAAAACAACAAATCGCAATCCCAGATCTACAGTTGGAACTGTCACTGAAATCTTTGATTATTTTCGTTTATTGTGGGCTAGAATCGGAGTTCCCTACGATCCTGTTACTGGTTTGCCGCTTGTACGTCAAACTGTAGATGAAATCGTAAATGAAATACTTCAGTTTGATGATGATTCAAAGCTGATTATCTTGGCGCCAGTGATAGAAGGCCGAAAAGGGCAACATAAAAAAGTTTTGGAAGATGCCAAACGAGCAGGTTTTGTTCGTGCCCAGATTGATGGCGAAATACAACTTATCGAAGAAGTTCCGGAGCTTGATAAAAATCTCAAACATTCAATCAATATCGTAATTGACCGTCTGAAAATGAAATCAGATAGCCGTACACGAATTGCAGAAGCAGTTGAATCAGCTCTCGAGGTATCTTCAGGACGGGTCATATTGCGCGGGGAAGATAATCATGGACAGGAAATTTTTCAAGAGTTTTCAGAACATTATCGTTTCTCTGATCCAACTATGCATTTATCCGCTTTGCAACCACGTCAGTTTTCCTTTAATAGTCCATTTGGAGCCTGTCCTTCCTGCTCAGGTTTAGGGCTGACCCTAGAGTATGATCAGGCGAAAATAATACCAGATCCAAGTCTGTCGTTTGAGGAAGGCGGGCTTGCTCCGTACAATCCTGACAGTAATTGGCATAGGAGCCGCTTTGAAGCACTGGCTCGTTTTTTTGGGTTTTCTTTAACTCAGCCTTTCACAGAACTTTCTGATGATATTATGCACGCCTTATTTTATGGTACCAAAGAAGCCATTGAATATACCTATGTGAACAAAAATAAAACTGGCCGCTTCGAATATAATGAGCCTTTTCCCGGCATTATTGCTGATTTACAACGTCGGTACCGCGAAGCAAGCTCTGAGCGCATCCGGGAATGGCTTGAAGGTTTTATGAGCCAGAAACACTGTGAAGCATGTGGTGGACTTCGCTTGAAACCAGAATCACTTGCTGTTCGTGTTGGTGGCTTAGGGATTATGGAAGCAGCTGCTCTTTCGGTGGAAGATGCGATTCCATTTTTCCAGACGCTGGAATTACGTAAAAGTGAACAACAGATTGCACAACAAATATTAAAGGAAATTCAAAGCAGACTGCACTTTTTACAAAGTGTTGGGCTGGGTTATTTAAGCTTGGATAGAACTGCAGGTACCCTCTCAGGGGGGGAAGCCCAGCGAATCAGGCTTGCAACTCAGATAGGATCCGCCCTTGTTGGCGTGTTATATATTTTGGATGAACCGAGTATTGGTTTACATCAACGAGATAATGATCGCCTTATTGAAACCTTGCAACATCTACGCGATTTGGGTAACACCTTGATAGTTGTTGAACATGATGAGCAAATCCTGCGAATAGCCGATCATATTGTTGACCTTGGTCCCGGCGCTGGGGTACATGGCGGATATGTTGTTGCCCAAGGGACAGTCGAACAAATTTGTGCTGTTCCGGAAAGTCTTACTGGACAGCATCTATCGGGCCTTTTACAGATGGAAAAACACCGTACCCGGCGCTCTGGCAGCGGAAAGGAACTCCGTGTGCTTGGTGCCAGTCAAAATAATCTAAAAAATATTGACGCAACATTTCCCTTGCAAACCCTATCAGTAATAACTGGTGTGTCCGGTTCAGGAAAATCCAGTTTACTCAGCAATGTGTTATATCCAGCCCTTGCAAATGCTTTACAACGAGCAAAACGTGATGTTGGAAAACATAAGAGCATCGAAGGTTTGGAATATTTAGATAAGGTAATAAATATTGATCAAAGCCCCATTGGCCGCACACCCAGATCAAACCCAGCAACTTATGTTGGCGTATATACTGCAATTCGGGAATTATTTGCCAGCTTACCCGAATCAAAAACTCGTGGGTATAAACCAGGCCGTTTTTCTTTTAACGTTCGTGGCGGAAGATGTGAGCAATGCCAGGGTGCAGGAACAATCAAAATAGAAATGCATTTTTTGGCAGATGTTTATGTTACCTGTGATGTTTGTGGCGGGAAACGTTTTAATACGGAAACTCTTGAGGTTACCTATAAGGGAAAGACCATTCATGATGTTTTGGAAATGACAATAGAAGAAGCCTTGTCATTTTTTTCAGCCATTCCGCCAATTTTTCGAAAATTGCAGACTTTACATGATGTTGGCTTGGATTATATCAAGCTTGGCCAATCAGCGTTGACCCTTTCTGGTGGTGAGGCTCAGCGTATAAAGCTTGCTCTTGAACTATCAAAAAGAAGCACCGGAAAAACGATATATTTGCTTGATGAGCCAACCACTGGCTTGCACTTTGCTGATGTAAAAAAACTTATGGAGGTTTTACATCGCCTGGTGGATCAGGGAAACTCCATGATTTTGATTGAACATAATCTGGATGTTATTGCCCAGGCCGATTATATACTGGATTTGGGACCAGAAGGCGGAGATAAAGGGGGACACATTGTCGCTCAGGGAACGCCCGAAGATGTCTGTGAATCCAGCGAATCATATACAGGCCGGTATTTGAAGGCACATATGCAGGATGGTGGTTGAAATGAAGCTTCGACTTTGGATAACCATACTGCTCTTTATTCCAGCCATGATTGCTTTTTCACTTGATCAAACAGTGGAAGACGAGAATTGGAATCAGAGGGAACAAATCCAATATCGAGATATTCAAACCTCAGGCTATTATGAATTACTTGATTTAGCCCGTTCTGAAGGGCTTTCAACCAGTGGTGATCAAGAACAACTTCGGCAACGTTTATATGAACATTATGGAATCAATCCACGGGAAATGGAAAGTTCAGACAAAACTGAAAATGAGCAAACCCAAAATGATACAGAAGATGAAAATACAGATGCTTTAGTTGAAGTACGCATTTTATCTGCACAGGAGAGTGATTTTGCCAGTTCTGGTGAAGATGATGTGTTTATTCTGCGTGGTGGAGTAGTGCTGGAAATAAGCGAAGTGGATACGGGTGGAACTCATCGGATCGAAGCAGATCAGGTAATTTTTAATCGTAGTGAAGAGATTATTACTGCACAGGGAAATATTCTTTATTCACTGCAGACTGGTGATGAAAGCGGTGGCGGGGAAATGTATCGTGGCAGCGCTTTGGTGTTCCGCCTTGATGATTGGTCTGGAGGTTTTGCAGAAGGCACCACCTATCGGGATCAAACCGTTGATGGAGAAGAAATCGCATTTAGTTACGGCGGAAGGTTTATTACTCGTTCAGCAAACGATGTGGTTATCATGGATGAGGGTACCATCACATCTTCTGATTCAGATAATCCAAATTATCGGATTACTGCAGATCGAATTTGGGTATTCGCTCCCGGCGAGTGGGGGGTGATGAATGCAGTATTGTATAT
>CAYNNU010000116.1:0-7076 GCA_964398645.1 uncultured Spirochaeta sp.
GGTGTATTCAGTGCTGGAGCAGCAATTACTGGAAAGTAGCCGTGAGGCTTTGCGCGTAGATGGTGTGAGCGGCGCAAGCTCTACGAGTAATCGTTTCCGGCAGGCGGTGTGTGCTATTGTGAAGCAGGCGCAGTAGGGGTATTCCCGGCGATTACAAAATCATCAGAAAGCAGCGAAAAGCGGTCTTGTAGTCCTTGAGATACTTCGATAATTCCATCGGCGCGTACAAAAATTCCTTCAGTATTCGGTAAGCTGGTTAGCAAATCCATACCGCGTTTTGGGCCAAGAACGAAGGCCGCGGTTGCCAGCGCGTCCGCTTGAGTTGGGTCTGCCGCCACAACCGTAACGCTTGTCAGGCCATTTTGCGCAGGGAAGCCGGTTTTGGGGTCTAGAAGGTGATGATAGCGAATGCCGTCCTGCTCAAAACCGCGTTCGTAGGTGCCGGATGTAACCACGGACATACTGCCGCGGATCTGTACCGCTCCCAGCAGGTTTCCCCGGCTCATTGCGGGATGCTGAATCCCAATCCGCCAATCACTGCCATCCGGTTTTTCGCCAATGGTCACAATGTCACCACCAAAGTTCAAAATGGCGCAGCAAAAGCCAGCTTCCTCCAGCAGGCGGGCAGCTTCTCCGGCAGCATAGCCCTTGGCAACCCCGCCTAAGTCCACACCCATGCCCTCCATCGGTAAAAAGGCACGATTTTCATCAATCTGTATAAGCGAAAAATCAACATGGGAAGCGGCTTCGGCAATGGCGGTCGCGGATGGTACGCCTGGGTTCTGCCCGGTAATATCCCAAAGTGAAATGAGCGGTTCTATGCTTGCATCAAAAGCCCCGTCTGAAAGATGGCCTATGTTAATGGCCTGCTGCAAAACTGCAAGGGTATCGGCGGATATTTCAACAGCCTGTCTTCCAGCTTGCCGGTTGAGTTCCAAAATTTCGGTGGATTGATATTTTGATTCATTGATGCTCATGCGGCTTTCAATTTCTTCAATGCGCTTCCATATTTCGGCATACACATTGGCCTTGGGGCTTTCAAAAACGCTTATTGTAATACTTGTGCCAAGTAAGAGTTTTGACTCGCTATAGGGCTTGTGAGCTGAGCAAGCAGTGGTAGACAGCAAAAAGCCCGTCAATAGTATCAATAGAAGGGTAAAAAGGCTGAAATCCCGATAATTTCGCGCTATATCCATAGTAGTAGCATATGTACCATGGATTGGGCTGACAGAAAAGCTCTCTGGGTATAATCTTGTGGATACGTTGGGCCGATATTATGGAGACCGTAGTAATCAAGCGGTAGCAGGAGGGCATATGACCAAGGGAAAAATAAAAATCGTTCTGATTATCAGTGCGTTGTTGTGTGGTACCTCCGCGTGGGCTTCCGGAACCCTATACCAGGAAACTGATGAGGCCGTTCAGCGGGTTCAGAATTTATATAGCGAGGTCGGGGCCACAATGCCAAGCGTTTCTTACCCTGTAGGAGAGGCGGATTTGCGCCGATATCTCTTGCTGTTGCATAATTTGGTGTTGCAAAAAGAGCGATCTTTACAGCAAGCAGTGCAGGAGTGGGAATCCTCCCGCAACAGCCTTGAGCAGGAAACAATGCCGGAAACCTCACCCCAGGCCGCTGCGCCGGCAGAAGCAGATAATGACGAAGAGGAAGAAGCCGCAGTTGTGCGGATACTGGTGTGGCCCAGCTCAGAAGATGAAGAAGATCAAGCAGGAACCACAGACCCGGCAGAAACTGGGCAGCAGGCCGGGGACCCCCTGGATGCGATGTATCAGCAGCGCCCGCATGATCGACTTGAGTCAGTGCAGGAATTGCGGTTTCGAATTGAGGATGAGCTGGAACAGATGGAGCTCAGGAAGCGTTCCGAGTTGCCGATTTCATTGCGGCAGACAATTGCATTGCAGGGCTTTTTTAATGCCCCTTTGAACAGTATGAGTCCGCAGGAATATTATGATTTGGTTCACCCCATGGTGGATCATGATATTCGGGTTGGAAATTCCGGTCAGCCGAATGTATTGGTTTCCTTTGGTCTTGCCCGCGCCTATGATGGCGGCCAGGAATATGTGAACTTGCCGCTTCTTGAGGAAGGGTGGCAAGTTCCGATAGATAGCGATGCTTTTTCGCGGGTTTTGTTAGAAGTTCCTTTTGGTTTTGGTGATGTCGTTCTTGGACGTTTTCCGGCCCATGTTGGGCCTGGTTCTCAAAGCTTTAGTGTGAATGAGTATGTTCCCTATCTTGATGGGTTTCGCCTGGTAACGCAGGGTGACTCCTTGCGAACAACCCATATTGCAGCACATATTCCTTCGGTAGAAGCCCATACCGGCGACATTGACGATAGTAGCTTTGTAGCAAACTACGGTTATGGTGAAACAAATATTTTGTACTTGCTGCACTATGCTGAATTGTTCCTAGGCTCTTTTCGTTTAGGAGCAGGCGGACAGAGTATGATAGCCGCTCCCGGAAACAATGTGCCATTTCAGCAGTTTTTGCCCTTGGTACCCTGGATTGCCATGGATGCTGAATATATCAACACGCAGCTTTTGATGGATTTTTCCTTTGCACCATCTCCCTGGACAGAAATTTATTTCCAGGGCGGTTTTCAGGCGCCGGTGGCTGGCTGGTCTTTGGCTGGGCTTATGCAGACTGCTGGCGCAGCTTTGGGCGGCGCGCGAGTTTCGTTTGTGCGGCCTGAAGCCACAGCCAGCTTGCAGTTTGAGCTGGGCTGGACAAGTATTCGCTGGGGTAGTTTTACAGATGAGTATGGATTGAGCCGCTTTGTGCAGCGCCTAGGCTATGGTGAGAGCAGCACCGTAATGGCTTTAACCAGCCCCCATGGGCCTGGAATTATTTGGGGCAGCGGCAGCATCGAGGTAGCCCGGCAATCTTTTGAGTTTGGACTGCTTTTTGAGGTTATTGCCGAAAAGCAGGGGATCGATTTGATTAGTGGAAGTTTTTCCGACACCGGTGGAGCGTATGAATTATATACTACTGCTTCCCTGCTGATTGGTTACAACTGGCAGGATCATTTTCAACTTCAAGTCCGCCCCGCAATGGGACAGTATCCCGAAGGTTTTGTACCCTCGGTATCTGCCGGCATACAGTTTTTTATTGATTATCTGTAGGGAAGGCTGCAGGGCCGGCACTTTCAAATATTGTTCTGGCAATAGGAATTCGCCGGCCAGTGCCAAAAGCCTTGTGGCTCACCTTTAGCACCGGCGGAGCCTGTACCCGCTTATATTCAGCCCGTGCAATAAGGTTTAAAACCAGCTGAACATCTTCTTTCTGGTAGCCGGCTGCTATTATGGCCGGCGCATCCATGTTTTCAAGCACATGATGGCTAAGAATGCCGTCTAAAATCTCATATTCGGGCAGGGAATCCTGGTCTCTTTGGTCGGGGCGCAACTCGGCCGATGGTGGGCGGGTTAATATCCCGTCAGGAATGATTTCTGTATCGCGGTTAATCCAGCGACACAGCTCATACACTTCCGTTTTCAGAACATCGCCGATAACAGCAAGGCTGCCGCACATATCGCCGTAGAGGGTGCAGTATCCAACGGCAAGCTCGGATTTATTGCCGGTTGTTAGGAGTAAGGACGCAAACTTGTTGGAATAGGCCATGAGCATGAGCCCCCGCAGCCGGGCTTGGATATTTTCCTCGGTAGTATCCTCGGGCTTGCCGGCAAATAAAGCGCTCATGGAACGATTCATTTGTTTCATGCCTTCTTCTATTGGAAGCAAATCATATTCCGTGCCGAGATTGCGGGCCAGGGTTTCAGCATCGCGGCCGCTTTCTTCGCGCGAATGTGGGCTGGGCAGGAAAAAACAGTGTACATTTTCCGGGCCAAGAGCCTGGACTGCCAGAACAGCGGTCAGGGCAGAGTCGATTCCGCCGCTTAAGCCCAGGTGGGCTTTTTTGAAGCCGGTTTTTTTCATGTAATCGCGAATTCCCAGGGTCAGGGCATTGTAGATTGCTTCAGATTTGTTTTCCTGGTAGGTAGCGGTGCTCTGGTCGGCATTGGCGCTGTTATCCAGCAGGCAGCTTTGTACGGAGCTTTCAAATCCCGGGCTCATGTGCAAAATACGGCCTTGCCGGTTTGAAAGCATGCTGCGTCCATCAAAAATTAGGTTGTCGTTTGCGCCTACCATATTGCAGTACACAACGGCCGCGCCGGATTCTCCGATCTTGCGCAGCAGATTTTGGCGGGTATAAATTTTCCCGGCTGCGAAAGGGCTGGCGGATGGGCAAAGGATTGTCCGCGCCCCTTGATCTAAAAGATCTTGCACTGGATTTTGCGGGTAGCGCACGCCGCTTTCCGGTTCATGTTCCCACCAAAGGTCTTCGCAGATTGCAATGCCGAAGTACTCATCATCAATAGAAAAAACCGTGCTGTTTTCGCCGGGCTCAAAATAGCGGGCTTCGTCAAACACATCATAGGTGGGTAGCAGTCGTTTGGCTTGAGTATGGATGCACTGACCGTTTTCCAGAACAGCGGCAGCATTGTGAATGGGCTTGCCTGATTTTTTTTGAGCCTGCTGTACAAAGCCCACAACAACAGCAATCCCATGCGGTAATTCATGTTGTAAGTGCCGCAGGGACAATGCATTCTCTTCAATAAAGCGGGGCATGGTCAGCAGGTCCATCGGGGGGTATCCGCACACAGCCATCTCTGGAAATACGATGATTCTGGCGCCATCCTGCAGGGCCTGTTGGCTTGCGGAAATAATTTTTTGCCGGTTTCCTGGAAAATCACCAATAACTGGGTTGATTTGACCAATTGCGATCTTCATGTTGCGCTCCTGCGGGTTTCTTGACGGTGATCTGTTGCCCGTTTAGTATAGACTATCATGAAAAAACACCTTCTGATAATGGGGACGCCCCAAGCTCCCGTGAAACTATTGCTGAGCGCTGCTGTGCAGCGAGATTTGTTTGTCGCTGCGGCAGAAACCGGGAATGAAGAGGCAGATGCCTTTATTCAGGATCAGGAATCCGGCGTGGTTCCTGTTTCCTGGCGGCATTCTTCCACCTTGTCTGCCCGGGCGGCCGTTTCGTCTGCGCGGGATGCAGCCTTTAATCAGGGGGGCGCCCTGTCGGATGTGATAATTTTTGTTTCGCCTCCCGCGGAAAACCGGGGTTTTCATCAAATTCCACCTGGAGATCTGGATTCAATTATTCAATCTGTTTTTGCCGGAACGCTGTATATCCTGCGCGAAAGTATTTCTGCGCTGGCAGCAGGCGAGGGCGGTAGCTGTACAATCATTCTAGATGAAGGAAACCAGGAAGTAATGCCGCCGCCGGCCGCTGGAATGTTGTATGGTATTCAGCGAACAGTCGAAGGCTTGTTTCGCACGTATGCAAATGAAAAAGTAGCTATTCAGGGGATTCGTTTTTCTGGAAACGACATGGAGCAATTTGCAGATTTTATATATGATGAGTACTTTGCCAAGCCCGACAAGGCAGCGTATCGTTGGTTCAAGTATTCAGGGCGGTCCGGTTTGTTCGGCAGGGCAAAGTAGGAAAATTGGTTGTGAGCAGGCCGGCGTGTCTGTGTAAGGGGTGCATGTGAAAATTTGGGCGCGGTATTTACTGGGAGTGATTGTCGGAGTCGTGTTGGGAATTTTCCTGCCAATGGAAATGGCCAATGCCGGGGCGATTATGTCCTTTTTGGCTGAGTTGGTAATGAACATGGGCAGATATATGGTGATCCCCTTATTGTTTTTTCTTATTCCTGTTTCCTTATACACACTACAGGCAGAAAAGAAACTCCTGCGGGTAGGGGGCAGCACAGTCCTTTTTTCATTGGCCGCTGCAGCAATAGGGGTATTTATCGGGGCAGTGATTGTTCTTGTGCTTTCGCCGCAGCGAATCCCGATAATTATGGCAGAAGCAGCTGCGCCTGAAACATTTGGAATAAGTGAAATATTATTACGCGTCTTCCCTTCGAACGTGACCATGGTTTTTTGGGGTGAACCGCTGTATCTGCTGCCGCCAGTTGTGCTGGCCGTGCTCATCGGTCTGGGTTTTCGTGGAACACATAGCTTTTCCGGCCTGATGCTGGAGTTTTTCGATACGGCAGCTGGTCTGGTATACACCCTGACAAGCTGGGTTGTTTCGGTGATGGGGGTGGGGCTGGTTGCTCTGGCTGCCTATGCCGTTATGCAGTTCCGCCAGATCGCGGATATTGCATTATTCAGCGAGGTCTTGTTCGCTGTTTTGTTCAGCGCCGGACTTGTTCTGCTTGTATTTGTGCCGCTGGCAGTATTCTTTTTTGCAAATCGGCAGAATCCCTTATCGTTTCTGTTTTCCATCCTTCCTCCGGTCCTGGCTGCCGCAGTCAGCGGTAATCATGTGTTTACGCTCACCACTCTTATGCGGACAGGGCGTCATAATCAGGGAGTATCCAAAAAAGCCGAGTCGGTCGTGTTTACTTTGACCACTTTATTGTGCCGGGCAGGAACAGCCATGGTATCTATGATTGTGTTCATCGTAGTATTGCGCTCGTACTCAAGTCTTGAAGTATCGCTGTTACAGGTAATTGGCGTGGCCTTTTCGGCGATACTGTTTTCAGTGCTCATTGGCGGAGTGCCGGGCGGGAACATTCTTGTCTTTTTGTCGCTGCTGTCTAGCCTGCATAGTAAAGGCGTGCCTGATGCATATTTGATCTTGCTGCCGCTTGTTCCGGTGCTTTTACGAGTTGGCGTCGCCGTCGATGTTGCAGTTGCTGCCGGTATAGCCCAAATCGTCGGTCAACGCGAAAAAATGTGCAAAAGCGTTCCGTCTCACGATTTTCTGTAAGTGCAAGTTGCTTTTTGAATTTTTTTTGCATCCAATGTAGTTCATGTTCACCATCATAGGTAATATTGTCGTTTAGGCATGAACTTTATTCTTCCGGGAAAGAAGATGGCGCTTAGTCAGGCAATTTTAATTGGTCAAAGATTCGTCCCATTAGGCGCTTTAATAAGCCCAAGCGAACCGGATAGTAGAAATCCGAGCTCATCCAGCCCTGTTCTTCAAAGTATGAATAATCCCTGTATGAGCTATCGAGACTTTCCTTGATACCCGAAC
>CAYNNU010000117.1:0-7041 GCA_964398645.1 uncultured Spirochaeta sp.
CCAATAATGTATTGCCCCAGGATCATTATTTACCGGGAATACAACAAGACTTTGGCAATATTGCCAGGATTATTCAGCATGGACACTTTTTGACCATTTACACCAAGCAGGAAATGAATAACACACCCATACCAGCAAATTCGATTGTGCTTCCAGGCACATACTTGCAATCTGGCCAAAGCAATCGTACACTATATTCATGAGCACCTTGCATGTTGGCTTATTTGTCTTGCAAATATTGTCCTTGGGAATTCTGACAATTTGCGGTATTTTTTTCGCATATCTGGCAATCCAACTTACCCACCGCAGTTATTTACCGATGCTACTCATCGTTATTTTTTCCTTCTTATATGTTCTTTCTGGAACGCTTGCCCACACAGGCGCCCTTTCCGTTGAAGGCAATTTTTTCTATTTGTTGCAACAACTCACAGCAGCGGTTGGACCAGTGCTTTTATTGCTCTTTGTTCGGGATAGCCTGCCTGCTCACAGCAAACAATACATTCTAACAAACCAGATTTTCCATATTACATTGGTTGTAGATATATGTATTGCTGTGTTTATCGTTATTTCGAAACTGTATTTTGGAAGTTCTAGTATACTATTTCTTAAAATAGCTCGAAATTTTCTGACCCTTGCAGGAAGCACATACAGCTTCGTCATTCTCCTGCTGGAAACCACAAAAAGGCGCCGTGTACTGTATTACGCCCTTATTGAAACCGGCTTGTTACTGCTGATTTTCTCAACCATCTTAGTGTACATATACCATTTCATACCCGGCATAGTCTCAAACACTGTGCAATCCAGCGCTATCCTTGGCGGACAGATGCTATTCACCTTGCTCAGCGCGGCAGCAATGATCCAGCAATTTGTAGTCAACAGCAAGGAGCTGAACCTTACGAAGGACAGGCTGGCCTTTCTGGCCTACCACGATGGATTAACCGGCCTCATGAACCGCCAGGCACTATCTGACCGTTTACAGCAGGCAATAGCCCAGGCAAAGCGCAGCCATTCTGATCATATTTTAGGCCTACTTATGATAGACCTTGATCACTTCAAGCGAATAAACGACGGTATCAGCCACGATGTCGGCGACCAGATACTCACAGCTTTTGCCAACCGTATCCAGAACCGTGTCCGCTCTAGCGATTTTTTCTTCCGTATTGGCGGGGATGAGTTTGCCATAGTTTTGACTCAGCTCAAGCAACCCACTGATGCAGCAGTTGTTTCAGAAAAGATACTGGAATCCATGCGCGATCCCTTTATTGTCCATGGAGAACGCCTGCACCTGAGCTGTACAATTGGTATCAGCATATTTCCCAAAGATGCTGAGAGTGGCGATCAATTGATGATCCGAGCCGACAGTGCCCTTTCCGAAGGAAAGCGCGACAGAAATGTCTATCGTTTTTACACCAAACAAATGCAGGAAGATGCTGCCCGCAAAATGCGTCTGCTGGTTAAACTACGCGAGGCATTAAGCAACAATGAATTCAGTCTGGCCTTTCAGCCCCAAATAGCAGCCAGCGGCAAAATTATCGGCGCTGAAGCCCTCATTCGGTGGAATAATGCCGATCTGGGCGCCATTAGCCCAGCAGAGTTTATTCCAATTGCCGAAGAAAGCGGGGCCATAATGGATATTGGCAATTGGGTTATCGAAAAAGCCTGCGCTGCGGCAAATTACTGGCAAAAAATACAATTGCCTCCCTTTCCGGTTGCCGTAAACCTTTCTGCCCGACAATTACGCAATGAAAAGCTCGTCTCCCATATCTCCAGCTGTCTGAATTATTACAGCCTTAAGCCGGAACAGCTTCACGTTGAAATTACCGAAAGCAGTGTGCTGGACAATCCTGAGGCAGCTATTGCAGTTCTCCATCGACTTAATAATCTAGGCGTCCGCATTGCAATCGATGATTTTGGCACCGGCTTCTCCAGCCTTAGCTATCTCAAAGAATTACCAGTTGATTGCGTAAAAATCGACCGGAGTTTTTTCCTGGAACTGCCCCAAGACAGCAAAAGCTCTTCATTGCTGCTGGGAATCATCTCAATGGTGGAAGGATTAGGACTGTCAATTATTGCTGAAGGGGTTGAATCAGCAAGTCAAATTGATTTCCTGAACAACAATGCCCCTATCGTTGTTCAAGGTTTTTTCTATAGCCGCCCTCTGTTCCAGGACGAGTTTATTGAGTTTGTCCGCAAGCTGGATCAACAGTCAAATAGTCTACCGGAACAGAAATAATCCGCATCTGCAGGGGAAAATCCTGTGCTTGCAGCAGTCGCTGCTCACCGTCGGCCTGAAAATACAGCGGCGCATGAAACTGTAAACGCAAAGTATGCGCATTGCACATGCATGTATTTGGATGATGAATATGCTCTCCCCGGAAAAACATATTCCGTAAGCCTAAGCGCTGCCACATTGACATATCAGAAATTGCACAGACATTTTCATTTCCAGGCAGCACATGTTTCCCCTGCCCATATACTCTCTTGCCGCTAACGCCAACTGCCAGCAATACAATTTCTCCTGTAAGGGTTTCGGTCTTCGGCATATTATCTTCACCGGCTTGAGTATATTTCAACACAATTGGACCATGGGAAAAATCAGGACGGTAAAAAAGGCTGAGGATATTTGCCGCAAGTTTATAGCTATCGCCGGGCATCAGGCGAAAACGCTTAAACCGATTTGACAGGGCTACCACACAGGCATCCAAACCAAAACTTGCAATATTAAAAGCGTATATCCGCTCACCGCCAGCTAAAGTAGTTTCAACGGCAGCTACCGAAGAATGCTGAGCTCCACCCCGCAAAATACAAATCGCGTCCTGAATGCTGGCAACATCAGCAGCATCATTTCCACTGCCCATTGGAATGCGCAGAATCTGTATTCTGCCAGTCGCGGAATCGGACTGTAACAAGCCTGTTAATAGTTCCTGATGGCTACCATCACCTCCGCAACTCACAATCAAATGGCTGGCATCATCGGCACAGGCTTTGCGCCCGAGACTCCGACCAATTTCTATTCCCTGCCCCACATAGTCGGTGTAAAACAGCCTAGAACGGTCATCAGCAATCCCTGCTACCACTCCGGCCCGTGAAAAGTCCCGTAACCACTTTTTTACTGATGACCGACGTTTCAAGCCCCCTGCGGCCGGATTGAGCACAATACTTAAGGCGCCGATTTTGCCATTCCAATAATTGCTTTGCTGCACAGCACCCAGCATATTCAGCCCAAGCTGTTCAATGTGTTTCCGCTGTGTCTTGCTAACCATTCAAGCCCCCGCTGGCTTTGCGCAAAAGCTTCTCCATTTTTTTCTGGTGTTCTTTTTGGATTTTTGCTGCAGTACGAAGCATTTTTGTATACGGTCGTGGCTCAATGTCCGTTTCCTGAATCCCAAGGAAATCTGCTGTTTTGCGCACCATTGCTTCGACGGCTTCTACTTGCCCAGGTTCCCCTGCCTTTCCTACCCACTCAATTTCAATAAAAAAGCCCAACCCAACTACTTCACTTAATTCAACTAGCAGTTCACCTACTGAATATGCCCGCCCAATTTTTTCTTTCCGAATTTTTTCACGAGCACCAAGGTCTTTCAAAAGAGACTCCACCATATCCGAATCACTTATGCTGCATTCGATTTCCTGGTTTATCTCAACCCCATTATGCATTTTTTTCATCTTACGGGTAAGAACAGCGGGCTTTCCCTCCTCACGACGGATTCTCACATCTGCACCGGCAGGAACCTTAAAATATATATCCTTCTTATGATACTCACCCTGAAGTACGCCCGCCTGTTCCAAACGAGCATGCATTTGATCAGGATAATCCACCCAAGCTTTCATTTCTATTTCAAGCATGGACAAATCCTATACCAAGATAGACTAACACGCAATTATTTGACTGTTTTTTTACCAAATCCGAACAAATGAACATACTGCAAACAGAATATCCCCTTGTATATATATAAAACTGCGTCTATCATCGTGTATATGAGCACTATAGTGTCGATTCCGGTTGTATTTGTAGCGGGCCTGCTTGGCGCCGGCAAGAGCACGACCGTTGCATCCCTGCTAGACTCTCGCAAGGAAGGCACTGTTGGTGTATTAGTACAAGAACTCTCCGACCACAATATTGATACAAAGCTCCTTCAGGGGGGCGAAACCATGCCTCTGTCTCCTCAGTACTGGATTCAATCTGCCGGAACCTCACTGCATACTGCACTGCTGGAAATGGTGGGAGCAGGCGATTTCAATGCCATTCTGATAGAATGCAGCGGAGCTATTCCACTAAGCACAACTCTACATGAAAGCAAAATTCAGGATGTCCCTGGCGTTCATTATGCTGGAAGCATTTCAATAATAGATGCAAACCATATTGGACGCTGCACACATACAAGCGAAATTCCTGCAGTTTTAAAAGATGCGCTAGAACACGCCGATCTCATTTTGTTAAATAAAATTGACTTAGTGCCAGTAATGCGGCGCACAGGAATGCAGGCCCATATCCGACGTCTTGTTACCTCACGTCAAGTGCCCGTGCGTGCAGCACGATACGGCCGCATCTCCCTAAATGAATTACTCCAAAGTCTTCCCAAACAAACGCGCAGCAATCCTGAGAGCGTACAAGCTGCTGATATTCCCTCCTTGGTGCACGATGTATTTTTTTCCCGCCAACCATTCATTTCAGCCCGTTTATATAACTGGCTACAAGAAATAACATCAAATCCGCCCAAAGGTCTCATTCGTGCCAAGGGCTATTTTCATATCGATACACTTCCCGATTATATTCTGGCCTTTGACATTGTGCACGGCCATATTGAAATTGGAATTGAGGGAATGTGGTGGGCATCAATCTCAAAAAGCCAGCTGCCCGATGAGCCTGAGATCCAGCAAGCTCTACAGGCCCATCCCGAATATGGCGACCGTATACAGGAATTGGTATTCATTGGTAGCGAACTTGATGTTCAAGCAATAAAAGATGACCTGACTTCTATGTTGGGTACACATTACGAGAAGCCACAGCCAGATGACCCTATGCACAATGCCCTGCGCAAACAGCTGGCCCAACTTGCCTCTAGCATGAGTAAACGATCAAAACAATCCAATAGTTGACACTTTATTGTTATTGCCGAAAAAATGCCGTCCTATTCCCGGCCACGAAATAATGGATCAAGCCCCACCGTTCCATTGATGCTGCTCAAATACGCAGTACTGCTTAGCCACTCAAGCTGCTCCTGGGCCTTTTCCAGACGGCGCTCAATTTCATCGCGCATATGTTTTGTTAGAGGCCTATTTTGAGCCAAAAACCCTTCAAGCTGATGTACGTGTCGCTGATACAGCTGCACCTGTTGTTGCTGCTGCGAGCGAAGACGATCGGCATACCAGCTGGAATTCACAACATATTCGCGCTCAAACAATTTCCTTATCTCTGGATCTTGTTCTGTTTTTCCTTCATAACTGCCTTCAGCCATAATATACAAGAGGGCTTTTAAGGGAGGAATAGCAGCTTCAACCGAACCATCATCAAGATACTGTTGTGCTACTTTTCGCTGTGCTTCGACAATATTGTCTATGCCGTCAACAAAATCATCCATATCCTGCAGCTCAGGTCTCAGCATTTCTTCACGAAAAATTGTTTCAGGATGATCAAAAACCCTGCCAAAATACGTACTGCAAAACTCTTTTGTTATACGATAGCCTAAGCGCGATGCCGGAATAGTCCGCCCTTTGTGGGTAAAACTCTCTACCGGCTCCAGAAAACCAAGCGATATTAAGCGGCGAGGATCTAACTCCTGCGGGCTCATCCGACACCACAATTCGGGTATCAACAAGCTTATATCGTGGTCCACCCGGTAAGAGCTGCCAATATAGCCGGCGGCTGTTGTAAAAACATTACAATCAGTCAGAATGTAACTTAATAGGGCATTATTCAAATCAGTTGTGGCTGTCAAAGCATTAAACGGTCCCTTTGTTAGGGCACCCTCTGTTCCAGCCCCGGTAGTAGACGGGCTTTTCCCAGTCAAACTGGCAATAAAGTCCATGAACAACTCGGGCAGCTCTTGAAAATGAATCGGGTTATAGACCGCCAATGGCCTGATTCCTGCTTCGGGTTCTGCCGGATTATTTCGCCGACCAGGCAAAACCGCATTCACCGGATGATACACAGGGCTGACAGTCGGCAAACGCCGGGATAAACGAACCCCCAAATCTGCCAAATAGCGATCACGCGGATGAGTAAGGTTTGGACTCAACTGCAAGTAGCGGGGATTCTTGCTGGGCTTTCCATCTATCAAGCGCGGATGGCTACTAGCTACAAAAAAACTATCCTGCTCGCTCTCCATCATCGAATGGATAAGATCCTGCATTGGTTTAGTGTAATCGGAAAAGGTTACGGCCTTATGAACAAGATCACAGGCATCGTGGGGCTGAAGTGGCTCAAAGTTTGAAATAAAATTGCTCTTTTGCGACAGATCCTGTTCCGCTTGTCTATCATATCCGCGATGTATGGCATCGTCAGGCCGCTGAAACAAGCGGAATTCACAGTTTTCTGCAATCTTCACACTGGGATTTGCATATTTCGGGTTCAAACCAGTCAAGGCAGCTGAAGGCACAACGATTGATGCCGAAATATCATCCTCCATCTGAACCTTGTCTGCGGGCATACAGTCCTGCCGCATCTTGAAAATCCAGCCGCTGCCATCACTACGCGTACCAATTCGAAGATAACTGCCCATCACCTTTCTACCAGCATAGCGGATTTCATTTCCTGGCCGGCCATTCACCATATCCACACTGAAATATGTGCGCCAGTCATCTCCCCAGGCTTGTCGGTAAAAACGCTTCACCAGGAAAACCAACATCTTGATATTTGCCGGAATGGAATTTACCCAGCCATTGTATGTCTGCGACCACACTGCTGAGGGGCTCAGCAAGTTAATTACAAAACCTAGACTGATTGCCGGATCCAGCAGACCGTTTGGCCGGGAAAGAGCTTCGCTACTGGCGCCAAAACGGGGAAATGCCTCTGCCGGCAATTCATCCATATTCACACCC
>CAYNNU010000118.1:0-7031 GCA_964398645.1 uncultured Spirochaeta sp.
GCTGTATGCTGAGAAAAATAGCGTTGCTGTTTGTTCTTGTGCCGCTGGTAGCATTTTTTGGCTGTGCAACGGATGATGACTCTGCAAATTCAGGTAGTGGGGATGGTCATTTTACCGTTAGCGAAGAGATGTACGAACAAACCTTTTCCGAAGTTGATCAGGTGATTGAAGATCTGAATCAAATTATTGCACAAGAAGATTATGAAGCTTGGTTACGGTATTTAACACCTGAGTATATCGATTCCATTATGGAGCCCGAAAATCTTGCCGCTTTGAATAATTCTACTCTGTTGCAACGAAATTCAATAACCCTTGAAACTCTCAGGGATTATTTTACCTATGTTGTAGTACCAAGTAGAACCGGATTAAGACTTGATGATTTGGTTTTTATTGATGATAATACAGTTCAGGCTATCATGATAATTCGTGATCAGCGTGCTATTCTGTATTTGTTGCGTCGTGTTGATGGAAGGTGGCGAATCAGTGTTTGATAATAATAAAAAAGCAGTAGTATGCCGCTTGCAGGCGGGAAAAAGGAGAAACCGAGATATGGGCGGACGATTTATGCGTAGCTTTGTTGTAGCTGCACTTATAGCTGTGGTATGTGTTTCCGGGGTGTATGCTCAGGAAAACACTAGTGGTTCGGGGGGAACAACTACAACTATTGAAGAGTTGTACCTTAGTCAGGATATTGATTTACAGATTGCTCGGAGCCAAGCACTTGCGGAAGATCGTGAAATGAAAGTTTTGGCATTGCAAACGATTCGTAACATGATCGACGAAGGTATGGATCAGACAGCTGGACCAGAAATTGCAGCAATTTTGAATTCGCTGGCAACCGAAGGGACCTCTCGCCAAGTGAGAACTGGTAGTAATAGGGTCGTAAATAATTACCCTGATATTCGGCGACAAGCTGTAGAACTTCTTTGGCAGGTTGGCGGCCGAGCTGCTGAGCAGGCATTGAAGGGAGTTTTGCGTGATGATGGCGAACCGATGGTATTGGCAGAAGCAGTATATGGTTTGGGAATGATCGAAGTAGACAATCCAGACGATTTGTCAGAGCATTTAGTGTTCTTGCTCCGTCGCTGGAACTCAATGCCGGCACCGGATAATAACCTTGCCTATGCCACTCTTTTGAGTATCGAAAAATTGGGTTTACGGTATCCGGAAATGGCATCCGATCCTGAGTTGATAAATGTTCTTCTGGGGATTGCTTCTGGAAACTATATTCGTGAAGTGCGCTTGAAAGCAATTGATGTAATTTCAACTTTGCGGAATAGTCAGTAAGTCCTGTTTTTTTCAAAGCGGGATT
The DNA here is from genome assembly GCA_964398645.1 of uncultured Spirochaeta sp. Lineage (GTDB taxonomy): Bacteria > Spirochaetota > Spirochaetia > DSM-27196 > DSM-8902 > Spirochaeta_B. The sequence goes on from CAYNNU010000118.1 coordinate 1,313, forward strand.
GAACATATTCATCGATATTTGGTATATCTGTGAAGGTGATGAATACGGTGGATGAAAAACAAAATAGTGATAATAAGAAGCAGGCCTATGGGCTTGCTTCTTTTTTTCGCAGAGCCTTATTTATAGTTAAAATACTCCTTGTCCTTGTCATTTTGATTATTGTCTATGCAAATCTTCATATCTCACGTAACGCCGAGGGACATTTGTATACAAACCTTGAGGATGTCCCTTCTTATCGAGTAGGACTTGTGCTTGGTACCAGTTGGGCCCTGCGTTCAGGCGAGCCGAATAGTTTTTTTACCTATCGCATTCATGCAGCAGCAGCATTGTTTCGGGCAGGTAAAATAGAGTATGTGCTAGTAAGCGGCGATAATCAGTATGCCTCATATAACGAACCGAGAAAGATGCAGCAAAAGTTGGTTGATCTTGGGGTTCCAGCCGAGAGGATTGTAATGGATTTTGCAGGTTTTTCTACCTTGGATTCAGTATATCGTGCCAGCAGGGTATTTCAATTGGCCAGCGTTTTAGTGATTAGTCAACAATTCCAAAATGAGCGCGCTGTTTTTCTTGGGCAGGCTGCAGGTATGGAAATTGATGCCTTCAGTGCCCGTTCAGTTCGCGGGCTTTCCGCAGCTGTTGTGAATTTGCGTGAAATCTTTGCTCGAGCAAAGGCTTTTATTGATGTATATATTACTCATCGGGAGCCAAGATTTTTGGGCGAACCATATACTATCCCGCCAGAGAGCGAGAATGACGGTAGGGAAGTGTATTCTGATTTAGATATGTAAAGAATTAGAGAGCAACAGAAACCCGGTTTCGGCCGCTTCGTTTTGACATATACAGAGCATTGTCGGCACGTTCAATGAGCACTTTTGTTGTTAAATCTTTTTTCTGATGTAGACTGGTAACCCCGAGGCTCATTGAAGTGGTTATGGTGTGCCCATTATGACGTACAGTTAGCTTTTCAGTGTTCTTTCGTATGCGTTCGGCAATAGAACGGGCAGTTTCGATGTCCGTATTGGGAAGCATGATGATAAACTCTTCTCCACCGTAGCGGGCTGCAACATCAGTTTGTCTAATACTTCCTAAAATAGTATTCGCAACCTCTTTTAAGACCTGGTCTCCGCAGAGGTGCCCATAGGTGTCGTTAAGGGGTTTGAACTTGTCAATGTCGCACATGATGAGTGAAAGCGGTTGTTTATTAATTGTCGATTCCGCTTTTGCCTCAAGTAATGTGGATTGGAAAAAGTGACGTAGTTTCAAACGGGTCATCATGTCGGTAGTAGTAATTTCATACAAGAAGGCATTATGAACTGCTATTCCCGCTAATATTGCAATATTTAATACATAATCTCTTTCTTGCCGCTGGAATTCCTGCTCGCCAATTCTATCAGCTAATACGATTATTCCATTTACAACGGTTTTTGCTCGCAGGGGGATGATGAGTTTTGGCTGCATATGGGTGAAGCCTGGTAGATCGTCTAGATCTCCGAGTTCTGATATCAATTCTTCATAGGTGTAACAGGAAAAATTGCTGGTTAAAAAACTGATAAGTTTATGATTTCCTGGAATGCAGTAGTTAAGGTCTGGATTCAAATCAAAGCCAATATGACTGCGGTGAAGAGTAATATCTGGTTCGTAAATATCCCGGCGGGTAAATAATCCGGCTTTCATTACCTGTAGCTGTCCCATACAGGTGTATAAAATCGATTCGATGAGGGCGTGGAAATCAAGAGTAGAGTTCAGGCTTTTGCTGATTTCGATGAGTTGTTTCAGATCAAAAATCTGCTTTTCGTATTCTTCAATGAGTTGTTGAGGTTCTAAGTTGTTCAGCTCATATGATTCCATCGAATTTTTTGGCTCCTCGTGTATATAGCATCGGAATATTGTACTGATTCCTTGACGTTAAGATGTATCCCTCCGATAATTAGGTAACATTATGTATACATACAACAAAATCCGATTATTGATTGTTACAACTGTTGCGTTTGCAGCAATCGTGTTTTTTGCTCTTGCATGTAATCTATATTCTGTACGCAATTTGCAAACAATGCAAGTTATTCAGCATACAGGATTGTCACGTCTACAGGATTTTTCGCTGTATACTGTTCAGGCGGCTTTAGAACAGGATAGTCGAAGCACAGTTTTTTCAGAGTGGAATCGTAATCTTCGTGCGCTCATATCTTTTTTTCAGAACGAAGAAGAATTGACAGATATGAGCCTTCTAGAAAGAATTTCAGCGACTGATCAGCTTGATAATCAGACTACTGGCGAAGTATTGGAGGTTTTGCAGGAAGCGCAGGGGCTTATCCGACAGAAAATTGATGGCCTAGCCGCGCAAGCGAAAACAGCCGGGATATGGGCGTTTATTTTGTCGCTCTTTTTGTGCGCAGGTGGTGCTGGCAGTTTTGCGCTTGGGCGCAGAATTGTTGCGCGGGATGCGCGAATATTTACAGCATTCGCGGAAAATCCGGAAGAAATTCCCGAGAACGATTCACGTATAGCCCAGGTACACAAACGTCTGCATGCATGCCGTGATTTGATTCTCCATCGGCTTGAGAGCGCCCGTAAACCTGTACGTGAGTTGGTTGATGATTATTTTATGCAGATGCTTGATAGCGATGGGGGCACAGTTGACGAATCTGTTATTCAGCCAAGTGAAATTCTTGTTGATATTCATGAGGTTCGAGAACAGATTCATGAGCTTATTGAGCATGCCGCGAAACTAGGGCAGGTAGCGGCTGGGCTAGATGCGGAAATGGGTGAACAGGCAGAAAGTCTTCGTTCCAGTATTGATAAGCATGAAAAAATGCAAACTGCGATTTCACATGCAACAGAGCATTCGTCCGCAGTGAATAATCGCTTAAGTGAAGTTGGTATTTTATTACAAAGCGGCAATGATGCTGTGGTAAATATGGTCGATGAAATGCGCAGTATTGAAAGGGATATTCGCGGAATTCTTGATGCAATTCCGATTATCAATACCATTGCTTAGCGGACATCTTTATTGTCGATGAATGCCGCCATAGAAAGCGCCCACGCTGGTGAACATGGTTTGGGATTCGCAGTTGTGGCCGAAGAAATTGGGAAGTTAGCGGGAGAATCTGCCCAGCATGGCGAATCCATTTCAGCTTCTTTACACAGAACGGTTGAAGCGGTTCAGCACGCGCGTACGGGCAGTGAAACAAGTGCCGAGGTGTTTGATCGGATTCAAAAAAGCGTAAGTGATTTTTCTACTACTGTAGTTGATATTACACATGGTTTAGCCGAGCTTTCTACTCGCATGTATGAAATTCAATTGGATATGGGTTTGATTCATGAAACCACTACGATTGTTCATAGGCTATCAGGAAGCCTGCATAGTGGAAACGTCTCCTTAGAGAATCACTTGAGAAGTGGTAATGTTTCTATTCAAGATTGTGGTGAATCGCTGGATAATACGATGCAGAGTTTACGCCAATCATCCAAATATGCAAATGATATTGTTGGTCACGCCAATGAGAAACTGGAAGCGGCGCAGCGCCTTCAAACAGCTGTAGAAAAGCGATTTGATAATCACGCTTGACATAAGAAGGGCAAACTGATATTACTTTTTGAGCGCGCGTCCGTCGTATAATGGTTATTACCCCAGCCTTCCAAGCTGGTGATGTCGGTTCGATTCCGATCGGACGCTTGATTGCCCGAAGCAAAAGCTTCGGGTTTTTTTATTGCCTGATGGTATGATTGATTTGATCTTTCATTTTGACAGTGTTACACTTTATATATTGGAGGTGCCTATGAATATTGCAGAAGCATCTACTGCAATGCATCAGATGCAATTGCAGTCTGAAGTTGGTTTTAGAGTTGCCTCAATGGCACAGGATACTGCCAAATTGCAGGCTGAAGGTGTTGCTCGTCTTATAGAGGGCGCATCAACACAGTTGCAAGTCGGGGATGCCAATCATTTAGGAAATCTGGTTGATATTCAGGCCTGATGGCAGTGTGGTGAAACAGCTTAATTGCTGAGTAAAAGCCTTCGGCATGTAGCCGAAGGCTTTTATTAGCCATGAAAGATACTTACAAAAAGGTATGCAAAGAAGCGGCAGTTGAGGCGGAGGGAATTATGAGTGATTGGAAACGCGATATTGGTTCAGATGTTGATGTGGCAAGTCCTGAAGAACGGGGCCGCTTAGAACGTTATATCAATCTAAAACTTGCTTCTTTGGGCTTGCCAGTTGCCAAGACGGTTGTTTCCCAAGATTTGGATATTGCTCATGATCTAATAGAGCACTATCGTGAAAAAAACCGCTTGTTAATGGAATATCAGTGTCCTGCTGATGCCCGTATTCAGGCATATTTGAATACACTATGTGCTTCTGCCGGTTTAGCCCCACCTCGCATACCATCTAATTCATTTATTCTCGATCGCTATGGTTTGGCCCGCACGTTATCTTTGCCGGCTGACAAAAACGAGTTTATTACTGAGAATGTTTCCAGTTATCGGGTGCACCAAGGTGTCTTGCATAATCCCAAGCATGACCGTCGGACTACAAAGGGATCATTTCATGTAGCATCTGGTGGTTTGCCGGTACCGCCCGATAAAAAAGAGGTTCCCCTGTCGGTATTCGCACGCTTGCTGGAGCATGCTTTTGCTCCTCCGGCTGATCTTTCCTGTGTGCCGTTTACTTCATCACAAGAAGAATGTGCGCATACCTTTGTGTCGCTTTTGTTGAAGCCCCTGGTTTGTCCAGACGTGCCAACTTTTACCAGCCGTAAATACATGGAAATTCGTTTTTTTGCTCCGGGAAGCCTGGTAGGAAACCTGGATTTTGTTGAATCAATTTTTGGAAACGCTGGAGATCCATATTTACCCGAACATGATTCAGGGTTGGATCCAGAACACTGGAGTGGTCATAGCGGAATGGCAGTTCTTGCACCGCATTTGCGAGAGTTCACAAAAGAGGAATTAGGACTGCCCCATATTTCAGAGGCTACTGAACGGCAGAAAAAAGATGGCATGTGTTGGGAGAATAAAGATGAGCTATATAATGATGGTAGCCCGTTTAAGCTCACCTGCCGGGATGAACGCGGAGTCATTGTCACCCTTATAGCCGATAATTATTTTGGTTACTCAAAAAAAGAGGTGAAGGCACAGATTAGTTATTCTGCAAACTTAAGCGGGATGTATGAAGAGGAACACGCTGGCGGTGCTTTGGCATTTGCAAGTTTTAATCTGGGAGTTCGTTTTAATCCAGACAGTATTAAATACAATAACGGGCAGACCTTCGAAGAGGCGATACAACTATTGGGTGAAACGGTAACAGTTTTTCCCGAAGGTTATGCCCAGGATCGGCGCTTTCCATCAATCTATCTTATGCATGAAAGTGCGCGGGTATATCTTGATTCTCAGGAAGCGGTTTGGAAGTGGAAGGGTGAGATGCACCGTATGCCGGTGCTGCCCGGGAATGTGTATCTGCATCCATCAGGTTATAAACTTAGGCTGGAAAAGCATCCGGCAACCCCAGCATGGAGACTGGTCGGAACAGAGGCAGAGGGTGGTTTCTGTCATAAACCTTGTACGGTAAGCGGTGGTGGAAAATCGGAGATATCAAAATCAATCTGGGATGCAATTCGTTTTGATCCAGTCTTTGTAGCTGATTTTGAAGCAGACATGGATAGGGTTTCAGAGATTTTTAACCGTAGCTATGAGGACCGCTTTGATGAGGGTGTGAATATGGAT
>CAYNNU010000119.1:0-7026 GCA_964398645.1 uncultured Spirochaeta sp.
GTGTAGACTGTTCCATCGCTGCGCTGAGCAATGTCGTTCAATAAATCAATATCATAGGAATCGTGCATAATTCCGCGATACATTGTACCGGTTTCCGGATACACAAACTCAATCGGAGCAGGCTCATCCGCGCCTACGCCAATAATATACAACTGAATACCAGCATCCTCCAGCAAGGAAGCGGCTGTCTCCGTGCGCACTTCGCCGGCATTTTTCTGCCCGTCAGTTACCAGTATGATGGCTTGATGCCCGGCACTGCTATGTTCCAAATGCAAAACCGCTGTCGCCAAAGCTAGGCCAAGAGCACTAGCATCACCATGATCAAACACCTCAAGCGATTCCAGGGTTTCCAGCACGGCCTGCCGATCAATAGTCGGCGAAAGCCGCAAAGCCGCCTCGCGGCCAAATGCCACTATACCGATAGCATCGTTCTCGCGCGTTTGAACAAATGATTCCAGCAAATTCTTTGAGGTTTGCAAGCGGGTATCGCCACCGAAGTCCTGAATAGCCATACTTGGGGAAACATCAATAACCAGCATGATGTCTATCCCACGGTTCAAATACACCCTCTGCCGCTCCGCCAGTACCGGACCGCTCACAGCTACAATCAATGCAGAAATCCCCAACCAAAAACAGATATGAGCAACAAGCAACAATATCCTTAGGCGCCGTGAAATATGCGGCACGCCGCCATTCCATATACGCACAGAAAATGGGAACCGCCCCCCGCGCCGCGGCGAAATATGGCGCAGGTACACCCCTGTCGGCACCGCCAGTAAGAGCAAAAGATATAATGGTGATTCAAGCAGGAACATATTCAACCACCTGTTTTGGTACCTTTGGATCTTTTCCTTCGATCTGCGCGGCCAGCACAAAAACCCGGGCAAGATGCTCTCGGCGCAATTCAATCCCGGCAGAGGTGCCGGCAAACTTTACCGAATCACCAAAGCGGAAAATCTCCTGCATTCCCTGCAAAGCCGCCTGGCTGCCGCTAACATCAGTAATGTCGGTAAGAATCCGCTGCAATTCATAGGTCGTTGCCGACATGCAGTCCCGTCCTGTTTTCCCGGTGAAATACTGGCGCAAGGCAGTTAAAAGCTCGATGTAAAAGCCCTTTGCCGACCATTCCTGTTCGAGCCTCAGCATACGGCGAAGGCTGGAACGTAAGCGCCGGTAGGGTTGCCCAGCACGAAGCCAGGCCAAAAGACTGTCCCGCCAGCTGCCACCATACTGCATAAATGCCAGCCAAGCAGCAGGGAGCAGTATGATGAATGCCGAAAGCAGCCACAGGATTAATTGAGTACCCGGTAGCAGCATCTGCGGCCGCAGTTCATGCAAATCCGAGCCATACTGCGGTTGCAAGGAATGCACCAGTATTTCATAGTCATCTAAGCGTGCTCCGCCAAGATCGATAACCGGCAAGCTGACGGTTCCGGGAACATAGGCAGTAAATGCCAAACGTAGCCGAAAGCTATCTGGCTGTGTGTCCGTTGCCGGTACGTGTTCCAAACGAATATAATGATACTCAACCCACTGCGATTCCGGCAGTTTTTCCGGCTCGAACAAGCCATCAAAAGAAGCTACGTCCAATTCGAGCACAGCCTCAACCCTGTCCCCTACATAGAACTGAGGCGGGAAAAAGGAGATATCCTTTACCCGCACTGACTCAACAGCGAAACAATCGATAGCGCCAAATCCAGCAAACAGCAGGACCAGCAAGAGGCCAAGCCGTGGGGAAAATCGCATCATCTTCGTTTCCCCCTGCTGCGGAAAAAGCGAACCAATGTATCCGCCGGATCGTCCTCGGGATACAGCTCCAGCAGAGACACACCCCGCCTGCGGCAGTCATGCTGCCAATTCCGCCAGTGCTCATCCCAAAATCCTTCATACTCACTGCGATAGCTTTTCATCCGCCCTAATAGCGGATACGTGGCTTGGCTTTCCTGATCTACCACATAAACAAGACCACCGGAAAGCTGCTTGTGCGAATCATCAGCAATTCGGCAGGCAATGACATCGTGACGACGGCTGAGCAAGGATAAATCCCGCCAATAGCCGTCTGTTTTGAAATCTGAAATAATGATGCAGATACCGCGGCTCTTGAGGGTTTCACCCGCCGTTCGCAGGGCCAAAGCCAAATCGGAACCCGTTCCCTTCGGCTTCAATCCCAGGCCATCCTGCAAAACCCGCATCGCATGTTTTTTTCCCTTTGCCGGCCGTACATAGGCTTCTATTTGATCAGAAAAAAACATGGCCCCCAACTGGTCGTTGTTGCGAACCGCGGCGAAGGTTAATAATGCGGTCAGCTCAGCCTGCACTCGGCGGCGTTTCTCCGCTTCCTCGCCCCCGATTACGGAAGCCGAAAGATCAATTATGAGAAAGAGGGTAAGCTCCCGTTCTTCGCGGAAGGTTTTCGTAAAGGGAGCGCCCAGTCGGCCGGTAACGTTCCAGTCGATCAGTCGGGCATCGTCGCCAAAAACGTAATCGCGCACCTCGTCAAACTCAATTCCCAGGCCTTTAAATACCGAGCGGTAATTTCCCGCCAACAATTCCTGAACCAAGCGGTCGGAGTGAACCTGGAGGCGTTTTACCTGTGCGTGAAGTTTCTGAAGACTACGATCGTCCATTCTATCCTCAAGGCACCGGAACAGCGGCCAGAAGATGCTGCAGCACTTCGTCAATATGCAACTCTTCCGATTCGGCCTCGTAGGACAACACCAATCGGTGGCGCAGCACATCCGGGGCTACAGCTTTCACATCTTCTGGAACCACAAATGTCCGCCCATTCAGCATTGCCTGAATACGGCTGCAACGCAGCAATGCAAGCGAACCACGAGGTGAGGCGCCAAACTCAATGTAGCGGGAAAGTCCCTGAACAGTCCGGCGTGTTTCCCGAGTGCGTTGTACCAGTGCGACAATGTATTCCTGAATGCGGCCGTCTACAGCCACAGCCGCGACCAACTCGCGCAAGCGCTGAATATCCTGCTTAAACAGGACCCGCTTAACCGAGACGGTTTCATTGCTGCTGTATCGCGAAAGCATCTGAATTTCTTCTTTATGTGATGGATACTCAACCGACAATTTGAGCATAAAGCGGTCTAACTGAGCTTCGGGAAGGGCATATGTTCCTTCCTGTTCAATGGGATTCTGCGTGGCCAGTACAAAAAAAGGATCGGGCAAGGGATAGGTATTCTCACCTATGGTTACCTGCCGTTCCTGCATTGCTTCAAGCAATGCTGATTGCACCTTTGCCGGTGCACGGTTAATCTCATCTGCAAGCACGATGTTGGAAAAAACCGGCCCTTTGCGGGGCAGGAACTCACCGGTTTGCTGGCGGTACACCATGGTACCCACCAAATCAGCCGGGAGCAAATCAGGTGTAAACTGTATGCGTTTAAAGCCGGCGTCGATGACCTCAGCCAGTGTCTGCACGGTGAGAGTTTTCGCCAGACCGGGAACCCCTTCCAGCAGAACATGACCGCCGCCAATAATTCCCATCAACAATCCATCAATCATCGTCTTCTGACCGATAATTCGCTTGCCCATTTCGGCACGCACAGTATGTATTAAATCCCGCGCGCGCTCAATCTGTGCTTCAAGCTGCGCTGTGTCCATACCATTACTCACTCTATCCCCCTGCGCCGGCTAATCCTTATGTTCGATAATCCGCATTTTCGTGTATATATTCGTGGGTCAAATCCGCACCCTTCACTGTATCATGCTCTTGGCCCAAACCCAAGTCGATTTCTATACTGACTGATTCCTGATGCTGTGGAAAGGCACAGCACGGATCTATCTCGACGGCCTGAAAACGCTCGCTCAGGCGCTTTTCCAGCTCGGGCGAGAGTGCGAAAGCGCCATCGGCGAAAACCCGTTCACCATCCACTGCAATGGAAACCCGGCAGGGGTCCAACTCAATGCCGGCGTTTCCGCAATAGTCGCCCAGCGCGGCCACAATCCGCCCCACGTTAGGGTCGTTTCCGCACACTGCTGTTTTTACCAAGGGCGAGTTCACCACCGCTTTTCCGCACGCCCGAGCCTGCGCTCTATCAGCTGCTCCGCGCACATCAACCGTAATAACATGATGAATTCCTTCGCCATTGCGGACAATATCGTCTGCCAGGCCGCTGCACACCTCTTGGAGCCCGGCGGAAAAATCCTGCTCGGAAATCTGCGGCCCAGCCTGCGAACTGAGTAACAGGGCGGAATCCGATGTGCTCTGGTCCGAATCAACGGAAATACGGTTAAAGCTATTCTCGACTGCATCCCGCAATGCGCGGCCACACACATCCCTGCTTACATTAAAATCAGTAAGCAGAAAAACCAGCATGGTTGCCATATTTGGCTCAATCATTCCTGCGCCCTTGGCAAGCCCCACTATGCTGCCGCCGTCGGCCTGCCAAACCCGTAGCTTGGGGTAGCGGTCGGTAGTCATTATTGCAGCGGCAACATCGGCCGGCTCAGCCGGGCTACGCAAAAGGGAGGGGATAGTTTCCGCCATCTGTTGGGCGGGTAATTGCCAGCCGATTATTCCTGTCGAAATGCAAAAAAACTGATCCGCTAGCCGGCCGGTTTCGGCCGCCAGCACCTCTTGCAAAGTGGCTATATCCTGTTCACCGCTTGGAGAACACACATTGGAAATCTTATTATTGACTAAAATCCCGGCTGTTGCAGGACCGGATGCAATGCGCCTGCCTACTCGAACTGGAGCTCCGGGAAAAGCATTACGTGTAAATACTGCTGAAAAGGCACTAACAGGCTGATCCGGTAGAATAGCAGCAAGATTCATGTTGAAGGGTTTTGACGAATTTCGCTCTGGGGGAACAAAAGACAATGTCTGGGTAAAGCCGCGGAAGCCCTGCGGCCAGCCACCAAGGGCGCGTAAATACTCTGTATATGCTTCGACCGAATCTACCTGCTGCATCTATTATGTATACCCCCCGTACTGTAAAAACGCAAGAACCGCTACAAGCTTACCATTCCACAAAAAACACCAGCGGAGAAATCGTATTGAAATAGTAAGCATGATCACTATCTTCCCGCAAATCAGCATGCACTACCGCCGGCGCATCACCCTGCACAGCTAGCTGCTCGTCGGCATAGCCCACAGCGCAATAGTATGAATCGTCGTACACGCCCACTATCATGCTGCTGGAATTACTTTGCGGCAAATCAACCTCGAAGCTGTAAATCATCTGCCCATCTTCAACATCAGCAGAGAAATTTCGTGCATGATCCACAGTCACATGCTGGCCATCAACCCATATCTGCATAAAAAAATTATAGTTGACCAGGTTTTCAAAGGCTCCAGTACGAATTGATTCAATCTGCTGGGCGTTTAAGGGTCCCTGCATTGTGCCGGCAAAATCAAGCAGAATGCTATTACTGAAAAAACGGTCAAATTTCCAATGAGTTCGCACGGCAACCGGAGAACCCTGCGAAAAAACCAGCTCCAGTTCTGCATCTATAAAAATATGAGGATGGGCGTGTAGGGCTCCGGCTACACCTATCAATAGCAGAAAACAGCACAACGTTCGCATGCCCATAGAATATGCCAAAGCCCTCACTTGAACAAGCCGTCAAATGTGCTATAGTCAATCTATGATGAAACGTAATCTACAAAAAATACTGATACCGGCCGTTCTGCTTGTTGCATTGTGTATCTTAGGCGCTTGTCAAACCACTAGTGCGGACATTGCCGAAGATCTTTCCCCAATGGAGATGTTCCAACTGGGACAGGAAGCCGTAAATGATGATCAACTGCAGCGCGGGCTTGCCTACTACGAAACCTTTTTGGAACGCTACCCTGCCGATGCCGAGAATGGGGTTATTGCTGAATACTGGGCAGCGTTTATCCACCACAAAATGGGTGATGATGCCACTGCTATAGAACGGTTCAATCTTTTACTGGATCAGGAAGCAAGCCTTGCTGGCCGCGTTCCCGATTGGCCCTTTATTTTGGCCAAGCGTGTACTGGAAGAACTGGGCGCGCCAAGAGGCGAAATTAGTACGGAGCAACCAGAATAGGGTGAATCTGCACCTCGCGCTCGCGGGCGGCTTCAAACACCATGTCGGCCGTGACGCTGCCACGGGGGCGCGGATGCGGCGGAGCATCGCCTACCAGAATAATGCGGCGACGCTGTGCCTGCCATTCAAAACCTAACAAAGCGGTGTACAATCCTTCGTGCACTGCTTCAGGGATATCCCGGCCGCCATGAGTAGCAGCGCGGTTTATGTAATTCTGCACATTCGAAAACGAATTGGTAAAGGGAAATTTTTTGGTTACGTAGGCTTCTAGGTAATCGCGAAAGAACACTACCCCAATCCGCCAATTTCCCGCATCCGCGGTAAATTCCTGCAGCATTTGAATTAGCTCTTCCCGCAGCTCCGGCATGTAGGGATACATGCTCTGCGTGGTATCCAGCACCAATATCAAATCCAGACTATACCCTTCATCCTGAGCAACAATATTTCTAATCGATGCAACAAGCTGCTTTGGATCGGCGACTGCCTGTAATTCCGAGTTTGCCTCCTCGGCGGTTTGCAGAAAGGCTTCAACTGCCAGCGGCATAAAGGGGCCATCATCAAGTGGCGGGGTTGTCTGTTCGGCTACCCGATTCTGCACAACACGAATGCGGAAAGGGTTGTCGACGAACTGACCGCTGTAATCGGCGAAGGGTTTTTCAAAAGTGCGAATATTCAAATAGGTGCCGTCGTGGATTTCCAGCTCACCGTTTCGGCTCCAAGAATACCCGTATACTGTAATATAGGGTACAAAAATTCGATACGCCCATTCAAATTGATCATCAGGAACAGGATTACTGGAAACAAGGCTTTGACCTTGATCTTCCTCAAGCATTTCTTCATCCAAAATTCGACGCTCACCCTGATTAGCTGGATGATATGATGGATCGCGCAGGGCATAGCTAGCAGCCTGCCGCTCAGGGTCTTCGGTGGATTCAACAATCAGCACGGACTCGATGTCGAAAGAATCACGAATATACAAATAGAACCCGCCATCAAGGC
>CAYNNU010000120.1:0-7026 GCA_964398645.1 uncultured Spirochaeta sp.
GTGTATAGCAGATGTTCCGGTATTGGTGATTGTATAACTTACTACAACAGAGCTTTTATTAAAGCGATACTTTTTTTCCAGCCGGATTTCACCATCTTCCTGACCAATTTTCCCTTGCGTAGAAAACAAGACCTGATACTGATCGCGATTCAACTCTTCCAGCCGATAATAGCTTTGGTGAAAACTGCTTCGGACCTCAGCTGGATTAGACAGATACTGTTTCCAAGTCGTCTTTGGATTGATAAACACATCCATAAAGGCATGACGTTCTCTGCTGTCGATACCAGCAGATATCTGAGCCTTGGTATGATAGGCCTCGGGATGCCGCGCAATGGTAGCCAAATAATTTTGCTGGGTGCGAAAGCTATCCAATTCAAATAATGTGGCACCTTTACTGTGCAGATATCCGTTAAACAAGCTACCCTGATACAAATATTCATTTCTGCCATCTGTATCAATATCTTCAGCTAAAATTGATGGCTTAAAAACACCAGACTCACGCGCCATCATCTCAGCACCAATAAGCGATTTATACGTTTGTATCCGATTTTCAACGGAATACAAGCCTGGACCCTTCCCATGCCAATAGGCACTATTATGTTGCCCTCGCCACAGCTCCTTTCTGGCCGCTTGCTTGCGCTGACGGTCACCCCGAATCTGGTTTACCAAAATACAGGCATGCTGCATTTTGGCATACATCCGAGCAGCTTCCGGATAGCGGATTAAAAAATTGCGGAACAAGCCACCTTGCGGAAATACGCCCTGTATTTCGCTATTCGCTAACAGCTGCTGCGCTTTGAGATACTCTGTTTGTTTTTCAACTGACATTGCCCAGCAAGACATATCCTTGGTTGCCGAAGCCGGAAAATGAATTCGCTGCCGTTGTGGCAGAGAGCGTACATAGCGGGAAGGTAATACCGGAACGAGATTTTTTTGTTTCACCGCCTGAATAATCTTTTGAACGTCTCCTACCGACACCCCATCTCCGGGCAGAAACCTGACCAACAAGGGTAAATCGCGTGAATCACCATACCAGGATTTTTCATAGCCGGCAGGAAGAATATCCTGCCCCGTCCCACTGAATAAGGGGAACACAGTAACTGTCTTGCCTTGATTTTCAGTAATAGCAGGGCGAATAAAGGGATCCTGCTCTGCCCCGGCACGCCAAAACTGATTATCTTCCAAAAAGGTATATTCCATACCGCTGCTACACAAACTGGTAATAAGCCCAGGTTCCCACACACATTGCGGAATCCAGCAACCACGCGGACGCCGACCAAACTGTTTACGCAAAACAGTGGTCATTTGTTCAATCTGACCTACTCTGTCTTGTCGAGGAATAAGGGGCATAATTGGCTCAAAATAGGCTCCACCAAGAATCTCAAGCTGATGGCGGGAAACCAACTCAGAAAGCACTTTCAAAAACTCAGAATGATGCTGCTCAAACCAGTTCAACAGATTTCCGGAATAATACACAAGGGCTTTGATCTCTGGATTACTATACAACTGCTGAACAAAAGGCTTGTACTCACGCTCATAACGAGCTTCAATTTCATCGTAGCTTAAGCCCGCCGGTAAAGAGTTATATGTTCCAAAAATCAATTTCGCTTTCATGTGCTTCCAATAAAACGCAGCTGCATATACAGCCTAAGCGGCCTCATGTGCTTTTGCAAGCGGCATACGCGACCTGCGAAAAAATTTCATTCCTCCCGGCAAAGGATTATCCGCCAATAATGCGGCCAGAACCAGCAGTAATAACCAAAAAATTGTTCCCCGGTCAAAGAAAATAGAATCAACCGTACCTACTTGATACGTACGGCTTAATCCATGCTCCATCATAATTGCCTCTATACTATCAGGGTGGATATCTTCCAGCATAGCGGAATCCCAACCCGATTCATAGCTCACTACCGTATGGGCAACAGTTCTCATTTCAGACCCTTCACGCTCACTGCCCATCAAATTGATGGTTTGGCCCGGCTCGGGAAAACCATATTCAGCACCATACAGCATCGACTGCTGAAAAGAGCGATGCGCAAGATACTCAGCAAGAGTAGGAAGATACATTGATCTGTCAACTTCCTCACTTTGTACCTTCTGAAACAATTCTGGCAGACTGCAGTGTTCTGTTTGGCTTACCGGCTGCGGTAATTGCAAGGGCTGCATACCCGGCAAGCCGCCCAAGCTCCCACCAAGAAGAAACGCAAAAACCAAACCCAGCACCACCACCACGAAAACCGGGGCAGCTTCGGGAATTGCAATTTCTCGCCCTGAACGCGGCCGCAACGACAAGGGCATAAAGATAGTG
The DNA here is from genome assembly GCA_964398645.1 of uncultured Spirochaeta sp. Lineage (GTDB taxonomy): Bacteria > Spirochaetota > Spirochaetia > DSM-27196 > DSM-8902 > Spirochaeta_B. The sequence goes on from CAYNNU010000120.1 coordinate 2,309, forward strand.
TGATCGCGGCGTTGTTCAAGAAGATGCACCCAGGTCCAAGCCAGAAACGAGACGCCGATCATAACCAGCACGCCAAGAAGGGATACCAAGGCCGGAATCGGCCGACCACCAATAAGCAAAATACCTAGGGGATTAGCCAGCAACAAAACCGCAGCAAAAACCAACAATCTTGTTGATGACAATGACCACAAAGGAGCATCTTCATAATGCAATGAAGAACGGTAACGCTGTATCAAGCGCAGGAATACTGGTTGCCATAGCAAAAAAGATGCCGCCATTGCGCAAAACACCACAGGATTCCCGGCGTTACCAGTAAGAATAAGGGGAACACCGGCCAAAAACACCCAGAAACGCTGACGGCGCGTCCGGGACACTCCCCACAAAACAAGCAAAATACCTGCCACAATTACCAAGGGTCGAACCCAGCGAGGCATAGAACGATTACTGGTATACAGAATGCCATGGGGATAATTTTGCTGCAAATCCGAAAGATGCTCCCGCACAGATGATGCTGGCTGACTAGTCTTCAAGTACACGACCTCCCAATCCGGATGGGAAGGAGAACGAAAAAAGTTCTGAACAGCCTGAACATAGGGATCATAACGGGGATCTTCGGGAATAATACGTTGCGGAATCTCTGCTACCGGAAATTGATTCTGAAAATAAAAGGCTGAAATCGTAATTCGGCTGCTGTACTTACTAATAACCTGGTCATCAGAATCGATAGCAAGCATATGCTCCGGGCTTTGCGGAAGAGCAGTACGGTCAACTAAAACCGGATACACATCTTTCCATCCAAAGGCAGGATTTTCCACCGGAACCGGCGCAAGCAAAAACAAGGCCCAGGTAGCAAGCACTGCCGACAACAGTACCCCCGTAACCCGCAACACCCTATTTCGTACGACTCGCTTATCCACCAGATACCTCTGCGTTCAATTCAAATAGTTTATAGAAAATGAAAGGCTACAGCCATGGAGCAACCAACCAAAGCCCCAATTGCAACCTCTGCCGGAGTATGTCCGTTGATTTCCTTTACCGGCTGAAAAGGAATTCCAGAACGTTCTTCAAGTTCCCGCCCAAGACGGTTTAACTGCTGCGCCTGCCGTCCAGCAGCAAGGCGCACACCCATTGCATCCCGAATAACCAAGCCACCATAAAAAAAAGAAATAAGAAATGCCGATGAATGAAAGCCAAAAACAAAGCCACAAGACAATGCTAAAGAAGTAACCATTGATGAATGGGAAGATGGCATTCCTCCGGTTTTCCATAACAAACTTGCAACTAAATCCCGAGATGGCCCAACACGATGACGAAAAACATCGATGAGCGTCTTTATGATTTGCGCAAGTAACCAACTCATAAATGTTGAAAGAAAGACAGTGCTTCCCAGGAGATTCTGTAGCTGTTCGGTAGCTGTTACAGGCATGGTATACAGTTTGCTGTAGCCAGAAAGGATTGTCAACAGAATGATGCTAACAGGAAAAAAAAACAGGTAATTGACACAGGCTGAAATCTTTTGGAATATTAGCCATGATCAAGAAAATCATTTCCTTTATTCTTTCGTTAATTATCTCCCCATTTGTCTGGATATTTGCCCTGTTATATGCAATACCCATGTTCACCATTGCCCTCATTATCAAAATCATCACCTACCCCTTTGACCGCAGACAGGTGATTTTGCACCGTCTAGGCGCATTCTGGGCTGGGTGGACCTATATATTCATAAACCCCTATTGGCATGTCAGCATTCTCGGTAAGGAAAACATCAAAAAAGGCACTACCTATGTGATGGTCAGCAATCATCAATCTTTGGTAGATATTCTGGTACTCTACCGCCTCAATGTCCACTTTAAATGGGTTGCAAAATCATCACTTTTTAAGGTTCCACTTTTCGGTTGGCAAATGCGCTTGTGCCGCTACATCCAGCTTGAACGGGAAGACATGCGCAGCCAGTTCAAAATGCTCAAAACTGCCATGAAAAATATTGAAGAAAGAAATCCAGTGATGATTTTTCCCGAAGGAACGCGAACACCCGATGGAAATATGCAAAGATTCAAAGACGGTGCCTTTGTTATTGCCAAAAAAACCGGGGCACCAATCCTGCCGATTATGATTCATAATTCCTATGATGCCCTGCCCAAAAAAAGCTTTTTAATGAAACAACGAACCCATATCAAGGTTCAAGTTCTACCTGAAATTTCCGCCGAAACCGTGGCAGCAAGCGATACAAAAGAATTGCGGCGCTTAGCTCAGGAAGCAATACAAGAAAGCCTGAACAACTATCTTGAGCAAGAAAAAAAGGCTTTAAAAAAATAATATCCAGGCAGGGGGCGCACACTTACATGCTATCTTCCAACTCATCAAGCTTTAACCAATCACGATAATCCGCATATATCCGGTTTTCATAATCCAGGCGGGAGCGCACCTGCTGCAGAATCATCCTAGCCTCTTCACGATCGCTCATGGCTGGAATTTCAACAATAGCCTCAAACAATTTCGCCCGCTCAAAGGGGTCTTGTGTTCGAGCCAAATCTTCCCGTTTATCCTCTTGCTCCCGTTGCCGTTTTGCCAAGCTCCAATTCCTGTCCCACAAAGAACGGGCAAGCTGTAAATAGTAATCCTGATACCGATGAGTAATGATACCATTCTCAAACATTCGATCCTGGTAATATATTCCGGCCCGAGCCATACAAACAGCAGCGTCCCGGTCTCCAAAAGAAATTACCCGCGGCAATAATTGATACAAAAATGAGGCCAAATAGTACACATAGCCCCGTTCTGGATCAAGTCTGGCAGCCTCATTCAGCATATCCAGCATCTCACCGGAGCTAACCAAGGAATTCAAAGGGCCATTCATCATACCCCGCTGACCAATAAGCGCAGCGTTCCAGAAATAACCAAAATGCTTATCAGGCGCAAGCTCAAGGGTGCGGTTTACCCATATTTCGGCTTGATCATAATCATCAATATATGTCTGCTCATCTTGTCCCTGAAACATGGCATTATCACCGCGGAACAAATAGGCTTGGGCAATACGCCAAGTTATTTCATATTCAGGATACACATGTGCCGGCTGAGCATAGATATCCAACAGCATAGAAAGCGCAGCATCAAACTCACCCCGCACCAGCATTTCATCAACCGGCCGTAATTCATCAGGAACCAAGGCAGACGAGCCAGATTGGGCGAACAGCTGAAAAATTCCAGCAAGCAGAAGCAAGACAATGAAAACACTTTGTTTTTTACTCATGGGGTAATTATATATACGCACATTCAAAAATTCAATCTAGCCTATACTGATTGAGCCAAGCTCAATTTTCTGCTACAAACGTGCTGTGAAACGAAAACAGATTTTTATATTTTTGGCGGCCTGTACACTCGGGCTTTATGCCAGTTGCACCCCAGCACCAGCAACCACTTCCAACTCCTACGGACCAGCAACGGCAGAAGAATATGCCAGACGTATTGCTGAACGCTTGAGCCTAGAAGAATTAGCAGCACAAACACTCATCATTTCCGCCGGATACGGCACACAACTATCAGAAGACTGGAAAGCCCAACTTGGCCGGCTTAAGCCCGGCGGCGTCATCCTGTTATCATACAACATTAGGCAAAGCTCGCAGACACAAGAAGCCGAACGCTCAGCAGAAAAGCTGCGTCAACTATGCACAGCCCTGCAGAAAACCAGCACAGGCATTCCACTCTTTATTGCTATTGACCATGAAGGCGGCAGCGTAAACCGGCTACGAAATATCGCCCCGCCACTGCCGGACGCAGCAATCAGCGGAGCAGCAAGCGACTCGGTAGGATTGAGTGACGCTCAAAAATATTTTGATCAGGCAGCGCAAAGTCTGCATCAGCTAGGCATCAACATGAATTTTGCCCCGGTACTCGAGCCCCTCTTAGATGAAAACCGCGAGTTTTTATCGCGCAGATCCTACAGCCAAAACCCTGAAGTGGTATATCAGTTCGGAATTTCTATGATTGATGCCATGCTGGATGCCGGAGTTCTACCTGTTGCCAAGCACTTCCCCGGCAGCGGCAACGGCGACCCGCACATCGGATTACCAGTTTTCGGCTTTGACCCCGGTCGCGAAAACGAAACAGCCGTACAAGCCTTTCGCACCGCAATACAAAACCATAACCTGCCAGCCCTCATGTCTTCCCATGTTTTAGTACCGGCAATAGACCCGGAAAACCCAGCCACAGTCAGCTCCAAAATTATCGGCCAGCTACTGCGCGAGCAAATGGGCTTTACCGGCCTGTTAGTAACAGACGACGTTTATATGCAAGGCCTACAGGACTTTTGCAGCCCACAGGAAGCCGCCGTGCTCGCCCTATCCGCCGGCGCCGACATGATATTAGCAATGGGCGCACACCCCGAAAGCATACGGGACAGCATCGTTACTGCTGTCCAAAACGGCACATTATCCCGAACCCGTCTAGAAGAAGCCGCAATACACATCATCAGCTGGAAACTACGCATTATTCCCGGCTGGAGCTCAAGGAACGAAAATTCCAAAACCAGAAAAAATTCAGCAAAATTGATATCTGCCAAAATCTGTATTAGATTTGTGAAAGCTCATTGTGTATTGCCGTTCAGTTTGGGTTAGCTTTGTTAGCTTTCGGGGGATTATTATGAAAAAAATTTCGCTTATCTTAATTGGTTTGGTCATGTTTTTTCCATCATGCAAAACCATTTCAACAGCTGGTGATAA
>CAYNNU010000121.1:0-7019 GCA_964398645.1 uncultured Spirochaeta sp.
AGCTTGAGGGGCTGGTGGGGGCAACCCCGTGTAGGTTCAAGTCCTATCTGCCGCATACACTCCTTACACTTGTAAGGAGTTTTTTTTTGCTTAATCACTTATTCAATCAACGAAAGATTCTGAAAAAATCTCACCATGTCCTGCCAAACCGCACGGTGTAATGGGCTTGTTTGATGAATTATGTGGCCCAATTCAGGATAAAAATGCGACTCAGTTTGGGGAAAATGCTCACGGACAAAACGTGTGCCGGCTTTGTAATTCAAGGTTGTATCCCTTCCCCCCTGGGAAAGAAAAACCGGAAAATCAAATTGAGCATAGTCATCAATCTCGGACCGCCAACGGGACAAACTGAAGGCCCAATTTGAAGGAAAGGTTTCCACTCCCAACAATTCGGGGCTCTGCTTGAGCGGCCGAAAATGCCGCCGTATGGGATAGGAAATATGCGCAAAAACAATAGCTGGGGTCCAAAAAACGGGCCTCACAAGCGGTGAAAGCAATGCATAAGCCCGAAACGGCAATTCGGCCTGCTGCCGCCGCTTCTGCTCTGCGAAAATCATAAAAGTTGCTCCGCCGGTACTATGCCCAACAGCATACCAAGGCTGTGGCAACGCTTGTGCAGCAGTAAGCCCCTGCTCTAAAAATACGTCTTTTTTCTGCTGAACAAAGTCCACCAAAGCAGCTGCCGCATTCCCATAATTTTCAAAACTATCAATATCAGCCCTGTCCCCGCTGCTTATCCCATGCCCGGGTAAATCAAAGGCGATTACAGCAAAACCCTGCTGACACAAATACTGAATAAAATCAGAAAAAATGCCACTTTGCGCCAGATAGCCTGGAGCAAAAAAGATTGTTCCCTGGCTAGCTTCGCGGGGCAAAAATACCTGGACACCAAGCAAACCATTTTGCCAGGAAACTGTCCCTAGGCGGTAATAGACAGTTTGTTCTAACTCCGGCCAATCGATATGAAAATACTCACGATATTGCCGCTCGTTTTCACCAACTGCATCAATTGACTGTATCTGCGGCCAACCAGACCAATCCAACTCACCTATTTCTTCCTGCAAAGAACGACGATATTCTTCATACGGATCGGGATATGGAGCAGTTCGGCAAGACAAGCAGAATGTGCATGAAAATATCAAAAGCATAGCTGATAAAAAACGCATTCTCATTTAGCACCCTTTTGAAAAGGACAGATCACCTTCCGAATCATGCAGCCCTGGTATAAGCAAAATTGATTCTGAAGAGTCCTGGCCGTCGGGTAACACTCCCTTTATCTGCGGAGAGTTTTCCCGCAACTCGTCCCGAACAGCAAGAATGCTTGCCGCACTCAAGGCAATAGCTACCAAAAGCATACACAATCCAAATACAAGCAACATAGTAGTACTGATTTTCATTTTACGAGCCATAGCTTACCTCATTCTCTTGTAAGCGAACCCGCCCGAAAGCAAGGAAAAAAAGCGGGAATATTCCAAGTTCAAAATATGCTTTGACCCGGGTCCACTGGGAAAAACTACCCAACTGAATATTGACTCCGGAAAAGTCACTGACATCCAGGAACACTATTCCGCTTACAATTAAGCTGATAGAAACAACAATACCGCACAGCACCAGAAATGCCAGCGTCCCCAAAATGGTTTTCCAGAAAGCATGCCGGCGGAAAAAGATTCCTCCTGCAAAAAAGAGAGGGACGTTACTGTAAAACGACAACATTGATTCTCGGTTTGCCGCATTAAAGGGATTAAACAAAGGAAGCGTATCATTCCAGGCGGCCTTGCTAAGTAGCCAGATAAGCAGCGAGGAAACGAAAAAGATCGCTGTAACAGCCAAAATGAACAATGGCCCATGAAGTAAAACCTTTGCCAAATACTTTTCGTTATTTCCAGCTGGAAGCATGTAGTATAAGGAAGATTTTCGTGGGTCGTGCGCTTCCTGAAAAGCCTGCGAAGCATACACAATTCCACCAAGCACGAGCACTACCCCAAACCAGAAATCGATTGCATCAGGCTGAATGTGCATGCGAAAAAGAAAACGCCAACCAATATGCAGCACAAGCAATAAAGCCATAATGACCATCGCCTGCATTCCCCAGTTGCGGTTTTGCAAAACCCACTCGCGATTCAAAACACTGAGCAAAAAGCGCCGTTGTTTCATGATGCACCCCCCTGCCCGGCCGTGTTTACAGAATTTAGCAAGGAAACAAAATAGTCCGGCCGAGAAATTGCTGCCTGAAACACCAATTCCCAATCTATCCGATCAGATCCAGGCTGACCTTCGCCAGTCTGACCCGCAAATCTTTGACGAACATAGCGGATGCCATCGGGAGAAGGCTCTGAATACACTACCGAACCATCATCGGGCAGTTTTTCAGTGGTACCGAAGGAAAGACTCTTGATAATTGCTTGCGATTCTGCATGTAGAATAATCTTTCCTTCTTCCAGCAAAACAACTGCATCAATCAAATTTTCAACATCTTTTACCTGGTGGGTTGATAAAATTATTACCCGATCAGTATTACTCACAGAAGCAACTGCATTCCGAAATTGGCCGCGCGATGGAATATCCAAGGAATTTGTTGGCTCATCAAGCACTACCAAACGGCAGCCGCTTGCAAGGGCAAATGAAACTATCGCTTTTTTGCGCTGACCAAAACTGAAAGATGCAATATTACTGTCGTAGGAAACGGAAAACTCATTCAGCAGGCGAGCAAATAATTCATGATCAAAACGAGGATAAAAAACAGAATGGGCCTGAACATATTCTGGCAGTGGTATGGGAGGCAAAGAAAACTCTTCTGGAAGAAAAAATATATCCTCCAGCAATTCACGCCTTCGTAGACTCGGATTTTGATTACATACCCGCACATCGCCTTCTTGAGGAGCGAGCAAGCCACACATCAAACGCAACAGACTGGTTTTCCCTGCTCCATTTCGTCCTAACAAGCCGTAGACCCCGCCTTTTGCAAGATCCAGCTGCAGACCGGAGAACAATGGATTTTTATTATAGGAAAACACTACATCATGTAAGTGTATCATTCATCAAGAATAAACTTTTCAAGCTCTTTTAACAAGGATGAGATACTGTTTCCATTCTGCACACTCAACTGATCAACCTCAGCAACTGATGTTGTGATCATTTCAGCACTTTTTGCCATTTCATCGGTGCTGCTGGCAATATCCTGGCTGAGTTTGGTAAGATTGGCACCCTCACTGAGTACCTTTTTACTGCCGGTTATCATATCCCCTGATCCTTCCCGAACCTTCTGGGTAAGGTCATTCAAATGGCTTAAAGAATCAAAAACCTCACGGCTGCCGGCAGTCTGCTCTTCCATGGCATTGCGAATAAGCCCTTCTTGAGAAGCCACAGTCTTTACTTCAGCGTCAATCTGTTCAAACCGAGCAGTAACATGCCCAATTGAATTGGTTATTTTATCCACCGATTCTTTTATGGTAATCAAAACCTCAGCAACCTTTTGTGCCTCTTGGCCGGAATTTTCCGCCAGCTTTCGAATTTCTTCGGCAACGACAGCAAAGCCTTTGCCAGCATCACCAGCATGGGCCGCTTCAATAGCTGCGTTCATTGAAAGCAGATTGGTTTGACTGGCAATGTCCTGAATAACGGTACTGATTTCCAAAAGGCTCTCCGAGTCCTTTGCAACCTGCTGAATATCAGTACTAACCGTTTCAAGATCATAGCGTCCTTCTTCGGAGGCCTTGGTAAGGTTTGCAATATTTTCACTATTATTAACCAAGGTTTGAGTTACAGATGAAATGCTTGCCAGCATCTGTTCAATAGCAGACGAAGACTCGGTAACACTCACGGATTGCTGTTCAATATGCTTGTTCAACTCACCAATATTTGAGGCAATCTGTTCAACAGCTGCATTTGTTTCTTCAACACTGCCAGATTGATTAAGCGCCTGATCCTTTACCGCCTCAATCCGATTCATTATTACATCAATGGCCTCAGCGGTCCGTTTCATGGAAATGCTCAAATTATCACTGATAGCAGACACCTTTTTCGTCTGCCCTTTTATATTTGCAAAACTATCGCGCAAATTATCCAACATTAGATTGATAGCAGAAGACAAATGGCCCATATCATCATAACTGATTACATACATCCGGCTGGAAAGATCCATGCTCCCCTCAGATAAGCGAATAACCTGCTGCAGCACATGCTTAATATGACTTTGATTTTCCATTAGAACCAGAAGCAAAATTAAAACCGCTTCAATGCCTAAGGTAATTGAAAAAATTATAAAATGCCGCAAGGCAAAATCAAACTGAAAATCAATCTTGCCTGTCCGAATCATCGTAGCGTAATACAAGACTGCAACAAGTGAAAAAACCACCACTGCTAAAATCAATAAAAAAATCGGCACACCAAGCTTTAGCAAAGTCGATTGCTTATGAATCTTTTCTCCAAAATGAGTTACTCCCATCCGCTCCTTAGCCTTCAATAGGGCAATATTTACCACCCGAGCAGTAAACACGCCATTCACTAAACCAAAAGAAACTGCTAAGACAAATCGAAAAGCCCAATAGGTGGTATTAAGCGGCTCGCTGGAAAGTAAATCGGGCAACATGTTTGCCAAAACACCCAGGTTATAAGCAACAATACCAACAGCAAATAGAAAATACTCAATTTGTTTAAAGGCATTCTGAGATCGATGAAATGTCTTTTCATCCATCTGTCCTTCAGTTTCCAATTGCTTCAAGGCTACGGCCACAGGGCGATAAAATAAATACACCAAATAGATTGCCAAAGCACCGACAACATTGATTACAATTATCATTCGGTGCCAAAAGTCAGCCGTTTCTGCCGGAGTAAATAAAAATATCTGGGGTAATAGAAGACTGTAGCCAAAAATAGCGCCATAGATACTGGCAAAAGTTGCAAACAAAACCCGAAATGTTATTTTACTTGATTTCATACTTCCCCTCTAGTTGTTATGAAACTATACAAAAAAAGCAAAAAACTCAATCCTTTTCACGCTGGGATAAACGTCCCTATTCCTTTGAAGACATATGTTTTTGCAACCACCGCCGGATATCAGAATAGACGCGAATCCGATTTATTTCCTGTAACATTTCATGTCTTCCTTCAGAATACAGCAAGAGTTCACTGTCTCCAGCGGCTGACTCACGATACTGCTGAACGACCTTATGAACCCCAACACCAAAATTTCCAACTGGATCCTGATCCCCGGAAATCCATAATAGAGGAAATGTATGTGGTAAGGATTGTCTGGTTTTTACTTGATTTGCGCGGATGGTTCCTTGCAACAAAGCATGGAATAATGAAGCCGATGAGACGAAGCCACAAGCAGAATCGGCGATGTAAGCATCAACTGACTGCCGGTCGCGTGAAAGCCAATCAAATGGAGTGCGGGCCGGAGAAAAGGCAGCCGCAAATTTGCCAAAGACAAGTGTATTCAACAAGCCTGAGCGGTGTTTTTTTCCTAAAAACAGCGCCTGCCCTGCGGCAAGCAGTTTTCCCAGCCGCCCAGCGATCCCCGGATCCGGCGCAGTGCCGGATAAAATGGCACCTGCATAACGGCTAAAATGATCACGAAGATGACACCGCACTATGAGTGAACCCATGCTATGTCCCAATACAAACACCGGGACCTGCGGCCAACGCTGTACCACCCAAGTGGAAAACATATTCAAATCGCTTAGCAAAGTATCCCATGTACGACGACGCGAAACGAAGCCCAGTCGTCCACTGGCCGTACCCGTTAAACCATGTCCGCGTTGATCATAAGCAGCAACCGAAACGTCCGCTGCATTCAAGACCCGTGCAAACTCATCATAGCGAGCGGCATGCTCCGCCAAGCCGTGCACAATAATAACAACCGCCTTGTTTTTTTTTGCACCCCACGTAAAGGCAGAAACTGAAGCGTCCTGTAAAGGAACCGAATGTCGCTCATAGCCATATCCTGACATGCTGTTCTACTCCCTTCACATTATTGTAATGCACTTTTTCTGCGGTTGCAAAACAATATTATGCGCGGCGCCCCTGCCACGTTCCAATTTCACGCATTCTTTGTTGAAGCCTCCCAGTAAAAACTGTTGAAGGCCATAATTCACCCGGAATTTCAGCTGCTTTTTGTTGGTACAAAGGAATATCTGCGGTAAGCCGCATAATGACCACTTCAGGCGGGATATGCTCAAGGACGCTAATAAGCGCCTCTAGGTGCTCATCCATGGAATACGCATCAATTTTGCCCTGTTCCCATTGCGCATACAATGATGTCCCAGGAAGCAACAGAAGATTGTGGATTTTTATTCCAAGCAGACTCGGGGTATTTTCCACCAACCAGCGTATAGTTTCTTCCCTCTCTTTCTGACCCTCGCCGGGGATACCAAAAATAACATGCGGGATTACGGCTATTCCCCGATGTGCCAAATCCTTAGCTGCTTGCTGATACTCCTTTGTTCCATGACCGCGACGCAAAAGCTGTAAAGATGTAGGATGAATGGTCTGTTGTCCTAATTCTACCCAGACCTCCCGATCAACTGTCTGAAAAGACTGAAGCACATCAGCAACCTCAGCGCCCACACAATCTGGGCGGGTGCCAACAATCATCCCGCTAAATTCCTGACAAGCAAGACCTTGTTGATACCTTTCGCGTAATACCTCTGGCGAAGCGAAGGTATTGGTAAATGCCTGAAAATACAGTAAAAACCCACAATCTGGATATTTGCGCCACCAATACCCGCTGCTTTTTTCAATTTGAGCCCTCAGATTTTTTTCCTGCCCAATCAATGGAGAACGCGACCCCTCTTCGGCGCAAAAACTACAGCCTCTTTGCCGTTCTACCCCAGATTCATTTTTGGTTACTCTATGAGGACAGGAAAACCCAGCATCAACCCCTATTTTGAATGTACGGCGACCAAATCGTTTTTGTAAAAACGGCCCCATAGCGCGATAGGGAATAGTTGTAAAATCTTCAGGAATCATTTCATCAGAATAGCAAATGATACTCCATGCTGTACACATATCTTCTATAG
>CAYNNU010000122.1:0-6967 GCA_964398645.1 uncultured Spirochaeta sp.
TGAAGAGGAAGAAGAGATCATTCCCTGGTGGTATGTAATTCCCAACGGCAGTATTAACTGGCCCTTTCTACTGGAACAAATGAATTCCATCCCCACCAAAACGGGAAATAGCTAAAAAATGGCCGCCTTTCGGCGGCCCTTCCACTCGGTGCTTAGCACACCGAATCAAACACTTATTTTTCCCGGCAATAGGGCCAGGCCAAAACGCCGCCCTCCAGAACCTTGACGTTAGTATAGCCTTCGCCCAGCAACATGCGGGCCGCCTCATAGCCACGCAGGGAAATTTTGCAGTACACAATTATTTCCTGCGCCCGATCCTGCGGCAGCTCATCCAAACGACCGCGCATAGCACCAAGCGGAATAAGGCGCTCGCCGATCCCTAGGCGCATTTGATCATACTCATCTGCTCCACGAACATCTACAATGAACAATTCCTCTCCCTTATTCATGCGAGAAAAGAGTTCAGCTGCAGAAAGCCCCACAAAAAGCCCCTTCATTTTGTTTTGCAATGCATGCGATACGCCAATAAAGTTATCGATGGCAAGTGAGAATGGCGGTGCGTAGGGCAAATCAAAGTTCACAATATCATCAATTGTTAAATTTCCCTGGATAGCAGCAGCAGCCTCAGCAACCTGCTTGCTTACATCACCGGGGCCCACACACTGGAACCCAAGCAAACGGCCGCTATCTGCATCTGCGACCATATAGGATATCAATCCAAGCCCATTCATAAAGCCGGGTTTATCCGGTCCTGCAGACACAATGCTCACCGGTTTGAATCCTGCTTCACGTGCCCGATCTTCACTCAAACCGGTTGCACCAGCAGTAAACTCAAACACCTTACAAATACCGGTCTGCACAGTCCCGGGAAAACGGGCAACATTGCCGCTGATCACGTTCTCGCCAGCAACCCGGCCTTCCAGATTGGCAAGGTCGCCATAGGGAGCCAGAACACTTTGTCCGGTAAGACGCTGTTTCACCTCAACACAGTCCCCAGCAGCATAAATATCAGCATCACTCGTCTGCATGTATTCGTTTACCGAAATACCGCCAAGGGCGCCAATCTCGATTCCTGCTTCCCTCGCTAGGGCAACATTCGGAGTTACGCCAATGGCAATAACCGCCAACTCGGCCGGCAATTCGGTGCCGTTTGCCAGTTTAACGGCTTTCAACTTGCCGCCATCACCCAAAAATTCCTTAACGCCGTTTTCCAACACAACATCAGCACCCTTGGCCCGCAGGTGGTTTTCCACCAGCATCGCTAACTGCGGATTCAGGAAAGCCAAAATGTGCGGCAGCATTTCTACAATAATTACTTCAATGCCGGCAAGATGCAGAGCCTCGGCGGTTTCAACCCCAATCAGGCCACCGCCAACAACAACCGCCTTGGTGATTTTCCGTTCATCCCGAATCTTCCGTAGAAAGTCCGCATCAGTCATAGACTGCAAAGTGCTAATTCCTTCCAAATCGATACCAGGAATCGGCGGCAGCTTTGGCTTCGCGCCGGTGGTTATAATCAACTTATCATAGGGTATCTTTTGCTCAGTCCCATCAGTAGAAACAGCTGTCACCGTTTTTGCCGAGCGGTCAATCGCAGTTGCCTCGGTATTGGTAAGCGCCTTAATATTTTTAGCCGCCATAAAAAACTTCGGATCGCGAACCACCCCAGTCGGAGTGCTGATCAGCTGATTCCGGTTGTCAAAAAATCCGCCGACATAATACGGAAACCCGCAGGATGCCATGGAAAGATACTCCCCCTTTTGAATCAGGGTGATGTCCGCCTTGGGGTCCATTCTTCGGGCCCGGGCAGCCGCCTTTGGTCCAGCGGCTGAGCCGCCGATTACTACAATCTTCATTCTTCACTCTCCAGTATATCTATTATTGTGAATAACTCCTGACGCAAGCGGTAAAACCACTCCTCCGTCAAAGAATCTTTATTCAGCTTATTCAAGGGCATATTTACCGCCCGACGGCGAATCTCTAAGCCCGCTTGGGTCAGCCCGATATGCACCACCCGCTCATCAACATCACCACGAGTCCGCGTTATCAGCTGCTTTTGTTCCATTCGTTTCAACAAAGGAGACAGGGTACCGATATCCATCATCAAACGGCGGCCAATATAGCCGACCGTCTCCGGAGATTTTTCCCACAAGACCAGCAGCACCAGATATTGCGGATAAGTAACCCCCAAATCATCCAGGTAAGGTTTTAGCGCCCGCTGCACTGCCCTTGAAGCAGCATACAGGGCAAAACAGCACTGATTATCAAGGTTAATAGCCTCAATTCCAGCATCTTCTTTTATATCGTTCGCTATTGTATTGTGCACGATATGTATTGTAGCATATCGTCATTAAACTCCGCAATGGAGCAAACCCAAGAAGCCTGGAGAAACTATGATCCGCACATTGTTGGAAAATCTCGTCTATAGTAAACGGCTTAGCGCCGAACACGGACTGTCTGTATATATTGAAGTTGATGACATGCGAATCCTCTTTGACACCGGCGCCACCGACGCCTTTCTGCACAACGCTCAAGAAATGAAAATTGACCTTGGCGCAGTTACCCACTGCATAATCAGCCACGGCCACTACGACCATACCGGCGGGCTGCCAGCCTTTCGGCGACAAAACGCCCAAGCAAAAATCATGCTACATCAATCTGCCCTCAATGGGCGCTTCAAAAGAAACGGCGAATATATCGGCATGCCAGAGGCAGCGAAGCAGAGCATTGGCGACTCGTATATCTCTTCCGACGAATGGCTACAAATTGGCAAAAATGTGTTTCTTATGCCGGCAGCAGCCATCGTGTATCCCGACGATACCCACACCAAAGGTTTTTCTATGGAGATTGATGATAAGCTGCATGACGACCCCTTTTCCGACGAACAAAGTCTAGTGATACTCCGCGAAGGCCACATGAATATCATCAGCGGCTGCTCCCACCGCGGCATCACAAACATAATCCAGGCCGCAATCGACCGCTTTCAGCTGCCCATCGATCTTGTTCTAGGAGGATTCCACCTGATCCACGAAAAAGATATTTCTACCATAGCTGAACGCCTAAACAGCTTTTCCATCCGCCGAATCGGGGTGTGCCACTGCACCGGAATCGAGCAATATGCTCAGCTTCGCCACACACTAACAGCCGAGGTTTTTTACAACCACACCGGCAAAAAGGTTGCAATCTAAAATGAAAATACTACACCAATGCTACCCCTGCCTGCTTCAGCACATCAACAATCTAATAGAAAACCTCAAGCTTGATGATGAGCAGGCACAAAACGTGCTGGACACCACCCTCACATTGATCTTACACCGCAAGGAAAGCGATACCACCCAGCATATTGTCCGCGGCATATACGATTATATCCACCACTCATACTTTCCGAAGCAGGATGACTTCGACCCCTACCGGGAGATCAAGAACGAATCGAACCGTCTCGTTGCCACCGCCCTCCCAGCCTTTCGCCGCATGCTACAGGGCGCGGAAGATCCCTTGCGCTTGGCGGTGCGAGGGGCCGCAGCGGGAAACATCATTGATTACGGGGCCGCCGCAGGACACACAATCAACATAGAAGATGAAATACAAAAGATTCCATCGCTCGAATTCGGCTGTGAACACATTGCCGCCTTCCGCACCGCCGTACAAAAGGCCAATTCAATCCTGTACCTAGCCGATAATGCCGGCGAAATCATCTTCGATAGCCTACTGATTGAGCAAATTGCGCAAGCGAACCCGAAGGCAGCCATCTATCTGGCAGTACGAGAAAAGCCCATAATAAATGATGTCACAATTTCCGATGCAAAGGCTTTAGTGGCCGGTGGCAATTTGCAGCTTCCAGAATGCGCAAGACTGATCTCCAGCGGAAGCCCGTATCCTGGCACAGTTTTAACAGAATGTACGCCAGAATTCCAGCAGCTTTTTGCCAACGCTGGGCTTGTAATTTCCAAGGGGCAAGGAAACTACGAAACCCTATGCGAAACAATCCACCCCTCATTATTCTATATTCTACGAGTAAAATGCGAGCCTGTTGCCCGGCAAACGGGCATCGAAAAAGGGAAACTCATTCTAATGCAAAGCTGATCTAGCTAGCAATTTTGCTTGCTTTTTAGCCCCAGAAGTCTATAATTGCTCCATGGAAACACAAAATTCCGGCTCAACAAAGAGCTGGTTTACGCCCTTTGGCAGTTTTTTTAAGCGCAGCAAACGCCCGCGCCCGGTTGAAACGGCATATTCCATTCCGGAAAATTCACAAGACGATGGCCGCTTGCGCCGCCTGGGGACATTCGGCGGGGTCTTTACCCCCAGTTTCCTCACCATTATCGGCGTCATTATGTACCTGCGTTTCAGCTGGATTGTTGGCAACGCCGGCTTATTTCACACCATCATCATCGTGTTACTGGCAAACAGCATCACCGCAATTACCGCCCTTTCGGTTTCCAGCATCAGCACCAGCATGCGAATGGAGGGCGGCGGCGCATATTACATAATCAGCCGGGTAATGGGTGCACCCGCCGGAGGAAGCCTTGGCATCGCGCTCTTTTTCAGCCAGGCAATTTCCATAGCCCTGTATACCATCGGTTTTTGCGAAGTGCTGGCGCTCTTTATTCCCAACACTCCCATACAAACCCTCAGTTTGATAATTCTTGGCGCCATTACCCTGCTTAGCCTCTTGGGCGCCGGCTTTATGACCCGAATTCAGTACATCATTCTCGCGGCAATCATCCTATCGCTTGTTTCCATCTTCTCGGCCTTTCATTTTGGACACGCAGGCGTCCTACAGCCAAACTACAGCGATGGCGCCTCTTTCTGGTCAGTCTTTGCAGTCTTTTTTCCGGCTGTTACCGGGATTCTGGCTGGGGTCTCCATGTCCGGCGACCTGAAAAACCCCACTCGCAGCATTCCATTGGGAATCTTGAGCGCAATTGCTGCCGGCTTTGCAATCTACATTGCCGTTCCGATTTTTCTGGCATTCTCAGCTAGGCCCGAAACCTTGGCCTCATCCGAGGCACTTAGTCAGGCGTCCCGCTGGCCGGTGCTGGTTCAGGCTGGTGTATTGGGGGCAACAATTAGCTCCGCAATTGGCTCCATACTTGCCGCTCCCCGGACCCTCCAAGCCCTAGCGGATGATGGAATCACCCCCGGATTTTTGCGGATCGGCATCGGCGAGGCCCGTGAGCCCATTCCCGCCCTGCTCGTTTCCGTTGCTATAGCGGCGGTTACCATTATGCTGGGCAACCTGAACACGGTTGCCGCAATTTTGACCATGTTCTTTTTAACCAGCTATGGCGTGCTGAACCTGAGTGCCGCCTTCGAAAGTTTTGTGGCAAATCCATCTTTTCGGCCCACAATCCGCATTCCCTGGCCTGTCAGCTTTCTGGGCGCACTTGGCTGTATCGCTGTAATGTTTCTGATCGAGCCGGTTTTTGCCGCAGTGGCCTGGCTGCTTATTGCAATCGTCTTTTTTGTATTATCCCGCCGCCATCTGAAGCAGGAATACGGCGATATTTGGGAAGGTTTGTGGCACTCGCTCATGATTACCGCCTCCAACCGCCTAAAAAACATGCAAAGCAGCGGTAAAAACTGGCGCCCACTGGTTCAGCTTTTTGCTTCCCAAAACGACAGTCACGAGCAACTCATTTCTTTAGCTCAGGATTTAACCGGCGACGGGGGAGTTTTTTCACTCTACACTCTCACCGAAGGAAACATTGAGCAGATCGCTCAAGCACAAGACGATGAGCAAGCGGCAGGCAGCGAAAAAGCTACTGGTTTACAGACTTCGCTGCCAGTTAAGCAGATCATCTGCAAAGATTTCCGCGACGGGGTATTCCTTTCTGCCCAGGCTGAGGGTTTCGGGGCGGGTTCTTACAACACCGTGCTTTTAGGAATGTCGCAAAACACCAAAAAAGACAAGGAAAACGCACAACTCTTACGCGAACTCAGTTTTTTACAAAAAAACATCATCATGATGAAAAAAACAGATGTTTGCTGGAAAGAACGAAGCGGCCCCATCACCATCTGGTGGGGTGGCCAGGAAAATAACGTGCGCCTCATGCTCATTCTTGCCGATCTTCTGCGGGCCAACGACGTCCAAAATGGCCGGCAGCTGAAAGTAAAAAGCATTATCCGCCAGGAAGAAGAACGCCCCAACATTGAACAGCTATTGCAAAACACCCTGGACAACCTGCATATCCCGGCAGAAACCGAAATCATTGTCCGCGATCCGGAAAAACAACTGGATGAACACATTCGCGATGGTTCAGTGGGATCAGCATTGGTTTTCCTTGGCCTGGCTGTTCCTGCTCACGAAAACATGCGACGGTTCTATTCCGATCTGCGCGTGTATTCCCAAGACTTACCCTCAGTCTTGTTTGTACGAAACAACAGCAGCAGCCTGCCCTACGAATAATCTCCAAAAATACTAGGGACTGTCCCCGAATACTGCTATACTTAAAGGCATGAACACATCAGAAATGACTGCCATACTTGAGGCACAAAAAAGCTATTTTTTCAGCGGGGCGACCCGTTCGTACTCATTCCGCCTGCAGATGCTTAAACGCCTACGCACCATGATCCGCGAAAACGAAACAGAAATTCTGGAGGCACTGCAGCAGGACTTGGGCAAGTCCGCATTTGAGGCCTACAGCAATGAAATCGGGGTTGTTCTTTTAGAAATCCGCCACGCCCTGCAGAAGCTAAAAAAATGGATGCGCCCGCGCCGCGTTGGGGTTGAAATCTTTTTACGACCAGGCAGCGGGCGGATTGTATACGAGCCCTACGGCTCAGCGCTCATTATCGCGCCTTGGAACTATCCGGTGCAGCTGCTTTTTGCCCCGCTGGCTGCAGCCATTGCGGCCGGAAATACCGTTGTGCTCAAGCCCAGCGAAGTCGCATCTGCGGTTGAAAAACTGGCCCAGCGGCTAATCGGGCAATACTTTGAGCCGCAATATATTGCAGTGGTGTGCGG
>CAYNNU010000123.1:0-6926 GCA_964398645.1 uncultured Spirochaeta sp.
ATTGGTATGCGTGAGGTGCAAACCACCCATGTCATGGTTGTTTGGAACGATACACAAATACATCCGCTAGGGGGGCGTACCCTTGACCAAATTATGGAGAATAAACGCCTATGTGTTGCACCCCTATACCGAAATGAACGGGCGGAAGTTGTGCCAACAGTATTGATGCCTGCCTTTTTTCGACGTTCGATCCGCTTGATCCCAGCGGTTCCATCCCGAGATGGTCAATTAAGCCTGTACCCGTTTGATTTTGTCGGCATCTATGATACAGAGAAATTCCGTTCAGTCGGCGGATATGATCCAAGAATCGAAAGCCCGTATTGGCAAAAAATGGATTTTGGTATGCGCTCGTATTTATGGGGGGAGTCAATTAGCTGTTCTACTGTTTTTCGGGTAAGTGCAACATCTGCGATAGAATCAGAAGAAACCAGTCCTAATATTGATTATATTCGTTTCTTTCTCAAAAATGTTGCGATTCGATTCAGTGGAAATTCCGGAAAGCTACCACGTCGGTACTTGCTTAAATTATTTTTTCGCCCTGGAATTGGATTTCTAGAGAGTATCCGTGAATACAAAGCCGCCCGGGCATGGACTCAGATGCATACTTTCCGTTTCACGCAGGATGCACGTCGATTGCTTGAATTATGGGAGGAGCACTGATGAGAACCGCCGTGTTTTTACAGGCACGAATGAGTTCACAGCGTTTGCCGGGCAAAGCATTGATGCAGCTAGCAGGAAAAACAATTCTTCAACATGCTATAGAATCTTTGCACCGAGTTCCTGCGGATACCTATGCTGTACTTTGTGACAAGGAAAGTGCCGATGACTTTCTGCCCATTTGTGATGCTTGCGGCTTTGAATTATTTGTCGGAGACCCTGAAAATGTATTAGCCCGTTTTTGTGCGGCTGCTCATTTCTTTGAAACTGACATTATTGTTCGCGCAACAGGGGATAACCCCTTGGTGTCTGCTGAGGTTGCCAGGAAATCCATTGAAGTACTACATCAAAAATCTGCTGATTATGCCGGTTTACTCTATCCTCCTTATGGAACGGCTGTTGAAGTTGTCCGTAGCTCATGTTTGCATACAGCATTAGAAAAAAGTACTGATCCATACGATAGAGAGCATGTAACCCCGTATATTTACAATAATCCTGATCAATTTTCCTTAGCACTTGAACCAGCACCCGCAGAATGGCAACTAAATGAACGCCTCACTATAGATACACAAGAGGATTATGAATATGTAAAAACCTTATATACAGCATTGTATAGCGGGCAGCCATTGAATATTGAGGATGTGATTACATGGTGTGAAAAAAATTCGAGTAAAAAAGCGAAGGTTATATGAAAAGACGAATTCTCTGTATGGCCGAGACACGAGTAGGTCATGGAACCGGACACATCCGCCGTTGTCTTGAAATCCTAACTGCCATCGGAGACGATGATAGTGGAATATATGTTCCAGAGATTGATAATAGAATTTCTGAACTTATTCCTCAACAATATCAAATCATAAAACCGGAAGGCAAATATGATTTTGTAGTACTGGATAAAAGACGTATAACAGCTGACTGTATGAAACAGCTTTCGTCCTTTGGAATGACCATCGGTCTTGATGCACAGGGTCCTGGGCGGAGGATGTGTGATTATCTTATCGATATGCTGCCGCAAATAACTTCCAAAATTGAACCTAATCTGCGTCAGGCAGGATTTTTGGCTCAGCCAAAAAATAGACGTGCTGCCTTGCCAAAGCACATCGATACAATTCTGTTGGCTTTCGGAGGGGAAGATTCTCTGCAACTAAGCTCGGCAATGGCTAGGGTGCTAGTGGAAAAACTATCCATACAGCCTGAACGAATATCAGTTTTGATTGGCAAGGCTTTTTCTCATCAAAACTATCCAGATGGGGTAACATGTATACGAAATTGCTCAAATGCAAAAGAAATCTTTGCTAACTTTGATTTAGTAATTGGCCAGTTTGGTCTGAGTCTTTTTGAGGCTTCCGTTGCAGGTTGTGCTGTAGCTGCCTTTCACCCTAGTTGGTATCATAAGCGTCTGGCAGATGCTGCTGGATTTTTCTCAATTGGAGTTCGGTGGGTGAACAAGAGACGTCTGCACCGCTTTTTACGGCCTGGTGCCGATATATCTCCTTTGTTTCTACAAGAAAATGCACAAGCCCAAAACCTTGCTGATTTTCTTTTGCGTTTAGTACCTCAAGGACAATTGGGGTCGCCGCTTGATGGGTCTAAACAAAATTTTGCAATTTCTCGTTGTGCCCAAGAAAGTTTCTTTCGTTGTCAGCAAACCGGGCTAATCTACAAACAACGCTATGCACCCTTTACAATAGAATATACCAGTGATTATTTTGGTCAGGAATATCGCCAGCAATATGGGAAAACCTACTTACAGGATTTTGAAAAAATTCAGGCAATGGGGATGCGGCGGATGGCTGAAATTCAAAAAATTCACCCCCGGGCTGGTAAAATTCTGGATATTGGTTGTGCCTATGGACCTTTTTTGCAAGCTGCAAAAGACGCAGCTTGGCAAGCCTTTGGAATAGATATTTCGCCAGCTGCGGTTGAACATGTGCAAAAAAATTTAAAATTGCCAGCTATTGTAGCTGATGCCACTGACTTCGATATTTATCAGGCTTTTTCTGTTAAAAAAATGGATGTAATATCCATGTGGTATGTAATCGAGCACATAGCAGATTTTGATCGCTTAATGCGGCATATAAATCGATCACTTGAAATGGGCGGGGTTTTTGCTTTTTCCACACCCAATGGGAGCGGAATATCTGCCCGAAAAAATTTAAATTCTTTCCTTTGTTCCGGCCCGCAAGATCATGTTTTGATTTTTTCTGCAGAGACGGTCGGGAAAATTTTTGCCCGCTATGGTTTTCGCCTGGAAAAGATTGTTGTAACTGGGCATCATCCAGAACGGTTTCCGTATTTAGGGAAAAGCCGGCTAGGCCGTTTCATAGCTGCTTTGATAAGTAAGCTGCTTGGTTTGGGCGATACCTTTGAAGCATATTTTTCCAAAACAGGAGATGCACCACTGTGATTAGTCCCATGCCTGCCGAAAGCGATATCGCATCTTTTCGTCCATTGTTAACTGGAAAACGAATACTGCTTCTTGGCGGAGGCGTGATGCAGCTGCCGTTGTTGCAAATAGCAATACAATTGGGCATGGACGTATGCGTTGTTGACGGTAATCCAAATGCTTTGGCCGTATCTCAGGCAAGCGCATTTTTTCATGTTGATTTAAAAGATCATATTGAAATTGCAAGACAGGCATCTGCTGCTGAATTTACCTTTGATGGGGTATGTACCATTGGAACTGATTTTACAACTGCTGTTGCCTATGTAGCAGAAAAATTAGGGCTTCCGGGTATTTCGCTGGCTGCGGCTGAAAAAGCAAAATATAAGCATCTTATGCGTCAGGCTTTTCAGGAAGCAGGTGTATCTGTTCCGCCTTTTATTGTTTGTTCTTCCGGGCAAGAGGAAGAGCTTGAAAAATGGGATACCTTTCCGGCGGTTGTGAAACCAGTGGATAATATGGGTGCCCGTGGTGTCCAAATTGTTTCAAATTATTTTGAACTTCTTGCGGCAGTACAGGACGCCTTGGGTAATAGTCATAGCAATACAGCTATTGTCGAAGGATTTATACAGGGACGAGAGTTTAGTATTGATGCTGTGTGGGTGCGGGGTAAATTGGAAGAATTTGGTATTGCCGATCGTCATATATATTTTCCCCCATATAGAGTAGAATTGGGGCATTCATTTCCTGCAGATCTGAAATCCGAAGAACGGCAAAAATTGCTTCGACTTATGGAAGATGGTAGCCGTGCACTAGGCATTACTCAAGGAGCAGTAAAAGGCGATATTTTTTGGGATGGGCAATCTGCCTGTATTGGAGAGCTTGCTGCCCGTTTGTCGGGAGGATTCATGTCGGGCTGGACGTACCCTCTGCATGCTCAACGCTCGGCAATTTTGCCCTATTTGTGCTCAGTTGTTGGGGTAGAATGTCCAGAAAATCACAACACTCAAGAATCCTTGGATACCAAAACGGTTCTCGAACGGGCATGTATTACCTTTCCTGGAAAAATTCAGGCAATATATAACAAAGAAAAAGCTCTGGAAATTCCAGGGGTGGAATATCTGTGGTTTGCTCTGGATGCCGGGGATGTAGTTGGCGCTTTGCAAAACAATGTTGGAAAATGCGGTAATATCATTGTTCGTGACCCTGAATCAGCAACAAAGACTCAAAACATGCATTTTGATCTAATACTGCAACGGAACAGAATTGAAGATATTTGCCGTCAAGCTGTTGAATCAATCAGAATCGATATGTATCCAAATAAGCCGGAATCCTTACATTTTCTACTTAACGAGGATTTTCATACTCAAACATGGTTTGATTTAGCAGTATATCCTGGCCATACTTTTGACCAGATTATTGCTGCAATTCGCCGTTATGTACAATCGAGAATAGATGCAGGGCAGGATCCAGCACTGGCTGTTCCAATAGGTTTTTCTTCGGCTACAGTCACTGGAAAAGATTGGTTGGGCAGAGATGCATCTGATCATTTTCAATTATGTAAAACAGAAGGATTGTTGATAGAAGATTCGACGGAAGATGCTGTTTATGCTGCGGTTTTTCGGGCTATTGCACGAGCCGGGATTGATGGGGTAAGGTATTTGGTACAATCATGTATACATGCACTTTAATTACACATGAAAACTCCAGCAAAATTCTGCCTATTCTTTTTCTTTTTTTTGTCGTCTTTTTACAGGCTGCAGGCGCCGAGGTTATCGCTCTGGAAGAACTTGTACAAACGCTTGGGCTTGAATTACAGTGGGAGCCGGTCAGCTCCCGCGGAGTTTTGTTTCGAGATAATACCTATTTTTCATTTTTTCCGGCTATTCCCTACGCATCCATCAATTTTCAGCAAATTGTACCACTTGATCCAATAAATTGGGATAGTACAGGGCGTTTGTTTGTCCCTGAGGATACGGTAGAGCAATTGGAGAGGCTGTTTCCGCCGGAAGATCTTTCATCCAGCAGGAATATCGCTACAATTTTTATTGATCCTGGTCATGGCGGAAAAGATCCTGGTGCAATTGGAAGACATGTACTAGAGGGCGAAACACATATTTTACAAGAAAAAGATATCGTGTTAGATATCTCTTTGCGGTTATATGAATTGTTGCGTCAACGCTTTCCGGATAAACGAATCGTTCTATCCCGTTCCGATGATCGTTACATTGAACTAATCGATCGCTATGAAATGGCAAATGCTTTGACGGCTGCGACAGATAGTAACTCAGCTGTTTTGTTTGTCTCGATTCATGCAAACGCAAGTATTAACAGAAATGCTCGCGGATTTGAGGTGTGGTATTTACCACCAGAGTTTCGCCGTACACTCATTACAGAAAACGATTTTGATGGAGAGCAGGAAGTTGTCCCAATTTTAAATTCAATGCTTGAAGAAGAATTTACCATTCAAAGCATCATGCTCGGCAGGAGTATTTTGCAGGGCTTGAATTCGAATATTGGAAATCGAAGTGAGAACCGCGGATTAAAGCAGGAAATTTTTGCAGTTGTACGCGGCGCACGTATGCCATCTGTCTTGGTAGAGGCTGGTTTTCTTACCAATCAGCAGGAATTCCAGCTATTGCAGCAGGATTCCTACTTGCAGGAAATTGCCCAAGGTATCTATAATGGGCTGAATGATTTCATCACTAATTACGAAGAGTAAAAAAAATATTCTCGGCACCTTTCCGTTTTTAAGGAATAAAGTTGTATCTTTGATACTGGCTCTTTTTGTGTTCAGTCTGCTAAGCTGGCTGATTTGCTTGCCTCGGTATCAACGTATGGTTTTTTTGTTTCCCGGTGTAGTGAATTCTGCTGTTCAGGGTGAAACCAGGTTGGTGCCTCGCGTCTATGGTCGAGAAAACAGGATTCGAACAGCAGTTGACGAAATACTTCTTGGGCCAATTTCAGTCGAACGGAGTCCACTGTTTCCACCCGAAAGCAGATTGCGTTCTTTGCTGTATCGTCATGGAAAAGTATATATTGATTTTGATGCAAGTATCTTTCTGGATAACGAAAATTTAGTACTTAACTTCGAAAAAGCTCTTGATGTATTTCGTGAGAGTTTACTTTTGAACTTTCCATATATAAAATTGATACAAATTACAGTAAATGGGCAAATTCCATTTGAATTTCCTTTTATTATAGAGTAGGCTATGTATATCGTGCTAAGGCAAGCTGTCATGAAATCAGCTAATTCCGCTTTTTTCATTGACAAACAGTCTATGGTGCGTATAATTCTAGTAAATAACGACTTGGAAACATTGGGGTAACCAAATTAAAGGAGTACGGGATGAAACGGTTTTTCACTCTCATCACAATTATGCTCGTTCTGATGAGCGTAAATGTTTTCGCTGAACGGCAGGTTCTCATTGACTTTGCTGAACTTGTGCCAAACTATCCGGCTGATCAGCCGACTGATAACGAAGCAACTTTGCTTGATTATAGTGCTGTTGCTGGTGCAAGTTTTACTCAGGACGAATTGGCACTAATGAAGACTTCACTTGCTATTGAGCGTTGGGAAGTAGAATTGGTATCATCTTCTCGCAATCCATCAACTGTTTCACGTTCATATACACGTGAAGCTCCGGTTCGTGAAGGTGCAACACGGTATGCTAACGAAACTGTAATGGGCGTTCGCATCAACTTTCCTGAAAATGCATATAATAGTTTTGCAGATATTATGCCTCCATTTTCTATTCCTGTGTACATGGATATTCAGGAAGTATCAGCTGATGGTTCAATGGTTGTTCCTCAGGAAGAACTTGGACGTGGCGCAAAGTTTGACAACCGTGGTGTTGTTAAGAATGTTGGTGTAATCAAAGAAATC
>CAYNNU010000124.1:0-6911 GCA_964398645.1 uncultured Spirochaeta sp.
GTATACGCTATATATTGGATCGTGGTGGTTCTTTGGTCTTGATGAGTCATCTAGTCGTCCCGAGAATGGTTTTTCCCCTGAATATAGTGTTGCTCCAGCGGCTCATCGTTTAGGAGAGCTGCTGAATCAAGAAGTATTTACTATTGATAATTGTATTGGTGATGCAGTACAAAAGCGGGCAAAACAACTAAAACCAGGTGAAATTTTGGTTTTGGAAAATGTTCGTTTTCATCCTGAAGAAAAACAAAACGATCCCGATTTTGCTGCCCAATTAGCTTCTCTAGGTGAGGTTTTTATTAACGATGCCTTTGGAACTGCACATCGACATCATGCATCTACTGAAGCCGTCGCTCGCTTAATGCCCTCCGCCGCTGGTTTTTTAATGCAGAAAGAAGTCGAAGCCTTTCAGCCTTTACTAGAGCACCCTGATAAACCTTTGGTTGCAGTAATTGGCGGCTCGAAGGTTTCATCAAAGATTGGAGTGCTTGAAAAACTGATGTGTAATAGTGCTGCTATGGTGATTGGTGGCGGAATGAGTTATACATTTTTAAAAGCCCAAGGACATAATATTGGAAAATCTTTGTACGAAGAAGAGTATCTTCATACAGCAAAAGAGTTGCTAGAAGAAGCAGAAGAAATTGGCGTAGAAATTGTATTGCCAGTGGACCATGTAGCTGCAAGCGAGTTTAGTGAAGATGCAGTGCCTGTTCAAATTGACAGCATGGATATTCCTGATGACCTGCTTGCGCTTGATATTGGCCCCAAAACAATAGAAAAAATTCGGCCCCATATAGAATCGGCAAAAACCGTTTTTTGGAACGGGCCTATGGGCGTTTTTGAAATTCCGGCATTCGCCAATGGAACAGAGTCAGTTGCGCATATTATTGCTGATTCTCCTGCCTTTTCCGTAGTAGGTGGCGGAGATTCTGTTGCTGCTGCAAATCTTTTTCATATAACTGATAAAATGGATCATATTTCAACTGGTGGCGGAGCTTCGCTTGAATTTGTTGAAGGTCGTAAACTTCCGGGTTTGGCAGTATTGGAAGATTAATTCACAGGAGAATTTTATGAGACAATATTACATTGCTGGAAACTGGAAAATGCACAAAACACCGAGTGAAACTGCTCGTTTTATTCATGAATTGATTCACGCATTGGGGAAAAGTTCTCATCGCTTAATGATTGCTCCCTCTTTTGTGTGTTTACCTAATGCTGTTCAAGCAGCAAAGGGAAGCCAATTGCAGATTGCTGCGCAAAATTGTTCTGTGGCTGAAAGCGGAGCTCATACTGGTGAGGTATCTGTTGAAATGCTTGCCGATATTGGGGTTTCGACAGTAATCCTAGGACATAGCGAACGTCGTCATGTGTATGGCGAAAGCAACGAAATGATTCAGCAAAAGGTTGATCTTGCAATTACACACGGCATGGATGTGGTTTTGTGTGTAGGAGAAACCCTGGATGAACGTGAAGCAGGACAGGCTGAAATGGTAGTAGATCAACAGATTCGCAGTGGTTTGGCAACTGTTGGCGCTGCTGAAATGTCCAAAATTACAATTGCGTATGAGCCTGTTTGGGCAATAGGAACAGGTAAAACCGCTACACCAGCTGATGCAAATCAGATTCATAAGAGTATACGTGAAAATATTTCCAATATATACTCACAGGATATTGCAGAAAAGCTGTGTATCCAGTACGGTGGTTCGGTAAAACCTGAAAATGTAAAGGCTTTAATGGCAGAAGAACATATTGATGGGGCCCTGGTTGGTGGGGCAAGCCTACAGCTGGATTCTTTTACAGCCATCGCCGGTTTTGACAAGGAGCTTTGATAGATGAGTCTTTTAAGTATTGTATTATTGATTGTATTTTTGTTGTCGGCATTTTTGCTTGCAGCTATGGTCTTACTGCAGGATGAAAGTGGAGATGGCTTAGGCGGAATTTTTGGTGGAGCTGGAGGAGCCCAGCAAATTGGTAATCGTCGAGGCAATATTCTTACCCGAACAACCTCTGTGCTCGGTGCTATTTTTCTTCTTTCTTCATTTGGAATGGCGTTTATTAATCGAACTCCAAGTTCCGAAGGTGTTGAAGCTGCTGCCAGAGAAATTGAGGCAGAAGGACAGGTATATGAATGGTGGAATATGTCTGCACCCGAGCAAAATGAATCAATAATTCAACTTGATGCACCTGTAGAACTACAGGAAAATTCAGCCGAATAATTTTTTCAAATTGGGCATCTTTTTTTGTAACGTTATCTATGCCTGAGGTATTTGATGAGTACAATGAAGGCAGAGAATTATTATGATGTTCTCCAGGTTGATACGGCTTGTACATCTAGCGAAATAAAGAGGGCATTTCGAAAAAAAGTAAAAGAAACGCATCCTGATGTATATGGTGTTGATGGCGCCGAATACGAACGGATGCATTTGTTGTTACGTGCCTATGAAACCCTGCTGGATCCGGAAAAGCGACGAACATATGACCTAACTCATGCAATACATTCTGATGCATTTATTTTTGAGTACCGAACCTATTTGCAATCTGAACCGGGAAATCCCGAAGCCTGTAGTAAGTTGATTTTTCATGATCTTCTACATGGTTTTAAGGATGATGCTGTTGAAACCTATAATCGTTGTATGACTGATCCTGAATATAGCCTTGATCGTTGGCTTGATCGTGGTGAATATATGGATTGTGTATTTCTATTAGCAGAAGCTCTTGAAGAACGTGGAGATGTATATCGAGCATTTTCTTTGTTTATGGAGATCGTTGAGTTAGAGCAGGAAAAGCCATTTTTTCGTCATTTTTTCGTTGAAGTTGCAGAACGGGTAAGAAGACTTATCAGTATGAAACTTGCAAGTTCACTTTCCAAGAACGGATATTTGGGTTGCCTAGAGCGGGCTGCAGCGTGTAATATCCAGTCACGGGATACTGCGTATTATCTAAAACGAGCGGCTGAGATATATTGTGAGCGTGGGCAATTGCATACAGCCGCTCAGTACATGGAAAAGGCCTTTGAATTGGACCCCAAGCTTGGTGGTACAAAAAAAATAATGGATATGTTGGTGCGGCAAAAAGTGCCGGCAAAAAACTGAGAGGAACAATATGAAGCAGAAAGCAACAGTACAAAAGCTGGGATTGGTATTACTGATGGTTTTATCATCAGTACAAGTGTATGCGCAGCGTATGGATAGTCCCGCCGCCACGGTTCGGCTTACAGAGACTGAGGTGGTTACAAGCCGTCAGTTGCAACATGATATTGAACTCATTGAGCAACAGGCCCAAATTGAATTAAATGCAGCACAACGAAGAGAAGTGCTGGATGCCAAAATCAATGAGATTCTTATTAAACAGGCAGCTAATCGTGCAAACATTACTGTTTCTGATTCAGATGTTGATGCAATGATTCAGCAACAGCGTGCACAATTAGGGCAGCAAGTTACTGATGCACAATTTCGACAGTTAGTTGAACAGCAAACTGGTATGTCTTATGAATATTTTCGCGAACAAATATGGGGATCATTGTTGCAACAACAATATATTGCTCAAGCAAAACGTGATTTGTTTACAAATGCTCAGCCACCTAGCGATGAAGAAATCCAGCAGGTGTACGAGGAAAATCAGACAAAATTTATTAATCCTGCCATGGTTGGATTTTCTCATATTTTTTATGATACCCGTAATGTTGGTGAAGATCGAAGGCAGGAAATTCGAGC
Organism: uncultured Spirochaeta sp.; assembly: GCA_964398645.1. Classification (GTDB taxonomy): domain Bacteria; phylum Spirochaetota; class Spirochaetia; order DSM-27196; family DSM-8902; genus Spirochaeta_B. Next base: position 3,711 of record CAYNNU010000124.1, read on the forward strand.
ACGCGCTGATGCACGGTATCGAGAAATCCGAAATGGTCAGATTAGTTTTCAGGAAGCGGTGAATAATGCTTTAGATGATAGCACCGTACAGGCCGGAAACTTCGGTTATCTTCATCGGGGTGATAATCAAGCACGAGCACTCCTTGGTGAAAACTTTGTTGATGCCGTATTTGCACTTGATGAAAATGAAGTCAGTCGGGTTATTGAATCAAATTTGGGCTTTCATATTGTAAAAATATCTGATAAACGTGCCCCCCGTATGCTTGAATTGGATGACCCGCTTTTGCCTGGTCAAACATTAACGGTTCGGGCTCAGATCGTTCAATATATTATGCAACAAAGACAACAGCAATTGCTTGAGCAAGCATTGACAGAAATCATCAGTGAGCTTCGTGCTGAAGCTGAGATAACTGTATTTGAACAGAACCTGTAAGAGCATACATAATGGCTTCACGCAGGAAAGGTCGAATAGCTGCCTTCCAGGCTTTATATGCCTACGATATTACACCCGACTCGGACTTGGATGCTTTTCTTTGGACCCATGACGAAAGCAAGCCCGAGCCTGAATGGGTTAACTTTTCACGGCTGCTATTTCGCGGAACTTTGGAACAGTTAGAAGAGGTTGATAAACGTATTTCTGATCATCTAGAACATTGGGAGATTAGCCGTGTTCAACGTATTGATTTAGCGATACTTCGAATGAGTGTGTATGCGCTTTGTTTTCAAAAAAGTATACCAGCACGAGTAACTATAGATGAAGCTGTTCACCTTGCGCGAGATTTTGGCTCCGATGAATCCTATCGATTTGTCAATGGTGTTTTGGATTCAATTTTTCACAGTTTGGATGAAGTTTCATGACACAAAAGAGGCTTGCGCTCATTGTGTTTTTTTTCGGCTTATTGCTATTCGCTACAGCTATTGGAATCGTTTGGCGATACACCAAATATACCCAGCGGGTTGAACGCTGGTATCAAGTGTTACAAACTGCGGATTTAGCACTTGCTGCGGGTGAACGCTTTGCGGCCAGGGAAGCAATTACAGAAGCAGCTGAACTTTCGGTGAATTTTGCTTCAACAAAAATGGTTATGCGTCGTGCCTATGAATATCGTCAACAGTGGGATGCCCCCGATATTCTATATCGAATTGTTTTGAATGCTGCTCAAGATGCACCAGAAGATCAAAAATTTTGGGTAATGGCTGTTGATGCCGCAATTGTTGCGGATGAGCCACTCCAAGCATTGGAATGGGCTCGCGCTCATATTCATAGCTCGCGTTATCAAAATATAGTGTTAGAAGCGGTTTTGAGGGGTGGCGGAATCGAACAATCCGATGGTTCTGCCTTTGAAGATAAATTATTATTACTATCTCAATTGTTAGAAAACCCTGATGCGAACTTGTATGAGCAGGCTGCTGTATTATTTGGTGATGACCGCTATGCCCTGAATGCAGTGTTATTATATCTTAAAGAAGGCCAGCATTCAGCAGCCTTAGAAGTTTTTCATTCCTTCCCAGATCTTTTTATAATCGAACCGGCATTACCAATTCTTGTGTATGCTGATATTGGATGGGCTCAAACTGCTATCGAGCGTTTAGAACAATACCCTCCAAACCCCGAGCAATATTTTTCTTTACATTTAGATCGGATAGCAGCAGATATGTATGCCTATTTACAACAGTGGTCATCTTCTGGAAAGCGTTACCAGGAATTGTTGGATTACGGAACTTTCGACTGGAGTGAATATGCAAATCTCTTGTTTGTCTATGATCAAGCCGGATATAGCTATCCTCAAGGTGCCCGTCTCATTCTTGATGTATTACAAAAATATCCAGATTCCCTTGAACTTGCAGAATCATTTCTTAGATGGTATACACCACCAACTGCTCCAGCAAGCCCATTTGAACCGGAATTAGCGTTTTTACATGAAAATATGGAACAAGAGTACAATCGAATTCAATCCCAGTTTGGCAATAATAATGCAATACAAATTTGGCAATTGGTACATGGAAAATCAGAAATGGATCCTCGTACTTACGGCGCACGGATTTGGGATTTACTTCAGCAGAATACCAATAATCTAGTATTGGGGGATTTGTATTTCTTTCATGCTGCATTATTACGCGATTGGGATGGCGTACAAGCCTTATACCGTATTCAACCTGAAAGCCTAAAAAGGCTAAAACTGTATGAATATATTTTACAACAACAATGGCAGGATGCTTTTAGCGTTGCTCAGGAAATTGACCCAGCCGAGGTAGATCCTCTTACACAATGTAATGCCGGTATACTTTTATTGCTTGGAAACGACGTCGAAACCGCAGAAAAGTTTTTTGATTATGCGATTCAACAATCGTATGTTGTGTATGAAAAGGGAGAGAGCATACGCTCTTTTGCATATACTGGTAAAACAATTTTACAAATTCTGCTGAATAATCATTCTGAGGCTATTCGAATGCTAGAACAAGCATTACAAAACGATCGGCAAAACATGTTAATTCGGCAAGTTGAATCATACATTCAGACAAATATGGAAGGAGTTTTGCAGGAATGATAAAAATAAAAACCGAAAATCAAGTTCAGCGAATACGTGAAAGCTGTCATGTACTTGCCAAAGTATTGAAGTCTCTAGAACAACATGTCGTACCAGGTGTTACAACAAAACAGTTGGATACTATCGCTCGAAAAGAAATAGAAGCATATGGCGGTCGACCGGCATTTTTGGGCTACATGGGGTTTCCCGCAACTTTGTGTACTTCGGTGAATGAGGAAGTTATTCATGGCATACCAGGTTCTAGAAAACTCGTAGAAGGTGATGTAATTTCAATAGACTGTGGTGTGGAGCTAAATGGTGCTTTTAGTGATTCAGCTGTTACTTTGCCTGTAGGAAATGTATCTAATTCAGTAGAACAGTTGCTTCGTACGACGAATGAAAGTTTGTATAAGGGCATTGAACAGATGATTCCAGGAAATAGGATAAAAGACATAAGCAGAGCAATTTCAAGTCATGTACAACAAAAAAACTATGGAATTGTGTATGAATATTGTGGACACGGTGTAGGAATAGACATTCATGAAGATCCACAAGTTCCTAATTATGTTGGTCCAGGCCCAAACCCCCGCTTAAAAAATGGAATGGTTTTGGCTATTGAACCTATGATTACACTAGGTGAGGGCGATGTTGATGTTTTGGATGATGATTGGAC
>CAYNNU010000125.1:0-6857 GCA_964398645.1 uncultured Spirochaeta sp.
ATGAAAACCTGGAGTCCTAACCACTAGACGAAGGAGACAGGTGGTGTGGAAGCTACCATGAAAAGCACGCTGTGTCAACCAGCTCCCACACGAACCTTGAGCCGAGCAGGGTTCGAACCTGCGACCCACGCCTTAAAAGGGCGTTGCTCTACCAGCTGAGCTATCGGCCCGATAAGGTCGAAAAATATCAGCATTTTGAAACGCTGTCAAGACTTATATTGCAATTTGTTCAGGCAAGCTGACGCAGAAGAAGCAAAAGGCTTTCCGGACTGGGTACCAAAATGGATTCGGGATAATCAGAAATACATTTTGCGCGTAAATCCGGATCGTTGGACACCAAAACCGGCAAGGCCGCAGGTAAAATGCGCTTGGCAGCAGCAAACATCGGAAAGTCACCGGCTGTGTCACCACACACTAGCTGAAAGCCACCGCTTTCCGGAATATCCAAATCAGCCTGCTGCCGTAAAAATTCCAGGCCATCACCCTTAGAAAAAACAGCCGCTTCACCTTGTTTTGCAAGCACACCACTTGCCGAAGTTCGCAAACTTATTTCAATATCAAAACCAGTATCTTCAATACTCAGATAGACATTCTGTGGATCAATCCCACGAACTATCCGCTGAACCTCAACAAAAAACTGTCGAGAAAATGCTGGCGAAATGCTTTTATGAATATCCTGCCGAGCAACGGCCGTCTGCCCAAACTTTTTCTGCATACCTGAGCCAATACTCAGGAAAGCCTGCCACTGTTTTTGCCGCAAAAGAGCTTCCAGTTGCTGATTACATTCATCCAATACGCCCTGCTCTTTTGCAGCGATAGGAAATTGGCCAAAACCACCAGCACTATCCTGATACTCTCGCCCTTTCGAACCGGCCAAAACACGGGTTCGTAAGGGCATGCAACAAACATCAATCACTCCGGGTGAAAGAGGAGCGGATGTCAAAATCACACAAGGCCGCCCATTTGCAAGCGCTGTCCTAGAGACAAAAAATCCATTGTACAAAGACTGTACTGAGGACTCATAGTGACCACAATAGGGGTTTATGGTTCCATCGCGATCAGTAAGCAAAAAATTACATTTTCCATGACGAGCAGACATCTTTTCCAAAAGTTCCAATGACTGTCTTTCGGAGTAATCTTTGTTCTTTTTTTGTTCTTCCTGCAACATTTGCACCAGCGACTCTTCCCCGGCGCGCAGAAAATGTAAATCTCGCTCAACTTCTATCAATTCATAATCAATTTCAACATCCTGCCAACGCCCATCTGCCACACGTAGGCTTCGCCGAAAAACTAGCTGCTCATTACCCACCGGTTTACCGCTTCGTGCCGGCGGCAAAGCCAGCAAATACTGCCGGTAATCCTGCAAAACCTGCCGTGTCCTTACAAATAGTGGCGAATCAGAGTCAGAAAAGAAGAAATCCACCTTTGCGCTATGCATATCCGCCTCAATCATTTTTTCCAACAAGGCTCGGCGGGCTTCCCGCACCACAGCAGCAGCCTGAAAAAAGGCGTATAATTCCGGCGAATCAGAAAAAGTACTCACACCATCAGTGTAGTACAGCAGGCCCACACTTCCAATAGGATTAAAACCACCAACACGGCTTGCCCAGCCGTATAGAGATGGATATAGTATTTCCATGGAATGGAGAGCCCGACATATTTTGGTAAAAGAAAAAGCCCTCGCTGACCGTCTGCACAAAATGGTAAAAAGCGGCGCCCGTTTTGAAGCCCTTGCCCAAGAATACTCAACCTGCCCAAGTAAAAGCAAAGGCGGAGATCTTGGCTGGTTTGGTCCCGGAAAAATGGTAAAAGAATTTGAGCTTGCCGTAAGCCAAATGCGAATGAACGCCGTCAGCAAGGTAATAAAGACGCAATTCGGTTTTCACATTATCAAAAAAACCGGCGAGCGCTAACAACGCCCTTTCGCACCAACTGATCAAAGGTTACGCTGGAAATACTGCACATTATAGGTATACTGTATAGTATGAAGACTATACAGCTACGCATGAACGGAAACACCAAAACAGTCAACGTACACAGTCGTGTATGTGATGCCCTAACTGCCTTCGATATAGAGCCAGAATTACCGGTTATTGGCGCCCTGCATAACAATTTTTTAAAAGGTTTGAATGCCAGTCTAAGCACCAACGGAGACCTGCAGGCCATCCGGCTTGATTCATCATTGGGGCATAGAATCTACCGCAAATCGCTTTGTTTTCTGCTAAACCTAGCAGCCCAACGTATTTTCTCCACCGAGATTCCCCGAATAAGCCACTCATTGGGTGATGCATATTTCTTTTACCTTCCCGGAAACGGCAGCATCGGCAAAAGCCAAATCCAAGAACTAAAAGCGGAAATGCAGAAACTTGTGCAGGCCGACCTACCCATTCAGCCCCAGACACTTTCTTTTCAACAGGCTCTTGATGTTTTCGACAAACCATCCCGGGAAGAAACACGACAACTCATACAGCAAGGGAATCAGCGAAAGGTTAACTGCCAGGAGTGTGACGGCTTTTTTGATCTCGATCATTTTCCACTTGTACCACGAACAGGAATGCTATCCACCTGGGACATCATGCAGCACAAACACGGCCTGGTTTTACAATTTCCACCAAAGGATTTACCCCTAAGCCTTCAGCCCCTTCATGAAAAGCCTTTACTCTTTAGCATATTTCAGGAATATAACGAATGGGGTCGCATTCTTGGCGTACCCAACCTCCCTCAGCTTAATCAATTAGCCAAAACCGAGGAAATCGGCCATTTTATCGCCGTTGCCGAAGCATTGCACGATAAAAAACTCAGCGCCCTTGCTGATCAAATTGCCGCCAAGCGTGATCAAACTCGAATCGTTTTGATTGCCGGCCCTTCATCTAGCGGAAAAACTACCTTTTCCAAAAAACTAGCTATCCACTTGGAAGTTGTCGGATTTCGGCCCCGGGTAATTAGCTTGGACAACTACTTTGTCCCGCGCCATCTTACCCCCCGTGACGAGAACGGCGAATATAATTTTGAGGCCCTAGAAGCAATTGATATTGCCCTATTAAACGAGCACCTTCTTGATCTTGCAAACGGCAAAGAAGTTGAATTGCCCATTTTTGACTTCAAAATCGGCGGCAGAAAGGAAAGCGGCATCCAAATGAAAATGGAGCCCAACGATATTATCGTCATGGAAGGCATCCATGGACTCAACCCTGCGCTACTGCCGCGCATCCCAAAAGAACAAATCTTCAAAATATATATTTCGGCCCTCACACAACTAAATATCGACACACACAACCGTATCAGCACCACAGACAATAGATTGATCCGCCGAATCGTCCGGGATGCAAAATATCGCGGGTATAGCGCAGAATTGACTCTGCAACGCTGGCCTTCGGTTCGCCGAGGAGAAAGCGAAAACATTTTCCCTTTCCAGGAATCAGCCGATGCCTTTTTCAACAGTGCTCTGGATTATGAATTGTCGGTACTTGGAAATTATGCCCTTCCCTTGCTAAGAGATGTAAGCCCATGCTCGCCGGAGTTTGCCCAAGCCGCAATTCTGATAGATTTTTTACAAAAATTTCACCCAATTTTGCCGGAAAAGGTTCCGCGTTTTTCATTATTGCGCGAGTTTATTGGCGGATCCGGTTTCAGCTACTAATCATCTTGCAGAAGATTGGCAGAAAAATTACACTCATTTAGACACAAAGGATTACTTATGAATACACGTTTTTCAGATACCCACTGCAACGAACCCAAAATACTCTATGGAATTACACCGCCCAAGCTTGATAACCCAGCAGATAAAAATCAGCGGATAAATGATCGGCGGATAGAGCGGATTCAACAGTATAAACCCGATGGACTGGTGCTGTACGATATTCAAGACGAAGCTGCCCGTAATCCAGAAGAACGCCCATTTCCGTATCTTGAAACCATTCCAGCCTACCAATATGCCAATGAAGACATGGCAAGACTGGATATACCCAAAGTTGTCTATATTGGGACGGGGAAATACAGTCCGGAAGAACTGGACATCATCCTCCGGGATTTGCGCGATACCCATGTTGTGTTTGTCGGCTCCCCCACTCCTGAGGAAACCGGCAAAAGTAGCCTAAAACAGGCCTATTCCCTCTACCAGAAATATTCCGAACGGCTCTCCATGGGCGGGATTGCGATAGCAGAACGCCACTACCAATTAGGCGACGAACACCTCCGCCTGCATCAAAAAGTCCTGGACGGATGCAGCTTTTTTATCTCGCAATGCGTATATAATGCAGAAATGTTCAAAGACATGCTGTCGGATTATTACTACCTCTGTCAGCAGAAAGAAATTGAAATGAAACCCGTCTATATGACGCTTACTCCATGCGGCTCACTGAAAACACTGGAATTCATTAAATGGCTCGGCATCTCGCTGCCGCGTTGGCTGGAAAATGATCTTAAGCATGAAAAGGATATTCTGGATTATTCAATACGGCAGAGCAGAAATATTTTTCTGGATGTTCAAGACTTCTGCCAACAGAAGGATATTCCACTCGGCTGCAACATAGAAAGTGTTGCCGTTCGCAAGGATGAAGTAATTGCATCATTTGAATTGATGGAAGATATCCGCCGTCTACAGCTGAAAGGATAAGTGCAACTGCATACCTGATGCCAATTCCATATTGTACCAAGCAGTGGAAACCGAAAAAATGCCAATCTGAGCAGCAGCACCAGCGTGCATACCCGCATCACTCAAACCGGCAAAGCAGGATACCCCTTGCCCAAAAAGCATTCGAAAGCTGGCATTCCAACCAAACGTGAAGTCAAAATCCATTTCAGGCAAACTCTCATCACGAAGCCAAGCACCGCCAGTCAACTGCCCTTTCAGCCAGTCTTCTGAAAAAACGAAATCTTTCATGGCAGAAAAGCCATATACCGGGGGAATATAATACTCTTTCCCATCAAGATAAGCCTGAATATCCGCAGAATCTGCATTATTATGGACAGGAACCCCAAAATCATGCGTAAGACTACGCAGAACCAACTCATAGGAATTCAGGGTATAATACAGCTTGGGCCCAGAAATATTGCGAGCGAATGCACCCAGGGAATAACTGCCTTTCTGCCAGAAAATACCTACATCCAACGGCAAAGCCGTGCCCGACAATGTGGGCAGCAATTCATCAAAACCGGTATCAGGTATGCCGGTAAAGGTGCGAATCAGCGGGCGCAACTGCACGGATCCGCTTAACTGTCCACCAGCAATCTCCCAACTTTCTACCCAGCCTATGTGAGCCGTGAGCTGAATCTCATGAACCGCTGCGTAGACAGAATCTCCGCCCCCGCTAAGCCTAGCAATTAATTCCAGAGCAGCATTCAAACCGGAGCCAGTACTGCCCACAGCAGTTGCCATGCCACCGCCAAGGGGCTGATCAGACTGAAGATCAATGATTTCATCGGCAAAACGTGCAACCAAATCAGAATCTCCCAAGGCTGAAAAGCCAGAGGAAAACACGCTTGAAAAATCACCTATGGTCCAGAAAGACGAATCAAATAAAAAGGTCTCATCGGAACGAACAGCAGCCGCAGGATTTGCATACAAGGCCGCCAAACCCGGGGCAAGCGCATCATACATCACCGCGGAAGAGCTGTTTCCGGAGTACACCGGCACAATCTCATTATGGGCAATTGTTTGGCCAAATACATACGCAGGAAAAAATGGAGCAATAAAAATACATAAAAGCAGAGCAGGTCTCATAATAGCCACCAGAAAAGAGTATACTACATAAAAAACGAGAAATCAGGAATTATCGGAAAGTCTTTGCACTGCAGCTGTAGCTTCGGTCAAATTGGGTCGAAGCGCCAATGCCCGCCGATATGCTTCCTCTGCCAAAACAAGATTTTCAGCCGCTTCACGCGCCTGTCCCAATAAGAGCCACCATTCTGCCCGATTCGGCGCCAACTGAACTGCGGTTGTGAGGGCAATGTCAGCATGATTAAACTCACCAATTCGGTAAAATGCCTCTCCCAAATAGGAATACATTTGCGCCTGCAGCCTTCCCTCGGGATTGACCGCAAGGTATTCCTGGGCATACTTGATCGTATCGGAATCATTTTCCAGCATATTATTTGCCTCGGCTAAAATATGCAGGACACGATAATCATAGCGGGATATGCGTAAGGCCTGCTCGGCCCAACCGGCAGCTTCTTTATGCTGATTCAAGGCCAATAAGCTCCAGCCCAAAACCACATATGCATCTATCCTGTTCGGATTTGCCTGTATCTCAGACATGGTAATTTCTGCGGCCCTGGTGTAGTTACCTAGACGGTATTGTTCCAAGGCATCTTCACCACCGTTTTGAGCGTATGCCGAACTGGCCACAACTAGAAACAACACAGCAATTTGCAAAAGCGAAAAAGCACGCAATTTCCAAGATGTTTCTGTTGATTTTATATCTGAAAAAAGGCAAAAAGCGGACATCTATTCAGCATCTCCATATTCAGTATCCTGCTTGCTGCCAACATCCATCTTACAAGAGCCGTTAAAGCGGCAACCACTTTGCATAATCATATCAGAAGTAGTTATATTCCCTTCCACAACACTCTTGCCAAACAACTCAATCCGCTTTCGAGCAAGGATATCACCTTTTACGGTTCCTTTTACGGAAATACCATCGGCTTTCAAGGATGCATCAATCTTAGCTGTAGGACTGATAAAAACATCTGTGGTCGAATCAATCGATCCATTCACTTTGCCTTTTATGAGCACCAACTGATCAAACACGATATCGCCTTCAAACTCGACATCCTCAGCAAGAACAGTATCTATTTCATCTTCATCTATATTCCGAATTCGCAAATCTGACATGTTCAAATATGGTATAGAAAGGCGC
>CAYNNU010000126.1:0-6792 GCA_964398645.1 uncultured Spirochaeta sp.
TAAGACTACAGCTTTCGCAGTAATTGAAGACTGCTCGCATAAAATTGCGGCTTTATAGGCTGCTTTATACCCAGCCTCATCACCATCGAATAATAATACAGCTTCTCGTGCAAATCGAGACAATAGTTTTATTTGTTCAGCCGTAAATGCAGTTCCTAATGGTGCAATGGTATTCTGATACCCTGCTTGATGCATGGCAATAACATCCATATAGCCTTCTACTACCAGGAAAAACTTTCGAGACCGAATATGCTGCCGCGCTCGCCAAAATGCATATAAAATTCGACTTTTGGAATAGATCGCTGTTTCAGGCGAATTTATGTATTTTGGCCCATCTCCCCGCAATACCCGTCCTCCAAAAGCAACAACCCGCCCTGCTTCATCACGGATTGGAAATAAAACCCGCCCTGTAAATAACGAGCGCTCCGGGTTCTTTTTTGTAAAAAGCCCACTGATTGCTAATAAATCACGTGAGTATCCTTTGGAAAGTAAAAATGAATGTAGCCAAAAAGGATCATCAGGACAGTACCCAATTTCAAACTCTTGTAAAATTTGAGCCGAAAATCCCCTGCCAAGCATATACTCGCGGGCCTGCGCTGCTTGATCGCTATTATGATAAAAATATGAGAATGTATTTGTTACCCGTGCATATAAATCAAACAGCGCATTTCGTTGTTTATCTTGCTCCGATTCTTCCTGCTGATCAAATTGAATACCGAGCCGTTCCGCTAATTGCTTTACCGCCACAGGAAAAGACAAGCCCTCCATCTGCATAAAAAAATGTATTGCCGTTCCACCCTGTTGAGTGGAAAAGCAATAATACAGCTGTTTATCTGGATCTACTGAAAAACTGGGGGTTTTTTCCTGTTTAAACGGCGACAAACCCCAAAACCGATTTCCCTTTCTTTCTAGCTGTACGTATTCTCCAACCAGATCAACAATATCGAGGCGCCTATTTATTTCGCTAATGACATGATCGGGTATCATTGTTAACGAATAAGGATAAACTCTACCCGCCGGTTTTTCCAGCGTTGAGCCGTATCAGAATGAGGTACTATCGGCTCCATTCCCCCTCGTCCAGCAGCGCTTACACGTTCCGGATCAATTCCCGATTCAATCAATATTTGCCGAACCGATTCAGCCCGCGACAGACTTAGTGGCTGCAGAACTTCTTCATCCTCCTGAACTGTGCCGGACAGATTTACAGCATGCCCTTCTACCCGAATTTGATAATTTCGATAACGGCTAAATATCTCAGCCAAACGCTGGATAATCTGTAGATTCTTTCGCCCCACCTCATTATTTGGGTCAAGTACCAAAGCAGAACTGTTTGGTGTAAAAATGATCGAAGGTATACGAACCTTTAGCCGATCACCATCCCGAACAACCAGAATATCAACTGGAATATTTCCTGAATATTTTTGCGAGTTTCCAAGTACATCAGTTGCAATCAATTCATAGGGATAATCTTCTGCTGAAATCACACTTTCACCATTAATTGATGATCTTCCATCCCAGTGAAGTGCGCTTTCTGGACTTCCCGTTCCTTGTATCTCATAAAACAACTCATCGTTGCGATCGAATATCTGCAATGCCCAAGAAGCAACTCCCACAACATCTTGTAGATCAAGATCAATTGTTAGAACATCATTTGTACCATCATTGTCTGGCGAAAATGGTAAAGGACCAAGAGTAATATCAACTTCGGGCGGACTTACATCAACAAAGAATTCACGGCTTGTTTTTTGCGGCCGGTTACCTTTTGTGTATTGCACAGTAAAGCGGGCAAAATAGCCCCCCTCAACAACATTTCCCTCTGTGTCAGTTCCATCCCAGCGAATTTGGGTACTATCAGCAAGCGTTGTCCCGCTTACTGAATGCACAACAGTATCCTGACTATTTAATATTTCAAGACTCCACTGCTCAATACCATCAGTAAGATTAGTAAACAGGTTGATTACTTGATCAGATCTACCATTTCCTGTTCCCGGTGAAATTGCTGGATAATCAATAGTAACAAAGACCGAAGCAGCCCTTGTATCAACTACAATATTTTCCAGGGTATATTCACTGCGGTTGCCAGCAGCATCCTCTGAACGAAGCACATAGGAATATCGGCCATCTGAAACATGATTGCCATTATTATCTAAACCATCCCAAGCAAAATCTTCAACGTCAAAACCCCAGCGGTAATCACGAACTGTTTCACCCTCGGAATTCTGTACCATTGCAAGCCAAAAATCTCCAGGAACCGCTTGCTGAGTCACGGGTAACACATCCCGTGCTTCATCACCATCCGGACTAAACAAAAGAAAATCAGCTGCAATTTCAGCCTGAGGGTCTTCGGTATCTAGAATAAAGGTATCGGTAAGGGCGACTTCAAGATTTCCATTGATGTACATTACCTCTAATCGACCCCGATACTCGCCATCAGATGCGAGAACTCCGGCTCCATTTTTGCCATCCCAAACAAAGGGTTGCGTCAGTGATCCTGAACCTCGTACCGATCGAATACTATTCCCCTGATCATCTTGAATATCAAAAGTGAAATACTCAATATCATCAGTTTTTTTCAAGCTAGGAATTATTGAGATTGAATCCTGTCTTCCATCATTATCGGGGCTAAACGCATCATAACTGCTTGTCACTAATACTGGCGTTTCTTCGGTATTTAATTCGAAAGATACTCTATTTGATGTGCCTTCATTACCAGCCCTGTCAACCGAATATAAATAATACTGATACTGTCCATCAGCTGCCAAAGAGCCATCCTGATTCCGACCATCCCAAGAGTGTTGAACAGGAGGATTGCCATTCCAGATAAACTCACGCACAACTTCGTCATCTTCGTTAACTACAAATCCATGCCAAACAAATTCAGTTGAAAAGTCCTGTTGAAAAAGTTGCTGATCGCGTATTCCGCTATTATTGGGAGAAAATGCTGGAAATTCTGCTCGTACAGTAGATGCCGGAGCACTCACATCGACAATAAAACTGCCGCTCTCAACCTTTGGCTGTCGCCCGCTACTGTACGTTACAGTTAAGAGTGCTTTATAACGCCCCTCAGAAAGGGTATTGCCGCTATCGGTTTGACCGTCAAAAAACACACCTTCTGTTGGAACATTTTGTCCTCCAGTAATCGTCCGAACAGCCCCATTCTGTCCTTCAGGAACAATATCGATCTGCCATGAACGAATACCGTTCAAGTTTCCTGGTTTTGGAAAAATCCGCATGCTATCCTGAACGCCATCCTGATTTGGGGAAAAAACCGATGCTGAAAGAGAGATTTCCAAGGGGGTTGGCTCAGTATTCACAATAATATTTTCTACTGATCCATTATTTGTATTTCCTGCCTTATCTCGGCTAAATATCCGATACTCATATACACCATCCGGTACTATTTCGCCAGTTGCATTCTGCCCGCCCCACACTACTGTTTCTGGGGCTGCATTTTCCCATTTGTAATTCATGACCGGCTGCTGTTGAGCATCGAGAATCTGTGCTTCCCATAAAAACTCAACACTTCCTGACTGTCCAATTTCTACTTCCTGTTGAAAACTTCCTTCACTTGGCGAAAATATTAATTTATCTCCAACCGGAGCATTGATACTAATTCGAGGTGCTGCTGTATCAACAATAACCTGACGTTCATCAGTTATTGCTGTATTTTCATTATCATCCCAGGCTTTTAGAATAAAGGTATAATTTCCATCAGCTGCAATACTGCCGGACTCGGTGCGGCCATTCCACGAAATTTCTGCTGGTATTTCAACCCCATCGGTTACAGCAAGCAAACGATCAATGATATTGCGTACACCTGTACTTTGAGGACGCGGATCAATATTTGCAATAGTTCTGACTAGTTCTCCTTGATCATTTGTGATCTCCAAGCGGTACCCACTAACAAAACGCTCATCATCAATCTCAAGCGAAAGCTCCAAATCATCCTGAATACCGTCATTGTTGGGAGAAATGTATTCAACATCATCACCACCAAGGCGAATTTCTGGCGGATTTGTATCAACAACTCCTAAAGCAGCCTGTAAACCGCCCCCAATCACCCAGGTATCCTGAGGCATAGGCATTGCACCACCCTGAATACGAACTTCGCTTCGTTGCCATCCTTGGCGAGCAACCAGAGCATCATCATCAACATCAAAATCAGTTACAAAGCGCATACTGATTCCAAGCGAAGGAAGATAATTTCCAATATTACCCGGATCATTACTGATTGTATGAGCATCAAGCCCAAAACCACCTGCAATCGAAATTGTATTACCAATATTCAACTCAGTTCCGAGATTAAAACGCGGATTTTGAAAAAATACTAAGCTGAAACGGCTATATACATCCCATACCAGCGTTTCATTTTCAATCGGACTGAATGCAAATTCTACCGAAGGAGTAAATGGTGCTGGATATGGCGACATTCCTGCATAGGCAGTATACCATTTTCCCAATCCAGCCAGCGTTATTCCATAGCGGGCATTTTTGAAATTATCCAGTTCAATGCGATGAATAAGTCCCAATCGACCTGAAACCCCATATGCAAATTGAGTGCCTGCGCCTAGCATAACATCCAGACCAGCCCCAACCAGAAGATTTTCAAACAAGGGTTTGGAAAATGATGTCATTGCCCGAACCATCGTCCCGGGTGAAAAAGATTGCATTCCAGAATGTAAAAATTGCACATCCGCACCAAGAACGCCGGCCCTTGTGGGGTATAACAATCCAAGATTGACAGTATGCCCGTCTAATCCACCATTGCTAAAATCAGCTATTCCAAGATATGAAAAGTTTAGATGTATTCTCTGCCGTTCAGCCGCAGCAGCAGGATTTATTGCCTCAGCTGCAGGATATTCATCCAGCAAACCAAAATCACCAACCATCATTGTCCGCGGCGATAACAATCTATCCAATTCATTTGTTCCAGCTGGTGGAGAATACTGTCCCCAAGCGGTTGCGGGTATCATCAAAATAGAAATAACAACGAGTGCCTGAAATCCAAAACGTTTTCTACATATAGCTTGCATACAATTCCTCAATTTTTCCTGCTTCTTCTAGCGTCATATCCTGTAGCACCTGCCTTTGAAGGCGCATAAACACCTGCAATTGCAAATCATCCAATGTTTCTTCGTGTTCCCTTAATAACATATACACGGCTAAAAGGTAACGATCATGTAACTCATACTTCATACTCATGTATTTTCCTGTACTGCTTTACAATTCAATAATCTCACCCTCAGTGGCAAGACTGATACGTAGCTGACCACCAATTGATCGGGCAAAATCTTTAGCTGCTTGGCAGTTTTCTGAAAGGGTCCAATCATCATACTGCGGCTCATGGTGAAAAAGAACAAGGTGTTTTATTCCCCAATGAACAGCAAAATCAACCGTGTGCAAGTATGATGAGTGCCCCCAAGTAATTTTTTGCAATAATTCATCTAGGGTATACTGCGAATCCAACACAATACAATCAAGATTTTCATAGAATTCGCGATTTATGTGACTTTTTTCATACATCTCGGGAGTTATTGCCACATCTGTACAATATAAAAAGCGTCGATTATCAGCAGCAAGCAGATAGCCCCACGCGCCACCAGGATGATTTAGCGAAATCCATTGAACCATGGCATCATGCAATATCATCTGACCATCGGGAACCAATTGATGAAAATGCATATTTGACATTGTGCTATCCATAGTTACAGGGAAAAAAGGATGCTGCATCTGGTCGCGCAGGACATTTTCCAAACTAGGCTGAGGGCTGTACAAATGCACAGCATGATCCGGCTTATATGCCGGAAGGAAAAAAGGCAAACCCTGAATGTGGTCATAATGGTAATGCGTGAAAAAAATATGATGTTCACGATTTTGTGATGTGGCGTGTGAATTTTTGTTCCAATACTCGACAATTCCGGTTCCGGCGTCAAAAATAATATCCTTACCATTATCAAGTTGCACGGCGACACAAGCAGTATTGCCTGAATAGGAACCAAAAAGGCTAGCTGGCAATTGGGCCAAAAAAGCTTCTCTTGCTTCGGGAGAAACGATATCTTTCGCCTGAACCCGCTGTAATACAGCCGATATTTTACTGCGCACCTGTTGCGGCGTTAACGGTCTTGGATAACTACCCCGTGCTCCCCAAACCTGGATCTTCATAGCATTTCCTGTGTTCTATTATTTAGCACTGTTTATTGCCTCATCCCAAAAAACATAGGGTTCCTGTTCCCGTTGAGCCAATATCCCGGCGATTTCTTCCCCACTATGAAAACTACCATTCCCAACTCCAGGACAGTATTCCTTTTCCTGATTCCAATTATCCTTGGAGTCAAGCAAGGAAAACCAGAAAGGATACGCGCTACATTGCAATGGTCGAGCTGAATATATACGGCAACCATCTTCCCAAAAAATACAATCGTAATTCTTTTTTTCAATCAAGCTAACATATACACCATCCCGACGACGCACAGGACGGCAATACTCATACAGGAAATTTTCTTCCGGCATCGAAAGAAAGCTCGACATACGCTGAATATCATTCGCAGACAACATCACATAGCCTGGTTCACCACGACAGCATGTACCACAACGGGTACAGGAAAAATGAAGCCCTGTTTGCCAAAAATCACCCATATTCCATCCTGAAACGCAGAGATAACCCCATAAGCTAGATTAAAATATACCGCAAGGCCGAATAAAAAAAAAGTCCTGCACAAAAGTACAGGACTTTAAAAAATGGGGAGAGCAGGATTCGAACCTGCGAAGGCTACGCCGGCAGATTTACAGTCT
>CAYNNU010000127.1:0-6636 GCA_964398645.1 uncultured Spirochaeta sp.
GATATATATAGCGCGTGCGCTGAGTTGCTGAATCGTAGTGGAGAAATACAACGCTGGCATCGGTTTGGTCATAGTAATGGTCTTCCAGTTGGATGGTAAATCGCGAATTTTGTGAAAGATTTGGGCCGGAAAAGGTGTAGCCGGGGAATGGCGGGCTATCAAGTTGAATAAACCAGTCGGGGTGTTCTTCGATCCATTTTGAGTCGATGCCGGTATGGTTTGGAACCATGTCGCTGGCCAGGCGGATTCCGCGTTCAGCGCAACGCTGCCGCAAATTTCCCAAGGCCTCCCAGCCGCCTAATGATTCTTCGATTTCGTAGTCCAGCAGGGAGTAGGCGCTGGCTTCGGCCTCGGGATTGCCGCATAGTCTTTTTATTTCCTTGCTGGCAGGGGAACGTCGCCAGATTCCTATCAGCCATAAGCTGTTTATTCCTCTGTGGGCTAGAATATCTAACTCATCATCCGGAATTTGATCCAGGCGGTGGATGTCTTTTTTATACCAAAGAGAAAGCTGGTGCAGCCACACGAGCGTGCTTTTGGCCAGTAATACGGTTTTTGGCATCCAGTCCTGGTCAAGACTGAAGCGTTCCTGGTCTCCGCCATCAAATGTGAGGGCAGGCTGCTCGCCGCTGCCGCCACAGCGGAATTTTCGCTCCTCTTTCAGCTTATCCATGGTTCTGAGTAAGCGTTCAAGCAGTTCTCCCAAAACTCCAGCCCAGTGAGTGCGGATATAGTCTAGCTGTGCGAATAGGTCATTGGGGTGCTGTCTGATTGGCTGCAGCAGCATATCGAAAAGGTTTTCACTTTCCGGGCCGAAGCTGGGTAGTTCTGAACCGGCCTGTAGTACTGACTGCATGTATTCATCAAAATGATGGATTTGTTTGAGTTCTGATGCATCGAAAAGAAAAGAATAGGGTGAAAGAGATGGGTTATTGCTTGCTAGAAAGAGTAAAATCAATTCCTGAAATAATACATAGCGTCCGGTTTGGCCTGGCGACACGGTTTTTTGCAAAAAGGCCGCCGGGCTGCTGGTGCCCGAATACACTTCTTCAGGAGGGTGGCTGGCTGCAAATTGACGGAAAAGGGAATCGGTCTTGTCCGGGCCAAAGAGCGTTGCCGCTTTTTTTTCCATGTGTAAAAAAATATCTGTGTCGAATTGTTCTTCGACGCGTTTTAGCAGGAAGAAGTGGATTTGATCCAGCAGAGCATAGGCGGCAAGTTCGCCAGCGTGAACGGCCATTTCCGGGTGCAGAAGGATATTGTTTTTCTGGTTAAGTGCATGGGCAAGGCGGTCCGGGCCGCCAGGGTCGGCAAAAAGTGATCCCGGTGAAAAGGAAAAGATGGTGTTGAGGCTGTCATAATCTTGGCGTACTTTTCTTTGAATATGAAAGCTTCGAATCATTTTAACTCTCTTTTTCTTCGTTTTTCAGCTAGGCGGGAAATACTAGAAGATAGTTTTGTATTTTCTAGCAGTTGATCCAGCATAACCGGTATTCGATATGACCAGTTCGTATCGCTTATTGTGCCTGGTATGTTTATTCTATCTTTTTCCGGCTGTTTGGGAGTGAGTTCTGGATCAAGCAGAAGTACGTCTTGAATCTGAAAAATCAAGAGTCGGGAGGCGCATTCCAATATACGTTCGTATAATTGCTTGGCGGCTTCAGCAGTCATTGCTGTTGGGCAATCCTGGGCCAAACCCAGGCTTTGCCAGAATTGGGCAACAGCTGTGGGGTCTTCCTGCCACCAGCCTTGTATTGTGCTGGTGTCGTGAACCGATGGGGCGCAAACAGTCAGTGGAGAATACTCTTCTATATCGATATATGGCTGGTCCGGCAGCGACCATTGTCTGGTCCAGCGGGGGATTCGCAGGCCCAAAATTCCCAAATCAGCCAGAACGGGTTGGACACAGTCGGGCACGGCGCCAAGGTCTTCGGCGCAGGGAAGCATGTTGCTGGTATCGCAGAGTATTTTCAGCAGTTTTTTTCCGTGATCGGCCCAAATTGCTTCAGAGCGGTTGGCGTGATTTGTAACGATATATGCGAATGCTTTCTGTTCGCGCTCATCTAGCTGTTGTAGGCGGCTGCAATCTTTCCAGTTCCATGCTGGAGAGTAGACATCATCTTCAACTTCAATAAGGGCCCGGTCGCGGTACCATTTTTTTAATTGATCTATTTGATGGTTTTGAAGGTCAAGAGAGTTGAAATATCGATCGCCGGGAAGGGTATGTGAAAAGACAAATAAGTCTTCTGAGCCGATTTGTTTGAACAAATGATGTACATGCTTATCTGTTTGATCCTGCAGGCAGGTCCGTATAGCGTCGCCAGGAATGTGCGGCTCAGCCAGCCAGCGGATTCGTTCCTGCGGAAAACCGGCATGGAGTAGTTCTTCCTGGGCAATGTAGGCCGCCGGAAAGAAATAGCCCAGGCTGCCGCCTTCATTGTGCGCGGGGATTGCCCAGATGCGGAAAAAGCCAAGAACATGGTCAATTCGGTAGGCGTGGTAGAATTTTTCAGCCTGTTGAAGCCGTTTTTTCCACCAACTATAGGAGTTGTCTTCCATGCTTTCCCAATCGTATATGGGGAAGCCCCAATTTTGTCCTTCTGATGAAAACATGTCGGGGGGTGCGCCGGCTCGGAGGCGGCAGATAAACTGTTGGCGGTGGGCCCAAACGTCTGCGCTGTCCTGGCTCATCATGATGGGCAGGTCGCCCTTCAAGAGTATGCCCAGTTCTGCTGTGGCCCTTGCGGCTTTTAAAAACTGCTGTTCAAGCAGCATTTGTACCCATGCATGAAAAAAGTGCTGCTTTTGCAAGGATGCAGTTTGCCAGCGTTTTTGTATGTCTTCTGGAGAGGGAGATTGTAAATCGTGCCACTCAAACCACGCTTTCTGTTCGTTTTCTGCTTTTAGAACCTTATAGACGGCATATTGGATAATCCAGGGATTAGCGGCAATCCAGTCTTTTAGGGTTTTGCTTGTGGCAATGGCATCACTGCAGCTGGAAAAAATTGTTTCAAGCAATTCTAGTTTGTAAGCAAGAGTATGCTGGTAGCGGACGGGGCCGGAGTTAAGCTCTGCACGATGGGTTTTCAGCGAGGTCGAAATAGAGTTCAGAAGGCTTTTGTTTTGCTGTAGCTCTTCAATGTCCTGAATTCGTATGTAGACTGGATTCAACGCAAAGGCGCTTAAGGCCGAATACGGTGAGTTGTTATCGCCACTATCATTTACTGGCAGTAATTGAATAATATCCAATGAGCATTGTGCGCACCACTGTGCTAGTTGCGGAAGATCGGAAAACTCTCCGCAGCCGATGCTGTTTTTTGTGCGAATAGAGGAGAGGGGAAGTGAGATCCCAGTGAGGGGGTGCGAAGAATCAGGGAACTGCATAGGGTTAGCTCCTTGCCTGTCATCGCCGGAACGCCCGGAGAAGTCGGGAGGCCCTGCTTGGCGATAGATCACACATAGCACTATACTATATTGAGGAGGGCTTATGACAGTCTGTATTGAGGTAAAGGCCGGTTTTTGCAGATGAAAAAATCAAATTTTACTGCTTTTTTAATTCATTATATTGGGCGATACCGCGGTCTCTTTTTTGTTGCCATGCTGTGTATGGCTCTTTCTAGTTTGAGTTTGCTGTTTTTCCCTTTTTTTACCGGCAGGATTATTGCTGAGGTTTCGGGTGGCGAAAGTTGGATAATTCAGGGGTCCTTGAATATAACAGTTGCCTTGTTGCTTATTCTGCTTTTGCGTGGCGTGTTTTCTTTTTTTCATACGTATTTATTTGGGCGGGTTGCGGTGTATGCAACCGCTGATGTGCGCCGGGATGTGTTTTCGCGCATGGTTCATGTTCCTTTAGAATATTTTGATGAGCACAATAGCGGTGAATTGGTGAGCCGGCTGGCTGCAGATGTAGAGATTTTGCAGCAGACATTTCAGCTCACTGTTGCACAGTTTTTGCGGCAAATCGTACTGGTGGTTTTTGGAATGATTGCTGTTTGTGTGATTGCCTTGCCACTGAGTGGCATTATGTTTTTGATAGTGCTCCCGGTTGCCGTGAGTGTAATCTTTTTGGGTCGGGCCTTGCGGCGTCGGGCTCGTGAGCTTGCCGATGCAAGAGCGGCAGCGAATAGCATGAGTGGTGAAATTCTGCAAATGGCCGAAACGGTAAAGGCCTTCGCTAACGAGCAATTTGAGTGCGAGCGCTACGGCCGGACGCTGGATGTGGTAAGGCGGCAGGGTGAGCGTACCGCATTGTTTCAGGCTTTCGCGGGGAATGTGTTAGTTTTTTGTGTGCTTGGCGGCATGGCGATCTTGTTGTATTTCGGCACCATGTTGATTTCCCGGGGAATAATTGAATTGGCGGATTTGATTTCGTTTGTATTGTATTCGGGGTTTATTGCCGGATCAGCGGTTGGTCTTGGGCATTCGGTAACGCAGATTCAGCGTGCCAGTGGAGCGGCGGAGCGGATTCGTGAAATTTTGAGGCAGAGTCCAGAGCGGGATGAGGCGGCCTGCAGTGCGCCGGCAGAAGTCGCTCAGGTTGGTGGTGACGAGCAGGCCAGCACGGTCAGCGGGCGGGCACAGGGCGTTCAGCATGCCAGTACAGGCGCAGAAATTTCAATACAGGATTTGCATTTTCATTATCCAGCACGGCCTGAAGACGAGATTTTTCATGGGGCAGATTTGAAAATTTCTGCCGGAAGCATCGTATATATTACCGGAATAAGTGGAGAGGGAAAGACGAGCTTGTTTAAGCTGTTGCTTGCCTTGTATAAACCGCAGGCTGGGGAAATACGGGTCGATGGTATTCTTCCCGATGCGCAGTTTGTTCGGGAGTATCGGCAACAATTTGCGCTGGTTCCGCAGGATGTACTGCTGTTTAGCGGGACAATCCGGGATAACATTGCCTATGGAATGCCGGGTGCCCATGATGCGCAGATAGAGCAGGCTGCAAAGCAGGCCAATGCCCTAGAGTTTATTCAAACCTTTCCTGATGGTTTTGACACGATAATTGGAGAACGAGGTACCAGATTATCCGGGGGGCAACGGCAGCGTATCGCCATTGCGCGTGCCGTGTTACGAAATCCCCGGGTTCTCCTTTTGGATGAGGCGATGAATTCGCTCGATAAGGAGTCCGGGGATCGTGTTCGGGAGGCGCTGCAGCGCCTGATGCAGGGGCGGACAGTTATCGCCATCACGCATGCCGTTCCGGAAGGGGTCCCTCCGGAATCGGTGTTTACCTTGCGCGAGGGGCGATTTTATCCGGCGTAGCGCCGTCGGCGGCTCGGGCGTTTGCCCCGAGATCGTCCGCCGGCTTTTCGGCTTCCCCGCCCATTGTTCACTGGCATTTCGGTATGATATTCATGGCTTGTGTCGATTGAAATTGGCTTGCCTATTAGTTTTTCAATAGCACGAAAATCTTTTATTTCATCTCGATCGCAAAATGCAATAGCTATACCTTCGTTTCCGGCGCGTGCTGTTCTTCCGATGCGATGGATATATGATTCCGCTTCATGGGGAATTTCATAGTTGATAACATGGGTAATATCGTCAACGTCAATGCCGCGAGCTGCAACATCTGTAGCTATCAAAGCCTGAATTTTCCCTTGTCGGAATTTATCCAGTGCCCGCTGGCGTTGGCTTTGCGACCGGTCGCCGTGGATTGCATCTGAAGGAATAGAATTCTTGCTTAGGAGGGTAGCAAGTTTTGCTGCCCGGTGTTTGGTTTTGGTAAACACGATTACCTTATACATGTTTTTTTCCTGAATGATTTCAGGCAGGAGTTTAACCTTATCTTCCTTTTGCATGTGGAGAACGGATTGTAAAATTCGTTCCGTAGTAATTTCTTCCGGGGCAATAGATACCCGCTTCGGATTCTGTAACAGCTCCATAGAAAGCTTTTCAATCGCTGGGGGCATGGTAGCTGAAAACAAGACCGTTTGAGATCGCTTGGCTGCCATGCTGGCAATTTTTCGAATGTCCGGGATAAATCCCATGTCCAGCATGCGATCAGCTTCATCTAGAATGAGGATTTCTGTATTTTTCAAGTTGATTCTTCCCTCAGAGATGAAGTCCATGAGGCGGCCGGGAGTTGCGACAAGAATTTCGGGTTTACTGCGAAGCTTGGCCGCTTGGCCCGGTTTTGGAGCGCCACCGAAAACAGTTGCGGATGATATCTTTCCATTTCCGCGGTAACTGTTCACGCTGTCCCCAATTTGTACTGCCAGTTCCCGTGTCGGGGCCAGAATAAGAGCGCGGGGCTGTGCTGCGCGGCCGTTTGGCTGATTGCCTCGGCGATTCTTTAAAAGACGGTCGAGCATGGGCAGAACAAAAGCGGCGGTTTTGCCGGTTCCTGTTTGTGCTGTGCCAATTAGATCTTCGCCATTGAGTAAAATGGGTATAGATTGAGCCTGAACAGGTGTTGGCTCGGTGTATCCCTGCCGCTTAATAGCTGCATGGATAGATTCCTCCATAGGAATATCCAGAAAAGAGACGGTTTGCATTTTTTTTCCTTTTGTGAAACTCATCCCGCAAGGGGTCGCACGTGCTTATTATTAACTGCGGGGCGTGTATTGGGCGGGATCACGCTGAAAACTGAAGTATTCAAGCAGATAGCTGAGCATCACATGAATTAAGGTA
>CAYNNU010000128.1:0-6497 GCA_964398645.1 uncultured Spirochaeta sp.
ACTTGTTACAGATGGAAATGATTCCGTAGTTATCAGTGATATTCTTGGTGAGGAAGATCATCTAGGTGATATGGACTTTAAAGTTGCCGGTACCAAAAATGGAATCACAGCCTTTCAGATGGATATTAAAATCAAAAAGGTTCAGCCTGAACTTATGAGAACTGCACTTGAGCAGGCTCATCGTGGACGAATGCACATCCTTTCAATTATGGAAAAAGTTATTCCTGCTCCACGTGAAAACCTCTCTGAATATGCTCCCCGTATCATTTCCTTTAAGGTTGACCCGGAAAAAATTGGATTACTTATTGGGCCAGGCGGAAAGACAATTAAAGGCATCAACGAAAAATATTCAGTTGAAACAAATATTGATAATGATGGCAGTGTTACCATTTATTGCCGTGAAAGCAAAAGTGCAGAACAGGCAAAAGCTGCTTTTATGGGCTTGATGGAAGAGCCTGAAATTGGCAAGACATACACTGGCGTTGTCCGCCGCATTGTAGATTTCGGCGCATTTATTGAGTTTTTACCTGGAAAAGAAGGTCTGTGTCATATTAGCAAAATGTCCAATCAGCGTATTAACAATGTTGAAGATGTACTACAGCTCAACCAAGAATTACCTGTACGCATTATTGAAATTGATAAGATGGGACGTGTAAATCTTAGTTTGATTTATGAAGGTGCGGAAACAGTAGCTAGTCATCCTCCAAGACGTGACAGCAGACCACCCCGGACGAGATCAAACTAAATATGAAAGCTGAAATTCAACTTTCAGTGAATACAAAACACATCAGCACATATGTTCCCTCATATGAGAGCGAGGGAGCAGCTGGTGTTGATATACGCGCAGATATTGCAAATGCAAAAACTCTTGCTCCTTTAGAACGTATATTAGTAGAAACCGGGCTGTATATTGCCTTGCCAAATGGGATTGAAGCCCAAATTCGCCCTCGAAGTGGACTTGCAATAAAAAAAGGGCTAAGCCTGGTAAACACACCTGGAACAATAGACCCAGATTACCGGGGTGAAATAAAAGTGCCTCTTATCAATCTTAGTTCAGATTCAGTAACAATAGAACCTGGCGACCGGATTGCACAAATGGTCTTTGCATCCTTTATTCAGGGAACCTTTTCAATATGCACAAAAGAAGATTTGCCGGCGACAACACGCGGGGCAGGGGGGTTTGGATCCACCGGTGCCAATTAAATATGGATCATCAACTACAATAACTTTGTATATCGCCAAGGAGTTTCTACTTACTTTTATAGTTGCCTTTTTGGTTTTTTTTGCTATTTTTTTTATAAATCAAATTCTGGTTTTAGCCGCGGATGTATTGCAAAAAAACGCACCCATCCAAGACGTTTTACGACTAATGGTATATGCAATGCCTTCTTTCGTGGCATTGAGCATTCCCTTTGCTACCCTTGTAGGCGCACTGCTTGCGATGGGAAAATTCTCAGCTGAAAATGAAATAATTGCATTTCAAGCATCAGGAGTGCCATTGAGCACTCTCTTTACCCCCATGATTTTTCTCGGCCTTATTTTTTCACTTGGATCTTTTGTGGTAAATGATATCCTTCTTCCAGTTGGTACTCTGAATTATGGTCGTTTATATACCTCGCTTATTTTTTCAAACCCCGAATTGGAATTGGAATCATATTCAGTTATTACGCACCAGGATCGTATACTTATTACTGGAGCAGTCGAAGGAAATACCATTGATACCCTTATGATTATCGATGATGATTCTGAAGGAAATCGACGAATAATTACTGGAACAAATGCTGAAATGCTTGTAAGCGGAGAAAACACTAGTGATTTTTCAATGGAAATTGAAAACGTATTCACACATAGTTTTTCACCACATAGTTCTGACAGCTGGGATTACGCACAAGGCCAGCGAATGAAGTATACCGTCCCTCTAAAAGATATTACTGACGTTGTTACCCGTCCTGGCCCACATCAGATGAGCTCTATCGATGTATACCGTGATATTCAAGCAAAACTGTTTAACCTTGAACAAAAGCAGATTTTACAGAACGAGAAAGTAGATATGCTGCGCTCAGATGCGTATAATTCATATTGGTTTGCTGCTGAAAGAAATGTTTTACTGGGTAGACAACCAAACACACGATCAATCACCAAAGCATTTGACTTCTTTACCGTTGAAGATACAAGAGTTTTAACCGACTCAACCTTGAAAATTTATGAAATAGAATTTCACAAAAAGTTTGCCATACCCTTTGCTTCAATTGCATTTATTGTGTTTGCATTCCCTATTGGTTTATTTAGTCCAAGATCTGGAAGAACGGTCAATCTGGGTATTGGTTTATTTATTTGTGTTATATACTGGTTCATGTTGCTGGGCGGTCAAACCCTTGGAACTCAGCATCAAAGTATACCGGCATTCTGGACCATGTGGTTTCCGAATGTTTTGCTAATAGGCACAGGCATCATCGCTTTTGCAATCAGAAACAGAAAGTAGGGGAACATGCGTAAAATCGACCTAATGATGCTACAAAATGTACTTACAATGTTCTTGGTTGCAATCCTGTTCTTTGTGTTAATTATTCAAATCATCGAACTTTTTGCGAATTTAAATCGATACATCACCAATAATGTTCCATTTTCACAAGTACTAATTATTCAATTACTATATATTCCTAAAAGTATTAGTTACGCTTTACCAATTGCTTTATTATTTTCAATTTCATTTTCTATGGGCGTTCTCTATAGCAATAATGAACTTGTTGCAATCTTAGGTGCTGGAATATCATTTATTCGCCTGGTTTTCCCTATCATAATCATGGGCTTATTATTTAGCGTAGCCAGTTTTTTCTTTGAAGATACACTTGTAATTCCTATGACCAGAAAAAAAATGAATCTTTCAGATTCTGTCTTAAATATCTCACGCAGTTTTAGTAATGCTGATATCACAATAATTGGCTCAGGTGGCAGGGTGGTCTATTTGGCAGATTATTACAATGACGCAGCAAAATCATTAACAAATGTGCTCGTAATTATCCGGGCTGCAGATGGTACTTTTCAAGAACGCATTCAAGGACGTAGTGCAAAGTGGACCGGTACAAATTGGAGAATTTTAAATGCATCAGTTTTTAATTTTGATGAAAACGGGCGCTTAACCCATCATCAAAACACCGATTACGAAAACCCTATTCTTTCCGCAGATCCTGATACTTTCCAACGAAAAACACAAAATATTGATGATCTTACAATACAAGAAGCCCGGGAGAGGGTAGTTTCATTGCGAGCAGCGGGACTTCCATATCGTGGTGCCGAAACAGAATATTTTGAGCGTATCGCATTTTCAATCACTCCATTTATTGTTGGATTACTCAGCTGCGCAATTGGCGGACGCCTTAAAAAAAATATTTTACTACTAAGCCTCTTAATCAGTTTGAGTATTTCAGTATTATATTTTGTAATTCAAATGTTATTACGCTTACTTGCAACAATGGGCCAACTCCCACCGATGGCAGGAGCCTTTGGTGGCGCTTTTCTGTTTTTTATTCTTGGATCCTTTTTAATGTATACGGCAAAAACATAGCAGGAGTATCCCTTGATCACCATTACCAATACTGATACAGACACAAAAGCCAGAAGGGGTATTCTGAAATTATCTCATGGAACAGTTGAAACACCTGCCTTCATGCCAGTCGGAACTGCAGCTGCAATTAAAGGAGTATATCCCGACACGACCGCAGATCTTGGCTATAGGCTCATTCTAGCAAATACCTACCATTTGTTACTGCGCCCCGGAGTCGATATTATCAAAAACTCTGGTGGAGTACGGGGGTTTTCTGCTTGGAAACATAATATCCTTACCGACTCTGGTGGCTATCAGGTTTTTTCATTATCACGTTTACGGAAAATACAGGAAGAGGGAATTTCATTTCAAAGCCATATTGATGGTAGTAAGCACATTCTTACCCCTGAATCTGTTGTAGATGCCCAGGTAGGGTTTAACAGTGATATACAAATGGTTCTAGATGTATGCACGGCACCTGATATCACCCATGAAGCAGCCCGTGATGCCATGGATATCACTACACGATGGTTAAAAAGGGCGAAGTCGCGTTGGGAAAAACATTATCAGGAAGGCTACACTGGCCAGTTATTTGGTATTATACAAGGAAACTTTTTTCCTGATTTGCGCCGTGAACACGCAACTACGGTTGTTGAACATGATACTCCAGGCGTTGCAATCGGTGGTTTATCGGTCGGAGAAAGCTTTGACCAATATACTGATATTCTAGGTATAACAGCAGAATTAATTCCATCTGAAAAACCACGCTATGTTATGGGAATTGGCACACCCGATTTTATTTTAGAAGCAGTCGCTATGGGAATTGATATGTTTGATTGTGTTTTGCCAACTCGAATTGCCAGAAACGGCAGTATCCTTACCAGAAATGGTATTGTATCTATGAAACGTGCAAAACACAGGGGATCCAACGAAGCTTTGGATTCCTATTATGGTACTGCGCCCCAATTACAATCATTCAGTCGGGGATACCTACATCACTTATTTAATACAAACGAAATATTAGGACCCATGATTGCAACCCATCACAACTTATTTTTTATGCAACAGTTTATGTCCGAGATCCGAGAGAGCATAACAAAAGGAACCTTTTCTCAATTTTCGAAAAGATTTTTACATGACTTCTATGGAGATACGGAATGAAGAACTCTCAAAAACATAATCAACTTGGTCGTTCAACCTTCATAGTTATGATCTTTACTTTTTTTTCAAGAATACTCGGCTTTGTTAGAACTGCAGTATTTAGCAGTGTTTTTGGTGGGGGAAGCACTGCAGATGTTTTAAACCTTGTTTTTTCAATACCAAATAACTTACGAAAATTGATGGCCGAGGGGGCTTTATCCTCAGCATTTATCCCTGTAATGACTGAAAGTGTACATGCTGGCGACAAAAATGAATCATCTACTCTATTTATCAGTTTAGTCGCCTTACAAGCAGTAATTCTCATACCTTTGAGCATTCTTGCTGTTATTTTTGCCCCTCAAATTATTTCATTCTTATTCGATTTTCCTATCGGTGAACAGCTGGAAATGGCTATTCAACTCTTCCGTTTTTTTATTCACTACACCTTACTCATAAGTATTAGTGCAGTCTGCATGGGAACCTTACATGCACATGGAAAATTTACTATTCCGGCTATTACCCCATTACTTTTTTCGATTTCTGTTATCTCTTCCATTTTGTTTCTTCATTCAAACCTAGGCGTGTATTCAATGGTAATAGGCGTGCTTGCCGGTGGTTTAGCACAACTATTGTTTCAATTACCCAGTCTTTTTCGCCTTGGGTATGGAAAAATTCGAAAAATTGATTTTCACAGCCCTCGCTTTCGGCTTATTTTGCGACGATGGGCACCTGTAGTAATTACCAGTTCAATTTATACAATTAATCAACAAATCTCCATGTTTCTAGCCAGTGGTCTAGAGATAGGCAGTAGCACTGCCTTATTAAATGCACTCATTTTCTGGCAACTTCCTTTTGGAATTTTTTCAGCATCAATAGCAACTGTGTATTTTCCAGCAATGAGCAAACAAGCTGCTGAAAAAGATATTTCCACAATTACTCAAACCGTGAACCGCGGAATTGGATCTCTTTTTGCTCTACTCATTCCCTCCGCCGTTTTTCTTATTTTTTTAGGAAAACCTGCCATTGCAGTTGCCCTACAACGCGGCGCTTATACAGCGCAAAACACCGCAATGGCAAGCCAGGTTTTGATTACTTATGCTTTAGGCTTATTTAGTGTAGCTGCATTTAATTTTTTGCAACGATTATTTTATGCATTAGGTCAGTATAGAACCCCATTATATATTGGAACAGCTACCATGTTACTTGATGTATGTCTTTCGCTCATATTACGGGAAACCGCTTTACGTGTGCGCGGATTAGCACTGGCAAACTCAATTGCATTCACTGTCGGTTTAGTAATAATGATCATCACAGTGGGCAAAAAACACAATATTAAACTGTATTCTTCTTTGTTACGGGAAGCAACAAAAGTTGTTATTAGCAGTATACTGGTAGGACTATTGTGCTATGCAGGCTTTGAACTTTTTTTATACGAAACATGGGAATACGGATCAACCATCTATAATTGGCTGGTAACCATTGGAATTGGTCTTGTTTCAGTACTTATTTTGCTTAGTATGTATTGGATGTTACATGTACAGGCATTCAAACAATTGATTCCAGGAGTATTACGGAGAAAACTATATGAAACGCATTAAATTTTTGACAGCAATATCAATCGTTTTTTACTTATCCCTTTCCATGGTTTTATCTGCCGAAGAATCTTCAGAACAAGAAAGCTCTTGGGAAAACACCATTGCATATGGCATCGATTCAGAAGTTGTAGCTTTATTGCAAACTTTTTCTGAGCGTGATGATGTAAGCTTGAAGAATCAACGCATTGAACGCTATGATATGAGCAGAAACATAAAAC
>CAYNNU010000129.1:0-4178 GCA_964398645.1 uncultured Spirochaeta sp.
GTCCAGATCAAATAGTTACAGCAGTTGCACAGGGGTGTACGGCGGCCTTGAGTGCCGCCAAGTTACTGTTGCAGCGCTAATTCTCCCCTTTTTGTGATCGCTTGAGCGGCCGGATTGCATTCCAAATTCGATATGCACTATTTCTTATGCGAAAAAATGTGCGTTGTGCCCTGCCGTGTAGGCAGGCAGCGGCTATGTGCTGCGCCACAGCCTGGGCTGAAAGCATCTGTCGCTGAGAAGGCTTATGCGAATAGGAAGAAAAAAACTCGGTATCGATGCGCGCCGGATGAAAGGTAATGGTTCGAATTCCGTAATTCCGCGCTTCGCGGCGAAGGATTCTACAAAAGCTTGAAACCGCATGTTTTGCCGAGCAATAGGCGGCATATTTTTGAGCATTGAAAAGCCCTGCAATGGAACTAATGGTTATGATTCGGCCACCTGAGCTTTGTTTTTTCATTATTTTCAGTGCTTCGCGGCTACAAAGAAATACACTATCCAAGTTGCTGGCGAAAATTGACCTCCATTCATTCTTGCTGATCTGCTCGATTGGCTTTTGCAATCCGCCACCCGCACAGTTGACAAGAACATCCAGGCGGCCAAAATGGCTCTCTGCCTGAGCAAATACAGCCATAACATGGGCTTCATCGCTTAGATCTCCAGCAATACAGACTGATGGACCACTAAGTAGGCTGGCTGTTTCTTGCAGGCGGTGTTCGCGTCTGCCAGTTAGGATGATGAATGCACCCTGCCGGCTGAGTTCAAGCGCACAGGCTGCTCCGATTCCGCTGCCGGCCCCGCTAATCAGAATGATTTTTTGTCCGGCTTGTGGCATGGCTTGAGATGGTTGGTTAGTGTGCGAGTGATGTGTGTCGCTCATTTTGATAGTGATTTTTTGCTGCTGGTTGGATCATTTTTGGAGCTATCTGGATTGAATTGGCGTTCGGAAATCTTCCAAACCCACCAGCCCCAAAGGAGACCCGCTAGTGGAAAAAACACAACACCTATCATGATAGTTTTTATGGGCATGTTGCCGTTTGCCATCATAAAGGCGAACCAGAAGGCAGCGGTTAATCCGCCCCAGCCGAGCATCCCCCTTACAAGAATAAAGCGGGTTCGTCCGCGGCTGCGGATTTGCTTCCATTTGCGGACACTTTGTTCGTAGTTGTCTTTTTTTTGGCCGAATAGCATGCTGTTCTCCTGTACCGAGGGTAGCATGGAGGGGGTTCTAGGGCAATCGGCCGTGGCGGGAGCTTAGCGCCGGCGCAGCAGGAAAAAGCCAGGAAAGCTTCCGCCAATTTCGATCACCCGAGCATCACATTGCTGCCACTCAGGATGATTTTTTAAAACATAATTGAATAGCCCGCGCTTTTTTCCTATGAGCAAAACAAAAACTCCGCCGGGGCGTACAATTTCTCCAACTTTGCCTAAGATATCATCGTAGAATGCGCCAAAGTTTAGTTTTTTTCCCATGCGTACGCCGAAAGGAGTATTGGCACAGCAAATATCTACCCCTGTGGCACTTTCGAGAAGACGGGCATCCTGGCAGGAAAGTTGAATGCGCTCCTGCATTTTTGCCTGTCCGATATTTTTTTCGGCGCCAGCTACTGCTTCAGGATCATTATCGCTGCAAAAGATGCTGGCTTTGGGGAAGTGTACGCTTGCTTCCAGGCCGATGGTGGCAGAGCCGCAGAATGGATCCAGAACTGATTGCACATCAGTGGCTTTGACCGGCGGGAGTAGAAAATGCTGAGCTTGTTGAAGCATGGCCGCAGCGATAGTGGTTCGCAGGCTTACGCGCGGCCGAAAAAGCCATTTCCAACGCTTGTCCATGGGGCCCTTATTCAGTTGTATGCCGATATCAGCCCGCGAATCATCTAGATCAATCCTGAGGTTAAAATCAGCTTGAGTAAGATTGACGGCCAGGCCGGACTTTTCAACCAGCACGCCGCCAACAAGGCGTTCCAAGTCGGTAGAAATGAAGGGATGATTTCCCCGCCGTACAACAGTAACTCGAAAGGATGAAAGTGACTTGTTATGGTAAAAGCCTGGAATTTCCGCCTGCTGGGCCCATTGCTGCGCTGCTTCCATCATGTGTTTCGGTTTGGCACGGAGCGTATCCAAATGATGTATAAAATGATAGGCGGTGCGCATATTTTGTAGGGCTGGCAGTGAGTCTGTATCAATCTTTAGAAAAAAACGTCCGGTTCGGTTGGAATCATCGATGGGCTTGATATCGGACTGCGTACAGGAATCTGGCGGCAAAAGTGATATGGCTTCGCGCTGACAAATATCCTCAAGACCGGGGTCGCAAAGGATCCGCACTTGCTGTAAGGTATGCGTATGATTCATGTTCATGGTATACTGTATTCGGGCAGGATAATCCAGCAGTAAATGAACGGTGGAGGCACTATGAGCGTACATATTCAAAGCGATGGTATTCATCACTTTCCAGAAACAATTTTGCTGCCTGGTGACCCTTTGCGGGCAAAGTACATAGCCGAAACCTTTTTAGAGGATGCGAAGCTTTTCAATGAAGTGAGGGGTATGCTTGGGTATTGCGGCCGCTATGAAGGTGTTGAAGTGGCGGTAATGGGGACGGGCATGGGAATGCCGTCGCACAGCATATATGTGCATGAGCTAATCCATGATTTTGGTGCCAAACGTTTGATACGGATTGGTTCTTGTGGTGCCCTGCAGGAAGATATTCAGCTACGCGATATTGTTCTTTCTATGAGCGCCTGTTTTGATTCCAGTTTGAATGACCGGCTTTTTAATGGAATGGGTTATGCACCTACAGCAGATTTCGCCCTGCTTCAACAGGCACATGAGCATGCACGGGCGCAAAAGCTGTCTGTACGGGTGGGAAGCGTGCTTTCCTCCGATTTTTTCTATAACGATGATGATCCTGATGGATGGAAGCTCTGGCAACGATATGGGGTGTTGGCGGTAGAAATGGAAACTGCCGCACTGTATGCCCTTGCGGCTCGGGCTGGTGTGTCGGCTTTGAGTATCCTCACGGTTTCCGACAGCCTGCCTAGCGGTGAACGGCTTTCTAGTGAGGAGCGGGAAACCGGTTTTGCTGCAATGGCCCGTCTTGCCTTGGGGCTGGCAGGTGCATGATATCGTTTTCTTTGGTCCGGCCTGCATGGGTACTTTTAACATTTTTGTTTTTGTCTCTGGTTTTTGCCCCGGGCATGCTCTGTGCGCAAAATGCGGAGGCAGCACTAGTTGCCCCAGCGTCCACACAGGAATCGGCAGAAAGCATCATCGAACGCCGCGATGCAATTTTGAGCGCGCCAAATATTCGCTTACTGTTTGAAATCAGCATTTTTGATCAGTTTTCACAACGCAATTCACGCCTGCTGGTAGATAACGGCGAAGGACGAATCCGGCTTTTGAATCGCAATACTTTGTACAGCACATTGTTTGATAATGATACTCAGTTAGAATGGAACAATGACGGTTTGCTTCTTCGCGGGCCGGGAATGCGGGAACCACAACTGATGGCTGCATTTTTTTATCGACATCGGGCATTCGGCAGTGATCTGACATATACTGATTTGCGCTTTTTCTTGCCGCTTGCAGGGCGCTATGAATTTTCCCGCTTGGAATCTGAAGATGGTTTGATAGTTGTTGCAGGGCAATTGAAGGGCAACAGCGTGCCCGTAAATAACTCAGATTATTTTCGCCGAAAGCTGTGGATTGATCCACAGAAGTATGTTGTTCTGCGGGATGAAGCGTATGATCGCAACGGAGACTTGCTGCGGCTTATTCAGTTTGATGGCTTTCAGCAATATGGAGATAGCTGGTTTGCCCAGCGATGGACTATCACTTCCCCTTTGCGGGAAAACAACCGCACTGAATTGTATTTGCAGCAGGTTCGTTTCCTTGAACCGGCAGAGCCGACAGAGGCTTCAGAATCAGTAGGGCAAGCAGATTCAGCTGATGCAAGCGCCACGCAATAACTGATACATGCAGATTACAGGTACGGTGTGCCCAATCGAAAAATCGAATCTCGCAGTTTGTATAACAATGGCCGTTTATTCATTTCTTCAAGGCTGACCTGGCGGGATTCTGCCAGGCGGGAATCGGCATAGGCATGAAGCTTTTGAGCAAGCTCGGTGCCGTAGCATTCCATGCTGAGTTCGAAACTGAGTCGCAGGCTGCGGGAATCCCAG
>CAYNNU010000129.1:4188-6490 GCA_964398645.1 uncultured Spirochaeta sp.
GAGCCAATGATGCTGTAAGCATCATCTACAACCATAATTTTACTGTGGTCAAAGGGGTTAGGCGAAAACCACATCCGGCAGCCCCATTCTAGCATTTGCCATAACTGGGCATTTGCCGCCCAAGCTACCATTCTCTGGTTATTATGTTCAGGCATAATTATATCGACCTCTACTCCGCGGCCGGCACAGGTATTTAAAGCAGTAATGAGGGCGCTGTCGGGCAGAAAGTAAGGAGTGATGATTCGAACTCGCTTTCGGGCGGTTGATAGCGCTCCGATATATGCGGTGCGCAGTCGGTCTTTGCCAATATCGGGGCCGTCTGGGATGGCCCTGGCAGTGATATTACCGGTTTTTTGTTGAAACGGAAGCCAGTCATCGCCTTCTAGTTGTTCCTTGGTGTTAAACCACCAGTCTTCAATAAATACAGCCTGTAATTGAGCGGTTAACGGACCGGTGATGCGAAAATGGATGTCGCGGGTCGCATTGTGTGTGGTCTGTGTGATCAGGTGGCGGTGACGGATGTTTATTCCTCCAGCAAAGGCAGTCTCTCCATCAACAACCATAATTTTGCGATGATTTCTCAGATTCATGTAGGGGGCTGCCCAAGGAACGAGGGTAGGCATAAAAAGAGCATGGGGAATTTTCTTTTTCCCTAGGGTAAAAGTGACTGGCGGGAGGGAATAGCGGCTGCCTACTGCATCAATGAGAACGCGGACTTCTACACCGCGGCTGGCAGCTGCGGCAAAGGCATCTACAAAGCTTTTGCCGGTAGTGTCGTTGTCGAAAATATAGGTTGTAAAGCTGATAGTTTTTTTTGCTCCTGCAATTGCTTCGAGCATGGCGGGGTAGGCTTCTTCGCCATTGATTAAAGGAGTAATGGAATTGCCGGATAAGAGATCCAGATCGGTAACTTGCTGGTTTAAGCGTGCAAGGCTGACAAAATGCTGTTCATCTTCTGGTAACTGTTGATCCAATTCGGCAAGGCTGCAAATATGCATATCGGTGTTCGTGTGCCGGCTTTCATGCCCACGAAGCCCTGAAACCTTACGCCGAATACGGTTTATGCCAAAAAGGATGTACAAAACAGCGCCAATAAAGGGGGTGAGCCAGATTAGCCCGACCCAGGCAATGGTAGCTCTGGAGTCCCGCTTGTACATAACTGCATGAATAGATGTAGCCAGCGAAATAATGATGCTGGCAGCAGCAGTGATAGCCGGTAAAGCAGTTTGTACACTGTCGGGAATCATGTTTATGTTTCCTCCAACTCCTTGTTTGCTTCGCGTTCACGGATACTGGCCATGACGGAATCAAACATTTTTTTGCTTATTGGATAGGATCCAAGGATAATAACGCCGGAAAGAAACAGAATTACCGGGATGGGGCCAACCATCAGCCTGATTCCGCTGATTGTCTGTTCGGTCTGGATTGGGACGTCGCCGGGGAATGCCGGCTGAATAAAGCCGGTCAGCTGGAGTATGATACCCACCAGCCAGACAGCCAGGGCTTGCCCTATTTTGCTCCAGAATGTGAACATACCAAAAAAGATGCCTTCCCGGCGCACACCGGATTCATAATAATCAACATCTGTAACATCGGCAACAATTGCGAATGGCATAACATATTGAGTGCCAAAGCCGATGCCAGCCAGAGCCATCAAAATGTAGGCAAAGCGTACATCAAAATGAGGCGCACCGAAGTAAAAAATGAGAATCATGAGGGCAAACATGCTCATTCCTAGCATGTAGGTGAGCTTCTTTCCCAGCCGCTTTGACACTGCTACCCACAAGGGAATACTGAGCATGCACACAAGCAGCATACCAGCCAAGGCAATAACGAAGGCATCACTCAGGCGGTAAATATAGGTAAAATAGTAAATGAGACTGGTTTGAATAACGTTGATGGCCGCAATATTTAAGCTCCAGGGAATTAGAATCTTCAGATAGGGCTTGCATTTTAGGGCGCCGATGTAATCCTTGACCATGCTTCGAACAGAGGGGGGTGGGTTTGAGCCTGGCAGATGTTTTTTTTCCGGAACTAATAGGATAGGAATAAAGGCGGTAAGCGACAGGAAGATGCCGGTGATAATGCC
This sequence comes from uncultured Spirochaeta sp., assembly GCA_964398645.1. Taxonomy (GTDB): domain Bacteria; phylum Spirochaetota; class Spirochaetia; order DSM-27196; family DSM-8902; genus Spirochaeta_B. The sequence continues at coordinate 6,278 of CAYNNU010000129.1, forward strand.
GGTGTACTGCCAGCCCGATGTGCCGCCCCCGAAGTTTTGTACCAAGGGCAGGACCAGGCCGGCCCCCAACAAGGTACCGGTTACCGCAAATAGATTGCGAAAGCCATTCAGGGTTGTTCGTTCATGGTAATCCTGGGTAATTTCTGGTGCCCAAGCTGTATAGGGTATTTGGTGGAGGGTGTAGGCCGTATTTACCAGACAGTACACAATAAC
>CAYNNU010000130.1:0-6481 GCA_964398645.1 uncultured Spirochaeta sp.
AGGTAGTTCAGTATGCATTTTCTGATGCTGAGCGCGATAGTGTGTTGCAGGAAATGCGTCAGACTCATCAGAATATTAATATCCAGCGGTACAAAGGTTTGGGGGAAATGAATCCTGATCAATTGTGGGAAACAACCATGAACCCAGAAACCAGAAGCATTATGCAGATCCAGATGGAAGACGCAGTTGAGGCAGAAGAAATCTTCAGCTGCTTGATGGGCGAGCATGTTGCGCCACGCCGTAAGTTTATCGAAGATAATGCATTGATTGTTGAAAACCTTGATGTATAAACCCAGCCTGTAAAGATACAAGGAGAATCCGTATGTCCGAAGAAACAAGAGGTGAACGGGTAATACCTATTGCTATTGAAGATGAAATAACCAATTCATATATGACTTACGCCATGTCGGTAATTGTTAGTCGTGCTTTGCCGGATGTCCGGGACGGCTTGAAACCGGTGCATCGGCGTATTCTGTATTCCATGGGGGATATGGGCCTGCGTCATGATAAGGCTTATAAGAAAAGTGCCCGTATAGTTGGTGATATTTTGGGTAAGTATCACCCCCATGGTGACCAGAGTATTTATGATGCTCAGGTTCGTTTGGCACAGGATTTTTCTATGCGCTATCCAGTGGTGGATGGACAGGGAAACTTTGGTTCTGTCGATGGTGATCCGCCGGCTGCTATGCGTTATACCGAAGCAAGGCTGATGGCTCTTGGCGATGAAATGCTGAGGGATATCAAAAAAGAAACGGTAGATTTTGTTCCAAACTATGATGACTCAACTGAAGAGCCGTCGGTTCTGCCAGCACCATTACCGTATTTATTGGTGAATGGCGCTACCGGAATTGCCGTTGGTATGGCTACAAATATGCCCCCGCATAATTTGCGTGAGGTTGTTGCTGCTATATGTGCCTATATTGATAATCCTGAAATAACGATCAAGGAATTGATGCAGTATATTAAGGGCCCGGATTTTCCTACTGGGGGAATCATTTTTGGTACACAGGGAATACGGCAGGCGTATTTGCACGGGAAGGGGCGCATTCCTGTGCGGGCTCGTTTTTCTATTGATGAAAACAAAAAGGGCCGGGATGTAATCATTGTTACCGAAATTCCATACCAGGTGAATAAAGCGAATCTGATTATGCGAATTGCTGAATTGGTGCGGGAGCGCCGTATTGAAGGTATCAGCGATTTGCGTGATGAATCAGATCGGGATGGAATGCGGATTGTAATCGAATTAAAGAAGGGCACCAGCCCTAAGATCGTTTTGAATCATCTTTTTAGTCATACGCAGTTACAGACAAACTTTAATGTGAACTCCTTGGCTTTGCTCGATCGCCGGCCGCAGGTCATGAACCTGAAGGATATGATAGTTGCTTTCGTGGGTCATCGGCAGGGGGTAATTGAGCGTCGAACCCGTTTTGATTTACGTAAGGCAGAAGAGCGGGAACATATATTAATCGGTTTGAAGATTGCTCTTGATAATATCGATGAGGTTATCCGCATTATCAAAGAATCACCCAATGTTCCAACCGCTCGCGATAATTTGATGAAGGCCTTTGAGCTAAGCGAAATACAGGCGCAGGCAATTTTGGATATGCGTCTGCAAAAACTTACGAGCCTTGAAACAAAGAAGATTATCGAGGAGTTGGAAGAAATCCGAAAGCTTATTGCGTACCTGCGTGATTTGCTGGCAAACCCCCATAAGATTTTAGAATTGATCCGGACCGAAAGTACTGAGCTTGCAGAAAAGTTTGGCGATGACCGGCGCACTGAAATAGTTTCAGAAGAGATACAGGAAATCAATATTGAAGACCTGATCCAAAAGCAGGAAATGGTAATCATTATGAGCCGCAAGGGATATATTAAGCGGATTCCCAGCAGTTCCTATCGCACGTATAAAACAACAAACGTAAAAGGCGCCAGCTCAAATTCCAATATGATTCAGGATGACGTGATAAATCAGCTGTTTATTGCTTCTACACATGATTACATTTTATTTTTGAGCAGTGAGGGCCGCGCCTTTTATCTACGTGTGCTGGAAATTCCCGAGGCTAGTCGAAGCTCTCGGGGCACCCACATAAAGGGTCTTTTACAAATCAGCGCCGACGAGGACATTCAGGCAATCATGCCTTTTACAACCTTTGAGGATAATTCCTTTGTATTTATGGCAACTGCCCGCGGCATGGTCAAAAAGGTAAGTTTGAAGGATTTGGTAAATGCAAAAACTCGTGGTATTCGGGCAATTAGTCTGAAAGACGGGGATAAAGTACGCAACGCCATGATCACAAATGGAAGCCAGGAACTGATGCTTATTACCCGAAAAGGGAAGGGCCTGCGAATAGATGAGGGAAGTGTTCGCGCCAGCGGTCGGACTAGCATGGGTGTCCGCGGGATTAATTTACGACCGCAGGATGAGCTAACTTGTAGCCTGGTGGTTGATGACAGCCTAGATATGCTTATTGTAAATGCTGCTGGAAAAGGAAAGCGGATTCATTTTTCGGAGTTTAATCCTCATGGACGCGGAACTGGCGGACAGCGTTGTATGCCGGTACATGATGAGGGCCAGGAAGTAATTGGGGTTGTATCTGTGGAAGATGAGGATGAAGTGGTCTTTATTACCCACCAGGGGAAAACGGTAAAAATGGCCGTGCAGAATCTTCGTCCCATGGGCGCAACAGCTCAGGGATATAAGTTGGTGGATATTTCTCCGCCCGATATGATTGTTGCAGTTGACAGGTCGGTTTCTGAAGATGAAGCCGATGTTGATGAGGCTGTTTCTTCAGATAGTTAGGATTGTTTCACGTGAAACAATCGTTGGTAATCCCGGCCGCATCAGCGGCCGCGGAAATAGAACGCAAGCGATCGCGATTTATTGCATTGCTTGATCCTGCCGAATCCCGTAGCCAGGTTGATTCCTTGCTATCTGGCTACCGGGAAAAATATTCAGATGCACGACATATTATTTACGCTTTTCGTCTTGGGGGGTATTCCCGGGAAATTTTAGGAATGACAGATGCCGGTGAACCGAAGGGAACGGCCGGCCGTCCTGTGATGGATGTGCTTGCTGGACGGGATTTGACCAACAGTTTGATTACAGTTGTGCGCTATTTTGGTGGGGTGAAGTTGGGAACTGGGGGGCTGGCGCGGGCATATGGTGATGCCGCCCGGGAAGTTATTGAGGCAGCAAGTCTGCATCCTTTGGTAGATATGGTCTGCTTGCGGGCACGTGTTCCATATTCTTTGGTGGATGCTGTGCATCGTTTATTTGTGGAATATGGGGCAGACGTACAAAAAGAAGTATATGATGTTGCAATTTCTGTACAGATTGCGTTGCCTGCTACGCAGGCAGATGCCTTTTGCCAAGCGGTTCGAGACATTTCTGCTGCTACGGTTGAGTTTATTGCTTGTGAATGATTAGGCTTTCTTGCTGGAAGTTTTTGTCTTTTTGTTTAGTTTTTTATTGGCTTTATCAGTTGCGGGAACATATTTTTTCACAAATTCTTCAATTTGCGCATCATAGGCACTGGTGAGTTGCCGTTTTTCCGAATCGGAAAGAAAGCTTGTTTGGATTGCAGTATGATTGATTTTTACCAGATCATCTAGTTTTAATTTGAAATATGTAATCGCCTTGATGTAATCATCGGTGAGGTCAGTATCCTGGATAAATGGATCATCGCTGTTCAGTGTTACTGGTACGCCTGCTTTGTAGAGCCTGCCGAAGGGGTGATTCTTTTCGTCGGCCCAGCTGTTTGTTTGAAAGTTGCTTGTAATACATTGTTCCAAAGAAACGTTTCGTTTTATCAATTCCTTCTGGATTTTTTTATCATAGATAGCAGAAACACCATGTCCGATGCGATCTGCGTGAAGGTTTTCAATTGCGTACCAAATTTGCTGGGAAGGTGTTACTTCACCTGCGTGAATGGTAATGCCAAACTTGCCATCTTCTTTTACTTTCTTGAAAAAATCGGGAAATAATTCGGGGGGAAAATTCTTTTCGTCCCCAGCAAGATCAATCCCAACAATTTCTGGTAAGCGTAATTTACAGATTTGGTTGTATAATTTCAGCATTCCATCTTGATCCTGCTTGCCCCGATTAAAAGTGAGCAAATAGCGAACAATAAAACCTGCATCTGTTGCCGCTTGATTTGCGGTGTGAATGACGAGTTTGGTTATTTCGAGGCGATCATAATCATTGAAAAAAGAAAAGTGTTCGGGAGAAAAACGAAGCTCACAATAAAACATGCCATCATTTTTCATTTCGTAGACTGAATCGTACACAATGTCTTGAATATCTTTTTTTGATCGATACCAGTCATTTCGGAATTTTGATAAAAACTCTAAAAAATCAGGCTCAGAATCTCGTGGGAATTGAACCTGAGATTTGAACGTTTCAAAATCGTCAGATAATCCTATCTCGTTATCCCGGGCAATGCGGAATAATGTCGGTACGGAGAATGTTCCTTCAAGATGCCTATGCAGTTCAACTTTTGGAAAGTGCCGCATAATGTCTTTTTGTATCAACCACTTTGCACTTTTTGCCATCTAGGTAACCCCTCAGCAATATATCGGCATATTCGTTAATAATCTAAATGATAGTTAGGGAGTTTGCAAAATTTTTCATTTTTTACCTGTTCTGCAAATTCACCGCTGACATGTACCGGTAAAAGCCGTATACTTCTATACTATGGCGAAAACGATTGTATTTGCAAATCAAAAGGGCGGGGTTGGGAAAACAACCAGCGCCGTAAATATTGGTGCGTATATTGCCGAGACCGGTAAAAAAGTATTGCTCGTAGATTTTGATCCTCAGGGAAACCTATCTTCTAGTGTTGGGGCCGATAAGAAGTTGCCGGGAATATATGATTTGTTGAGCGGGGATGCATCTCCTCGTGAGGCGATTCAAAAAACACCAGTTGAGAATTTGAATATTGTTTGTACAAATTCAGATTTAGCTGGGGCCTCAGTTGAATTAGTTGATCAACCAAGGCGTGAGTTTTTTTTGCGGAAGGCATTGGCGCCTGTAGTACCAAATTACGATTATATTTTGATTGATTGTCCGCCTTCATTGGGCCTTTTGACTCTTAATGGGCTGGTGGCAGCGGATGAGGTTTTTATTCCAATGCAGTGTGAGTATTTCGCCATGGAAGGTACAACACAGTTATTATCTACTATTCGGCTGGTACAAAAACGCTTTAACACCAAGTTGCAAATTGGCGGGGTGTTTTTTACCATGTATGATTCAAGAATTAAAATTGCCCAGGAAGTGGTGAGTGATGTGATAGGGCATTTTGGGCGTCTTGTTTTTTCAACCATAATTCCGCGAAATGTCCGTTTGTCGGAGGCGCCTTCGCATGGCGTACCCATCAATAAATATGATACGAGCTGTGTTGGTGCACAGAATTATAGGGCTCTTGCGTATGAGGTAATGGAACGTGGCTAAACGAGGATTAGGTCGGGGAATTGATGCACTCATGGGCAATGACAGTGTTGCTGGTGGCAGTGATAATGAAATACGAATAGCGTCTATTGAAGAGGTGTTTCCCAACCCTGATCAGCCGCGAAAGCATTTTTCTGAAGAGAGCCTGCAGGAGCTGGCGGATTCTGTTCGGGAAAAGGGAGTTATTCAGCCTCTGCTTGTAGAGCAGGTGTCTGACGGTAGCTATCAAATTATAGCTGGGGAACGGCGCTATCGAGCATCCAAACTTGCTGGACTTAAGACGATTCCGGTAATTGTGCGGGAATTTTCACAAGAAGAAAAGATGGAAATTGCTCTGATAGAAAATATTCAGCGTGAGGATTTATCGCCGGTGGAAGAGGCGCGCGCATATCGTGGCTTGATGGAAAGCTCTGGGTATAGCCAGGAAGCGCTTGCTGAGCGCTTAGGAAAAAAGCGATCGACAATCGCAAATGCTGTTCGTCTTTTACGTCTACCTGAAGATATTCTGGATGCACTGGATCAAGGGGTGGTTTCGGCAGGGCATGCCCGGGCATTGCTGCAAAGTGGCAGCGATGATAAAATACGAGCGTTATTTCAAGCCATTCAGCAGGATGGATTATCGGTTCGTCAGGCAGAGGTGCTGGCTCGCGGGGGTGAGATTTCTGCTATGAGCGGGGGCTTTGAGCAAAAGCTATCTGCTGTTACAAAAGCCGCAGCCGCAGCCGCAGCCGCTGGTGAAGGCGAAAAGGCAGGAATAAAAAAATCCCCTGAGTTAATTGATATTGAACGACGCCTGGTTGAAAAGCTGGGAACAAAAGTTGTGCTGCACGGAAGCGAAAACAGCGGTCGCCTGGAAATCAGTTATTTTTCTCTGGATGATTTAAACCGCCTTATTGATTTGCTCTTGCCGTAAACTTGCTGAACCTCATGGCATCCTTGACTTTTTTCTGATTGAAAGATACATTCACTATCTGCGTGTTTTTGGAGAGATGACGGAGTGGTCGAACGTGGCGGTCTTGAAAACCGTTGAGCCGC
>CAYNNU010000131.1:0-6431 GCA_964398645.1 uncultured Spirochaeta sp.
AAGTAATGACCTGCAACGCATTAGTCGCGCCTATAACGACAACTGCATTGGAAAGACCGTCCGCCTTCTTGTAGACCGTGCAGACCGAAAAAAAGGCTGGTTGAGTGGAAAAAGCGAAGGCAGTCTAACCGTTCGTTTCCCCTGCCCGGAAGAAAATGCCAACTCATATATTGGTAGTTTTGTAGATACGCGAATTACTTCCGCTGCCAATCTTTCAATGGAGGGCGAACTTATTGCCCCATAATACTACTCATAAAAAAACTGCTCTTTTCACAACACTCGGTTGCCGTTTGAATCAATTTGAAACCGATGCGCTTGCCTCACAATTTGAAAAAAACGGCTGGCAGGTTTTCTCGAGCAACGACTCGCAAACGAAACATATTTTACCCAAACAGGTCGACTGCAGTATAATCAACACCTGCACAATTACTGGAAAAGCAGACCGAAAAAGCAGAAACATGATAAACCGTAGCCTACGCTTTAAACCAAAACTGACAATCATTACCGGCTGCGGAATAGAAAACTACCGAAATTTGAAAGAAAAATCAGATGATCCTGTATTTCTAGTTGAAAATACCCAAAAATCCAGCATTTTCGAACTGGTTGAATCATTCTTTGCAGGAAATTCTAATAAATTGACACAGAATCTAAACGATTTTCTTTTTGAAAGTTTTCCAGAAGATATATTTTCCTACCAAGGAACAGCTTTTCATACAAGAAGTGCGATAAAAATCCAAGATGGATGTGACAATTATTGTAGTTACTGCATAATCCCTTATGTCCGCGGCAGGGGAAGCAGTAGACCAACTGCTGATATCCTCACAGAGATGAAACGAATGATAGAAAGCGGTACCCGCGATATTACCCTAACCGGTATAAATATTAGTCGATATCAATGGGAAGACATCAGTTTTCAGCATCTATTACGGGAAATACTGCAACTAGATGGCGATTTTCGACTTCGACTTTCAAGTCTGGAACCGGATAAACTTAACGATGGTTTTGCAGACATTCTGAGCCATCCAAAAATGAGCAAACATATACATATTTGTTTACAAAGCGGCTCAGATGCAGTACTCAAACGAATGCGCCGGATGTACAGCTATGACGATTTTCGCAAAATCATTCAAGCAATCCGTAACAAAAATCCAAAATTCAATATCACAACTGATATTATCACCGGTTTTCCCGGCGAAACGGACGAAGAATTTGCAGCAAGCCTTCGAGCGATAGAAGAACTGCAATTTGGACACGTACATATCTTCCCATATTCAGCCCGAAAAGGCACGCGCGCAGCAAAATTTCAACAGCTTCCATCAGCGGTAGTAAAACAACGACGAGAACGATTACAGCTTGTTGCAGATAAAAGCAAAAAAAGCGTATATGACTCGTTTATTGGTTCTACCCAACTGGTTCTTATCGAACAGGTCAATGATTCACACTTCCCACACCAAGCCTCGGGATACGGAGAATTTTATATTCCAATCCGCATCGAAGGACAAGTGCCCATCAAAAAAAATACATTTATTCAGGTCAAAATCCTCGAATCAGATAAATCCGGCCTGCTTGGAAAAATAATTTCTAGCTAATTATATCCGTTTTCCTGCCGCTGCCTTTTCCAAGCGATCGAGCAATGCTAGGCCCAATCCAGAAGATTCTGGCAACTGCGCGATGATACAATCACAACCGGCCTGATCAAGCTCAAAAAAGGTTTTATACAAATTCCGCGCATATTCAGCAAGATTGGAAAATTCGTAGCGGATTGATTTCCCATCATCCGGTCCAAGTTCTCCTGCGATTCCAATACATCCAATTCTTTTTGCATGGAGTCGATCATGTACAGCAATCATTTCAACACCGGGGGGAATAAGGTAAACATCTGCAACAGGTTTGTAATGCGTATATTTCATTCCAGGAGATGCGGGTTTGTGCGCCTCTAATTCAAAACCACCGGCCACACTGGCAAACACGTTTGGGTTCTGAAATAGATCAATAATCATTTCAGCTGTAATTGCTCCAGGACGAAGAATGCGAAATCTATTTTCAAAAAGACCAATTACTGTTGATTCCAAACCTACGGTACAATCACCACCATCGATTATACCATCTACCCGACCATTCATTGATGCCACTGCCATTTCATACGTGGAAGGACTATTTTTCCCGCTTATATTTGCTGATGGTGCGGCCAGGGGACAAGCGGCAGCAGCAAGAAAGCGTTGAGCAAGCGGATGTGCTGGAATACGAATACCTACAGTGTTCAAGCCGGCACTAACAGTAGGGGAAATACCTTTTGCCTTTGGCAAAACGATAGTGAGTGGTCCTGGTGAAAAAGCGGAAAACAAGCGTAATGCGATATCTGGAACATGAACTGCACATTCATCAAGTTGATCAAGAGAATGAATATGTACAATAAGTGGATTATCGGCCGGGCGACCCTTGGCAACGAAAATTGCCTTACACGCCTCATCATTCCTCGCGTCAGCTCCCAGTCCATATACTGTTTCGGTTGGGAAAACCACCAGCCCCCCCGAAGCGATATGACAGGCGGCTTGCTCAACTGTATGCTCATTGTAAAAATGTGTGATACGTGAACCCGGCATAACTATATCTTTTGTGCGACCAGTTGCTGTAACTCTTGCTGAAGAAAATCAGGGGTAATAGAAGCAGGCTCAAGTAAAAAACCCTCAACGAGTAATGTGCGGGCTTCTTCCTGGCTAAATCCTCTGGACTGCAGATAAAAAACATGATCGGGAAGTAGGCGGCCAGTAGTAGAGCCATGTGAACATTTCACATCATCGGTATGTATTTCCAGGGTTGGTATCGAGTCAGCACGGGCTCCATCCTGCAATACTAAATTATTATTGGTTAAGTAAGCATCTGTTTTTTCAGATTTTGGAGCAATATCAATAAGACCACGAAATACTGAATAGGCGGATTCATCTACAGCCCCCTTATACAAACTCCGACTACCGGAATTTCCAGCTGTATGACTCTGTACTGTTGCAATATCATAATGCTGTTCACCCTTGGCAAAATACATACCGTTCAAAAGTGCATCAACACCATTGGCGGGAATATCAGCATGCACAAGCCCCTTGACCCACCCAGCTCCAACATGAGCCTCAAAATGAGACATTTGCGAATTGCGTACGGCCTCAAGCTGGGAAGTTCGAATCATTCTAGAGGACAAATTAAGATTCTGCAGAATATGATAATCCAGCCGGGTTTGTGCTTTTCCACATAGTGCATGTGATACAAAAGACGGATTATCCTCTTCAGCGGAACGAAAACGTTCAACCACCGATAGACGCCCCATGCCCTTTTGAAAAATGAGTGTATGAGGAAATCGAAGTTCCGCTGCGCCGCAAAAATGATCTATAAGACAGATTTTATTACTGTCTCCTTCAGAAACAATCAATTGCAATGCATCAATAGAAGCATAATGCCAATAATCAAACGCACTATTCGCCTTTGCAAGCCCTTGTTCCAATTTTTCAAAAAGCAATTTTTCAATATCAGCAGGAAGGGTGTTTCTGCGGACATCGTCAAGAGTGAATATTTTTACTCCAGATTCTTCGCCCTCAGTAGCGACAATAATTGGTTCAGAATCCAAATACGCAACATACGCTGAAAGTTGCTGCATAGGCACGGGAATACCAGCCATCTCTGCCATAAGACCATCAGGTGCTGCGGAGCCGGAATCAGTCCGCGGAATGGCCATTGAGGGGATCACGGGCGCCGTGTGCTGTAATGAAGACAGATAGTCAATATCCAGAGGACTTTTTCGCCACGTTTCTTCCTTGTCATAATCCGGCCATTCAGCCGATTCCAACTTCTTCAATGCTTTTTGGCGAAATGACACAAGCCAATCCGGCTCTCCCTGCAATCGTTCAATATATTCACGGACGCGTGCCGCATGTTCAGAAACAGTATAAGCGCTCATCCGACAGATCCCTCCATTTCTAATTCAATAAGGCGATTCAATTCTACTGCATATTCCATCGGAAGCTGTTTCACCAGTGGATCGAGAAAACCATTCACAATCATGGTTGCCGCCTCCTCTTCCTCAATTCCCCTGCTGGTTAAATAAAATAACTGATCCTCGCTAATTTTGCTTACCTTTGCTTCATGTTCCATAGACATATCATCACTGGATATCTCCATATATGGATAGGTGTTGCTGACTGAATGTTCATCAAGCAACAAGGCATCGCATTCAACCCGTGAACGAATATTCTGTAACCCTTTTTGTACTTTGACCAAACCACGATAGCTGGAAATACCACCATCCTTACTAATTGATTTGCTCGTAACAACAGAGCTGGTATTATCTGCCAAATGAATCATTTTTGCGCCTGTATCCTGATGTTGACCCTTGCCTGCCAGCGCGATTGAAAGAACTTCCCCGTGTGCACCTTCACCCTGCAATACAACAGCTGGATACTTCATGGTGGTCTTACTACCCAGGTTTCCATCAACCCACTCTACAATTGCGTTTTTATGTGCTACAGCTCGTTTTGTTACCAAATTATACACATCGGTCGACCAGTTCTGAATGGTGCTATAACGAACCCTGGCCCCCTCTAGGGCAACGATTTCGACAACCGCACTGTGTAAACTATCTGTGGTATATACAGGTGCTGTACAGCCTTCTACGTAATGCACAAAACTGCCTGTATCAGCAATTATTAAAGTACGCTCAAACTGACCAAGATTTTCGGAATTAATACGAAAATATGCCTGCAAAGGAATATCAACGCGAACTCCAGGTGGTACATATACAAAGCTCCCACCAGACCAGACCGCACTATTCAAAGCTGCGAACTTATTATCATTATTGGCAATTATTGTGCCAAAATACTTACGGACAATTTCCGGGTGTTTTTTTATGGCCTCTTCGGGCGAGCAAAAAATTACCCCTTTTTCCTCAAGATCTGCTCGAATATTATGGTACACAACCTCAGAATCATACTGAGCTCCTACACCGGCTAAAAAAGCCCGCTCAGCCTCAGGAACTCCCAGGCGTTCATAGGTATTTTTGATCTCGTCTGGCAAATCATCCCAGCTTTTTTTTACACCATCAGTTGGCTTTGCATAATAATACATATCGTCAAGATCTATACCAGCTAAATCAGCGCCCCAAGATGGAAGATCCATACTTTGAAAAAGTTTTAGAGACTCAAGACGAAAATCCAGCATCCAGCTTGGTTCATCCTTGTTTTCACTTATTGCTTTTACAATAGCTTCATCCAAGCCTTTTCTCGGCTTAACCAAAGATGCATCAGGATAATGAAATCCATATTGATAGTCTCCGCTTTGGGTGTTTTTTTCACTCATTCGTCTGAATCCTCAATACCGTACTTTTGCTTAACCCAATCATAGCCTTTTTCTTCAAGAACCCCGACAAGATCCTTTCCACCAGAGGTTACAATACGGCCCTTGTACATGATATGCACAAAATCAGGGCGAATATAATCAAGAATTCGTTGGTAATGAGTTATTACTAAAGCTCCCAAGCCATTTTCACGCAGGCTATTTACCCCTTTTGATACAATTTGCAGGGCATCAATATCCAAACCTGAATCGGTTTCATCAAGAACAGCAAATTCAGGTTGCAACAACATCATTTGCAGAATTTCCATGCGCTTTTTTTCACCGCCAGAAAATCCTTGATTCAAATACCGATTAATAAACTGCTTATCGATATCTAGAAAATCCATACCAGCCCGCAGTTCTTTTAAATATTCTTTTGCTGTAATGCTACTGCCCATTGCCTCACGGCGAATCTCAACGGCACGCTTCAAGAAACGACCAACAGTAAGACCGGGTATCTCCACAGGGTACTGAAAGGCTAAAAAAAGTCCCATGCGCGCTCGTTCATGTGGCGCAAGCTCAAGAATATTCACCCCATCAACTATTATTTCCCCATCACTTACAGAATATGATGGATTACCAAAAATGATATTTGAAAGAGTGCTTTTCCCCGAACCATTTGGTCCCATTAAGGCATGAATACTCCCGGAAGCAAGTTCAAGGTCAATGCCTTTCAGAATAGGAGTATCACCAATATGTGCGTGTAAATTTCGAATTTCAATAGTCATGTATTATTTCTCCAAGTTATATGGGATATCCAAGTTCAAGGCGGGCTTCTTCGCTCATAAACTCAGCAGTCCAAGGAGGATTCCACACCAACTGACACCGAACTTCAACACCTGAACCGGCGGCAGCACGTAACGCATCCTCAATATCCTGCTGTATTTGACCGGCCAGTGGGCAACCTGGTGATGTCAACGTATAGGTAACATCAATTGCATCGCCTGATACTTCCAGACTGTACACTAAACCAAGATCAATAATATTCATCCCAAGCTCCGGGTCAACTACTTCCCGCAGCACGTCAATGCATTCTTCTTTGGACACCATATATG
>CAYNNU010000132.1:0-6393 GCA_964398645.1 uncultured Spirochaeta sp.
ATCCAGCTATGGTGAGCGGATATTCCTCGCAGGTATTGTATTTTGATAGGCAGATAGGCCGGCCTGTGTATTATGAGGAAGAATATGATCTCGAATTGCGTATGAATACGGGCACGACCTATCGTTTTTCCGGAACAGCCGATGCACGTGTGCTGGAAAGTGAAAATATGAATCGGGAGCAGATGCAGCAGGACATTGAGCAGGAGATTGAGGCTTTGCACATCCCGGATGCCCAGGTTGAGCAGCATGAGCGTGGGGTGTCAATCCGACTTATGAATATTCAATTCCCTCCGGATTCAGCCCGATTGCTGCCTTCTGAGCAGGAAAAAATTGAGCGCCTTGGGGAGATCCTGCAGCAATATCCGGAGCACGATATTCTGGTAAGCGGGCATACGGCATTGGCGGGAACCCAGGAAGGGCGATTGCGTTTATCTGAGCAGCGGGCTGCCGCAGTGGGCCGCTATTTGATAGAATTAGGCATCCGGGATGCTGATCGCCTTGTGTACCGCGGGATGGGCGCACAGGAGCCTTTGGCGGATAATGACAGCGAAGAAGGAAGGCGACAGAACCGCCGCGTTGAAATAATCATTCTGGAAGATTGACCTGGAATCGGTAAATTATTACCTTTTTGCTAATGTTTTTGCGAATCTCTTGAGGGGTGTTGGATTATGGCAGTGTATTCATCGATAACCGATTTGATTGGTAACACACCGATGGTGAAGTTGCAGCGAATGGCTGCGAATCTATCGGCGGAAGTATTCATCAAACTGGAATATTTTAATCCAATGTCCAGTGTAAAAGACCGTGTTGGCCGGGAAATCATTCTGCAAGCAGAGCGGGATGGGGTCCTGCAGCCTGGCGGCACTATAGTTGAGGCTACTAGCGGAAATACCGGTTTGGCGCTTGCCCTTGTCGGCAGTGTCCGGGGATACCGGGTTGTTATCGTTATGCCTGACAGCATGAGCATGGAACGCCGGCGTTTGTTAATTGCCTTGGGGGCGGAATTGGTGCTCACTCCCGGTGAGGGGGGCATGAAGGCCGCGCTGGCAAAGGCCGAGGAGATTGTGGAACAAACACCGGGGGCTATTCTTGCTGGCCAGTTTTCCAATCCGGCAAATCCCGCTGCCCATCAGCGAACAACTGCAAAGGAAATATGGCAGGATATGTCGGGCCGCGTAGATGCTTTAGTGTTTGGCGTAGGCAGTGGTGGAACGATTACCGGGGTAGGGCGTGAAATTCGGGCGCTTAATCCAGATGTTCGCGTCGTGGCGGTTGAGCCGGCGGACTCCGCTGTGCTTTCCGGCAAAAAAGCTGGGCCGCATGGCATTCAGGGTATTGGCGCAGGTTTTATTCCTGCTATACTCGATACATCATTGTTTGATGAGATTATACCTGTGGCAAGTGAAGATGCCCGCCAAACAGCTCGTTTGCTTTCTCGAAACGAAGGGATTTTTGGCGGCATTTCGACAGGGGCAAATGTTTGGGCTGCCATGCAGTTGGCAAGCCGAGCCGAATTTGCTGGCAAGCGGATTGTAACCCTTGCCTGCGATACTGGCGAACGATATCTAAGTACCGATTTGTATTCGGATGCGGCAGAAGAAGGAGGAACACATGGCTAATGGAAATAATTCACAAAAGCAGTGGAAGTTGGCTACTCAGGCCTTGCATGCCGGCAGGCCGGATGGAATGGAAAATCCAAGTCATGGAGTTCCTGTTTCGCGGACAGCTGCGTATAGATTCCGCGATACCCAGCATGCTGCTGATCTATTTAATTTGACTGAATCCGGTTACATATACAGCCGCCTGCACAATCCGACTCAGGATGTGCTGGAGCAGCGGATTACTGCCCTAGAAGGTGGGGCAGCCTCGCTGGCATTGGCTTCCGGCACGAGTGCCATTTTTTATGCAATCATCAATATTGCTGGAGCGGGAAGCGAAATAATTGCCTCGAATAATTTATATGGCGGCACCTTTACCATGTTCAACAATATTTTACCTGACTATGGGATACAGGTTCGTTTTTTCGACCCTATGAATCCCGATGATGCCGCTGCTCTGGTGAATGAAAAAACCCGTGCGGTATACGTGGAGAGTATTGGCAATCCCTCGCTTAGTGTGCCGGACTTTGCCGCCCTTTCTGATATGGCCCATTCTCATGGCTTGCCGCTGATTGTGGATAGCACATTTACCACACCGGTGCATTTTCGCGCCTTGGAAAACGGTGCTGACATTTCAATCAATTCATTGACAAAGTGGATTGGCGGGCATGGAGTAGGAATTGGTGGTAGTGTAACCGATGCTGGGCATTTTGATTGGAAAAGCGAACGCTTTCCGAGTTTGAATGAGCCGGACAGTAGCTATCATAATCTAAGATTCGCCCACGATTTGGGTGATAATTCTCATTTGGCTTACATTCTTCGCATGCGCGTGGTGCCTTTGCGGAACCTTGGGGCGGCTTTATCTGCGGATAATGCCTGGATGTTCCTGCAGGGGATAGAGACCCTTGCCTTGCGCATGGAGCGTCACAGCAGTAATGCTTTGGCTGTTGCAAGCTGGCTACAGCAACATCCGCAGGTGGATTGGGTTCGCTATCCTGGTTTGCCCGGCGATTCGGCTTACAAGAACGCCAGCCGCTATTTCAGCGGTGGTTTTGGCGGCATGGTGGTCTTTGGAATCAAGGGTGGAGCTGCCGCGGGCGCATCGTTCATTGATAAGCTGGGTCTGTTTAGCCATGTTGCCAATGTTGGTGATGCCAAGAGCCTCGCCGTTCATCCGGCAAGTACAACCCATGCTCAGCTTGATGAACAGCAGCAACGCGCGGCCGGTTTGCCTCCCGAGCTTATCCGTTTATCTATTGGGATAGAGCATATTGACGATATTATTGCCGATCTTGAGCAGGCACTGCAGCCGGCTTGATTTTTTTCGGCCACTGACCGATAAAATGCCCTGATTCCATTGACAGCTGTCAGAACAGCCGGTATTTTATTTTTAGGTTATATAAAATGGCCAAGAAACGAGATAGTTCAGAAAAAAATAGAGAACGCATTATTCAAGCAGCTTCCCGTCTCATTGTGGGCAAGGGTGTTGCTGATACAAGCCTTGCTGATATTGCCCGAGAGATTGGTATCAGCAAGGGAACTTTGTATTATTATTATCCCAATAAGGGTGATTTGATTTTCGATATCAGCGAGCGGCATTTGGCTCGTTTAACCGGAAAACTTTTTGACTGGATTGATCGCAGTGGTGGAGCCTCTTCGCCCGATCTTGTGCTCCGCATGATGTATGAAATTATTTTGAAATCCACATCAAAGGGGATTACTCACCTGTATCTTATCTTGGAAGCAATCTCCAATCACCCGCCATTAAAAGAGCGGTTTCGGCAGG
Source organism: uncultured Spirochaeta sp. (assembly GCA_964398645.1). Lineage (GTDB taxonomy): Bacteria > Spirochaetota > Spirochaetia > DSM-27196 > DSM-8902 > Spirochaeta_B. The sequence continues at coordinate 3,385 of CAYNNU010000132.1, forward strand.
AGTATCCGCGGTGGGTTTCCATGATTCACGCTGGCTTGGAAAAAATTCGCCCCGGCAATGAAGACAACGCCATGCTTTCGAGTTTGATTATGGCATCCATTGATGGCTTCTTGATCCAAAAATTGCTCGGTGTGGAGCGCCCTGCTCAGGATGAGCTTGCAAAGTACCTGTCGCGCATATGAACCGAGTCCTTTTTTTTGAAGATGAAATTGATGCTGACGGCTTAATTGTGTTGGGAAAAGGCGATAGGCGATTTCAACATATTAAAACCGTGCTGCGGGCCGCATGCGGAGATATAATTCGGCTGGGAGTGGTGAATAGCTGGATAGGCAGCGGCAGGCTGAAAAAGATCGATACGCAGCAGCTTGTTTTACAGCTTTCTGGCAGGCAAAGCCCGCCGGAAGAATTGTTTCCCATTCGGCTTGTGCTCGGCCATCCGCGGCCAATTGTGCTGCGGCGGATTTTGCGTGATGCTGCTGCGGCCGGCCCTCGCGCGATAGATGTGTGCGGCACTGAATTGGGCGAGAAATCCTATTTTTCCTGCAGTTTGTGGCACAGGGGTGAAGAGACGCAAGCTTTACTGGTGCAGGGTGCAGAGCAGGCCGGCGGGTGTCGTATTCCCTGTCTGCAGCGGTATCCTTCAATTTCTGATTGGCTAGAAAAAGGGAAAAATGCTTTTGGACCTGGAAGTGATGCAAGAATTATTGTGCTCGATGCAGCTGTCGCGGGGGATGCTGCTGTCGAAGGAGACAGTGTCGATCAAGCTTTCCCATCAATAGTAGATATTCTTGATTCCCATTCATTTTCTCAAGAGCTGATTTTGCTTGTCGGTTCGGAAAGGGGCTGGACTGATTCCGAGCGAAGCATTCTACAAGATGCTGGCGCAATCTTTGCCGGTATGGGGCCTAGAATCCTGCGCACAGAGACTGCCGTGCAGTGGGCTCTGTCTGCTGCTGTACTCCGCTATTGTGTGAAAGAGCCGGGTGTATTACAGTAAAGATATGCAATATAAAAAGCTAGGTGACAGTGGATTGGCGGTGTCCCGCCTGTGTTTGGGTACCATGCCGTTTGGAAATCCCGAAGGACAGGGCGAGTCCCTGGAAACAGCGGCTGAGGTAATCCGGGGATTTATTCGAGCCGGAGGAACCTTTATTGATACCGCCGATGTATATGCCGGTGGCCGCTCAGAGGAAACCGTTGGCCGGATTGTGAAGGAGTTCGCCCGAGACACCCTGGTTTTGGCTACCAAAGCCGGCTTTCCTATTGGCAGCGATCCGAATGCGCGGGGCTTGTCACGAAAGCATCTGCTTGCATCGGTTGAATCCAGCCTTCGTCGTTTGCAGACCGATTATATTGATTTATTTTACCTACATATGTGGGACCCTTTGGTACCAATTAGTGAAACCGTGCGCGCAATGGATGATCTTGTTCGACAGGGAAAGGTCCGTTATTTTGGGTTTAGTAATTTTTCCGGTTGGCAGGCAATGAAGATTCACATGGCCGCCAAGGAATCTAACATCCCCTTTATTGCGGCTCAGTATCAATATAGCTTGATTGTACGCGATATTGAGTATGAGCTGCCGGGTTTGTGTGAAACCGAAGGCATTGGGCTGGTGCCCTGGGCTCCATTGGGCGGTGGCTTTTTGTCCGGGGCATATTCCAGCAGTACCAGGCAGCAGCATGATGGCCAAAGCGGGGATGTGGTGCAAGAAAAATGGTTTCGTCGTGCTAGTGAACGGAACTGGCGTATCCTTCAAATTGCTGAACAGCTTGCTGGGAGAAACGGTACAGATGTTCTGCAAATTTCTCTGGCTTGGCTATTGGCACGCCCAAGTGTTGACTCGGTGATAATCAGTGCCAGAAGCAGGGAGCAGTTGGAAGCCAATCTTGCTGCTGTGGATGTGCATCTTGCGGAAAGTGAGCTTCAGCAATTGAATGATGCCGGAAAACCAGTTGATTTGTATCCCTATAGAATGATTGAGCAGCACTCGGGTAAAGGGCTGTAGTATGGAAAAGCGTAAGGAAGAAGTTATCAGTTTTAAGGTTGATCCTGTTCTGGCTGAAAAATTACGCTCAGTTCCAAACCGCTCGGAGTTCATTCGTCAGGCGGTATTACAGCATCTGGGAAATGAATGCCCCTTTTGCCATGGCACCGGCACTCTGAGCGTGCATCAGAAGAAGCATCTTGAGATCTTTTTGGAAAACCACGAAATGAGGCGTTGTGCCGAATGCGGTGAAACCCATATTTTTTGCAGGCAGGCGTAAAATTTGTTGGAGAAAAAAGCATGACGGCGGTTGAAAGGATAAAAATACGACTCACCGAGCTTTGGTATCCTCTGTCGTATCTCGGCGCATTGCTGCGGGAGTTGGTTTTTTTCTGGCGTCAGCGTCACACAACCCTACATGTTCTGGTTATGCAGGTTTTTTTTACTGGGGTAGAAGCGGTAAGTACGATTGCGTTTATTTCAATGGGAATCGGGGCGATCATCATTGTGCAGGGCACGGCTATTCTGCCGCAATTTGGTGCACAGGATGTCATGTATACCTTGCTTATTATGATTATTACCCGTGAGTTGGGCCCCTTGCTTACCGCCTTCATTGTAGCCGCAAGATCAGGCAGTGCAATTTCCACCGAGTTGGGGAATATGGTTGTTAGCCATGAAGTCGAAGCCTTTGTGGCCGTTGGAATCAATCCTGTATCCTATCTTGCCGTGCCTCGCGTTCTTGGGGTTGCGTTGTCCCTTTTGGGCTTGAATATCTTTTTTAATATTTTCGGACTGCTGGGTTCTTTCGTGGTTGTTTGGATTTTTCAGGGACTGCCCTTTGGTGAGTATTTGTATAACCTTGCATCGAAAGCCGATATTTGGATGTTTATTTCTCCTTTTTTGAAATCCATAGCATTTGGTCTTGTCATCGGAACAGTGTCGACTTATTACGGATTTCAGGTTAAGCGGGCCACAACCGAGGTGCCCCAAAAAACGATTAAGGCAATAGGAGTTTCAATTGTGC
>CAYNNU010000133.1:0-6331 GCA_964398645.1 uncultured Spirochaeta sp.
CCGGATCATTTCGGAAACATCTTTCGGACTCTTTAAACTATTGGAGAGTTTATCCGCCAATTCATCTAACTCTGTGATGTGCAAAATATTAGCTCCTTTCTCCGTTTATTGGAGATTTAGTGCTTTACAGGGGTTTATTTACAGACTCATTTTTTCCCGGCTGAATTTGCGCAAGATATTTGACACTACCTGGAACAGCTGCGCCCATTCAGCCACTGGATTAACCGCATATTCCGGGAATCACTAAACAACAAAGACATAAACAAAGTCAAGCAATTAACGGAGGTAAAAACAATGCTAACAGAAGTAATAGACAAAATAGAACAACGCGGGGAAGAACGCGGTATGAAAGAAGAAGCCAGAAACACGGCTATCAAGATGATAGAACGCGGGTTCGAAATCGAAGAAATTACAGAAATCACCGGTCTGAGTGAAGAAGAAATCAAAGAGCTTTAAATACCCGCTTGATTTTGCCGTCCTTATGGCAAAAACTATGTTGACAGCAAATGCTGGCTTTACATAGAAAAATTTATTGGCTCATTGGGAATTTCTTGTGGCATCTTAAGAATTAATCAAATAAATATTTCGCTAGTTTCATCTTTCAATTTTGTAATCAACTTCTGTTGCTCTTCTGCGGGATTAATTATTTGAAAAATAAATCGTTCGTTTATCTGATAATCTTCCTTTTTTATCTTTAAAATCAGATAGATATTTCCATATCTAAAAATCATCATCTGCCTTCTATATCCTGAAATAGTTAATCCCAAATTCTTTTCAACAATATTTAATTTTATCTCAAAAAAAATATTATGTAATGTAACTTGATTACTATCAACAAACCTTATACGCCAAAAAACAAAGCCGAGAATATAAAAAAATATATATGAACCGAAAACAAAAATAAAAATGGGCCAAGAAGATGAAAAAAAAGAATCGAATACTTGTGGTAATTCGATATTCATTCTTGTTAAAAGAAATAATCCAACCAGGGGTAGACTTCGCAACAACAAAGATACTTTTTTTATTCGTAATTTCATCTAATCTGCTCCCCTTTTATTGGAACTAAAACCGTATTTCCAAATCTTGTATGAATTTCAGGGGGACCAATCCCGACTCCAATACTAGCAGTTATTCCAAGCAATTCTTTATTTAAATTTATAGCTGCATCAAAACCAAAGGAAATTCCCAAAACTCCACCAGAAATACCCGATTCGATATAATTACCCTCCATTGAATGCAAACTTCGAAAAATACCAAAAGTACCACTAACAGATGCACTTAAATCCAGCGATGTAATTCCAAATCCTGAATTAGCAAGCGCATCAACCATAATTCCATACTCTGAACTAACATTTTTCAATAACTCATGCGCAATTATCCCCGCCATTCTTGTTCCAGAGTCAACAGATGCAATTGAATGCAAATATAACCCCAACAATCCATAAAATAACTTATCGTCATTGTTTCTCGGAACAAAATATTCCCCTACTGTTGTTCCGACTGACCAAATTGGCACTGTTGCATTTGCACTCACACCCACAAAAAACACAGGATTTTCCCAGTCAGCGTCAATAAAATCGGGAAGCATGGAAACAATATTTTCAATGTCATCTGTTATTTCCCGCCCATCCGGATCAACAAACCGTATCGGGCTATTGGCTCCATAATGATACAAAACAAGATTCTGAAGAGCGTACACCCCGCCCTGTCCCGGCAGGTTCTGATTATGCTGCCGTGCCTACCGGCTTAATGGTGCCACCGGCGTACATGGTTTCAACTTGGTCAGAATACTTTACTGTGCGCTGGCCACCAGAATCAAATAAGTAGCTAAAATCATAATTCAAATGCGATGGCTCTATTCCACAGCTACAATCCAAATATTTTTCGAACAATATTATTGCTCTTTTCTTCTGGCCTTGATTCTTGCGGCTATGGATTCCACAGTTTCGTCCTTCAAAAGTTCTCCACGTTCTTTCGTGTAATCGCCGTAGCCATTTTCATACTGCCTCAGAAAACGGAGTAAACCGACCGGTCCAAGCTCACGACCAAGGATTGAAAGAGCCGTTTCCCTGAGTTGTACATCCGTCATTTTGCTAACGTTAACCATCAGTCTATCATCTCCTTTATCCATAATATGGGATTTTCAACTTTTACCCCAATTTCATTTCCGAGCCGAACAGTTCTCTTAATCAAATTATCATCAACTGTTAAAAAGACATCAACTCCTGCCGCTTCACAGCAAGCCAAATGAAGCGCATCGTAAGCTGAAAAACCTTTTTCGTACAATTGTTTACCTCTAACTTCAATCCCTTCGGTCAGCATAATTATTTCCGAAATATCTTTGCACAATGATAGCATATCATGCTTTTTTATTTGATCAGGAGTATTCTCAATCTCATCAAATACGATTTCACTTGCATACAATAAAAACCGTTTGCCTTCGACACCTTCAAGAATCAAACCGACAGCTCTGGACTCTAATTTGATTCTATCATTTCTTTGATCGTCAAAGGGTCTGTTCAAGCAACACACATCAAGATAAATCTTCATCGTGACAAAATATTACTCTTTTCACAGCTTTCGGTAAACGTTTTTCATGCGCGGCTACGACATATAATAATGAATAGCCCCAAAAAAATGTACACTAGCAATATTTTTGTCATTTATGTTGACAGAGGAGACTCCCGCTCGCCTGGCTGCAACCCTCCAACTCTTAGCAAAATTCTCATAATTTACATACAGCACAAAATCATGATACAAGAGTGCGAAAAGGAGTTCTACATGGATAGGTTTAAGAAAATTTTGGTTGCAAACCGTGGCGAGATAGCCATTAGAGTTTTCCGCGCCTGTAATGAGCTGGGCATCCGGACAGTTGCTGTCTATACCGAAGAAGACAAGAACGCGCTATTTCGTACCAAAGCCGATGAATCCTATCTGATAGGTAAGGGGAAAGGGGCTATTGAGGCCTACTTGGATATCAGCGACATTATTTCCCTGGCTCTAAAAAAAGGGGTGGATGCTATTCATCCTGGTTACGGCTTTCTTTCCGAAAATGCTGAATTTTCCAAAAAATGCCATGAGGCTGGAATTAAGTTTATCGGCCCGACAGCAGAGATGCTCGACCAACTGGGAGATAAGGTTAAGTCGAAACTGGTTGCCGAGAAAGCCCAGGTACCGGTTGTTCCCGGCCTGGAAAAAACCGCCAGCAGTGATGAAGAAGCCAAAGAGTTTGCTAAGCATTGTGGATATCCGGTTATGCTAAAAGCTGCAGCTGGCGGCGGTGGCCGCGGCATGCGCATCGTCCGTGAAGAGAAGAATCTGTTACGAGAATTTCATTCTGCTAGAAACGAAGCGAAAAAGGCTTTTGGAAACGATGCTGTTTTCATTGAAAAATATATCGAAAACCCCAAACACATTGAAGTTCAAATACTTGGTGATGAACATGGAAATATCGTCCACCTGTTTGAACGAGATTGTTCCGTGCAAAGACGGCACCAAAAGATCATTGAGTTTACCCCCGCCCTTTCAATTACACCGGCTCAACGCGAAGCTATTTGTCAGGACGCGATTAAGATTGCCAAGGCAGTTGATTATTACAATGCCGGAACAGTTGAGTTTCTCGTTGATAAAACCGGCCAACATTATTTTATCGAAATGAATCCAAGGATTCAGGTTGAACATACCGTCACCGAAATGACAACAGGTATCGATCTTGTTCAATCTCAAATTCTCGTCGCACAGGGCTGCCGCCTTGATTCGGACGAAATCAACATACAATCCCAGGACGCTATTAAACCTCGTGGGTTTGCGATTCAATGCCGGGTAACCACCGAAGACCCCATGAATAACTTTGCCCCGGATACAGGAAAGATTGATGTGTACCGCACCAGCTCGGGATTTGGGATTCGGCTAGACGGGGGAAGCGGTTTTTCCGGTTCGATAATCAGCCCGTATTATGACAGCCTGCTGCTTAAGTCCACCTCTTGGGCTCTCAGTTTTAATGACACAGTTAGAAAAGCCAAGCGGGCCTTACAAGAGTTGGTTGTTAGCGGGGTAAAAACCAATGTTGATTTTCTGCTAAACGTGCTGAATCATCCGACCTTTTTAAGCGGTGATTGCAATACCAACTTCATCGGCGAGCACCCAGAATTGTTTGATATTCGCCCACGCGAAGATGCAGAGTTGAAATTGCTCAAATATATTGGCCAGAAAGTTATTAACGATACCAAAGGGAATAAGCCTGATTTTGATATGCCGCTTATTCCAAAACTGGAAAAGTTGGAGAAGCTGTCCGGAACCAAGCACATCCTGGACACGGAAGGTCCAGAAGGCTTGGTACAATGGATACAACAACAAAAACAGTTACTCATAACTGACACCTCTTTCCGTGATGCCCACCAATCATTATTGGCCACCCGTTTTCGCACCAGGGACATGGAAAAAATTGCCCCGGCAGTATCTCAAATGGTTCCAAACCTTTTCTCTTTAGAAATGTGGGGCGGAGCTACCTACGATGTTTCCTACCGCTTTCTAAAGGAATCTCCCTGGGACAGACTGCGTTCATTACGCGAAAAAGTTCCGAACCTTCTATTCCAAATGCTTTTACGGGCTTCCAATGCCGTTGGCTACAAGAATTATCCCGATAACGTTGTAAAAGAATTTATCCGGGAATCTGCCGCACAAGGAATTGATATTTTCAGGATTTTCGATTCACTGAACTGGCTTGAGGGCATGAAAGTCGCCATGGAGGAAGTGCAAAAAACCGGCAAAGTATGTGAGGCGGCAATCTGCTACACTGGCGACATACTGGATAAAACCCGCGAAAAATACAACCTAGATTATTATGTGAACATGGCCAAAGAGCTGGAAAAAATGGGGGCACATATTCTGGCCATTAAAGATATGGCAGGATTGCTAAAACCCCATTCAGCCACGGTGTTAATACAGGCGCTCAAGGATGAGATTCGCATCCCTATTCACCTGCATACCCATGACACTAGCGGTAATCAGGTTGCCACCCTTTTGATGGCGGCCCAGGCTGGCGTGGATATTGTTGACGGAGCCTTTAGCGGATTTTCTGGGCTAACTAGTCAGCCATCCTTGAATTCAGTAGTTGCCGCACTAAAAAATACCGAGCGCGATACACTGCTTGATCTGGATAATGCACAGGCTATTTCCGAATATTTCAGTTCGGTCCGCCCCTACTATGCACAGTTTGAATCAGACCTGAAATCCAGCAGCACAGATGTGTATCGCTACGAAATTCCCGGAGGACAATATTCAAATCTGAAACCGCAAGTAGAAAGCTTTGGCTTGGGGCACCGCTTTAACGATGTCAAAGAAATGTACCGCACCGTCAACTTTATGCTCGGTGATATTGTGAAGGTAACGCCATCTTCCAAGGTCGTTGGTGACATGGCCATTTTCATGATTCAGAATGATTTAAACCCGGAAAACATATATGAAAAGGCGCAAAACATGGCCTTCCCTGATTCAGCTGTTTCATTCTTTGAAGGTATGATGGGTCAGCCGATGGGAGGTTTCCCCAAAGATCTACAACAGCTTGTGCTGAAAGACCGGAAACCGATTACCTGCCGCCCCGGGGAGCTTTTGGAAGATGAGGATTTTGAAAAACTGGCCACATACCTTGCTGAGACCCATGAGATACAGCCACAAAAAGAAGATGTGCTTTCGGCGGCGCTGTATCCAAAGGTCTTTGATGACTACCTGAAATATAAAAAAGACTACGGCAACATTAGCTCTATGGACTCAGACGTGTATTTCTACGGATTAAAAGAAGGTGAAACATCAGACATAGAGATTGAAGAAGGCCGGGTGTTGATTGTTAAGCTGATACAGATTGGCGACCTTGATGGCCAAGGCAACCGAGCCATTGAGTTCGAGGTCAATGGAAACCGCCGTGAAATAAAAATCCACGACCTGGATAAAGAATCATCAAAATCACAAATCAGCCTAAAGGCCATGGCCGATCCAAATAATATCCGGGAAATCGGCGCAAACATCCCGGGAGCAATAATCAAGGTTCTTGTAGATGATGGTGATCAGGTGGAAGAAAACCAAATCGTCGCTGTTATCGAAGCAATGAAAATGGAAACCAATATTCTTGCTCCTTTGAGCGGAAAAGTAGAATCGGTCTTTATAAAAGAAGGCGACATGGTTGAATCCGGCGAACTGCTGGTAAAACTGGCGGAAGAATAGAAGGTATCATTAGATACCTTCTATTTTAATAGCCATTGACCATCTATTTCCTTGGTCCCGCTTGGCATCATGAACAACATCCCATCGTAACTGATAACAATTGGCCCATCAA
>CAYNNU010000134.1:0-6311 GCA_964398645.1 uncultured Spirochaeta sp.
CTTTTCAAAATTGCAATTGGTAGGGCTCGGCCAGGTCGGCCATAAAAAACCTAGCGAGCTTTCCGGCGGAATGAGAAAACGTGCTGCCCTTGCCCGAGCCTTGGTTATGGACCCGGAACTACTCTTTTTTGATGAACCATCTGCCGGCCTCGATCCGGAAACCAGCAAAGATCTGGATAAACTTTTAATCCACCTCAAACAAAAGCTGGGTGTTACCATGGTTGTAATCAGCCATGAACTGATAAGCATTCAACGCATCGCTGACCGCTTCATTTTCATTCACGATGGAAACATCGCTTACAACGGGCCTCTGCCAGAAACCACAAATACCGAGCTACCCTCACCCGTACGCCGCTTTTTTGCCAGCGGCAAAGTCCAGCTAAAAAAATAGCCGGAGCATAGGCTCCGGCTTCTGTTTAACTCATCATCGGTTTCTACTGATCCTGCGGATTCCAGATACCACTACGCACTTCATCGGCACGATTAGGAATTTCAAACTTCATTCCCGGATGGATTAAATCAGGATTTTCCGGATCATGGAGAATCTCTTTATTTTGCTCGTACAAACGGGGCCACAACCAAGGATCCCCATAAACAAAATCATATTCTGCTATACGCCAGAAACAATCACGCCGCTCTGGAATCAAACGAACAATATAAAACTGTGGTAAGGTACCAGCCTGATTGGCAGCCGGTCGCTCGGCAACAAAATGCCGCGGTTGAAACTCTTCCAGCAGGCTCAATACCTTGCGGGATTCGTCCATACTCGCTGCATACTCATCCTGCTCCAAAAGAGCCTCGGCCTGAGCAAAAGCAGTTTGTGCTGCTGAATATGCCTCAGCATCGCGATTAGGAACACCAATCCTCTGGGCATAATACAAACGACTAGAAGCACGGTTGCGTAAACTATTTGCCCTATAGGAAAGAGCCATAATCTCCGCAGTCTGTTCACCGCGGGCAGCAAACTCAGAAGCCTGTTGGGAATACTGAACCGCATCATCATAGCGGCCTTCTTCCATTGCCTCATCAGCCAGCTGCTGAAACTCACGCGCTTTTTGCATATCTTCATTATCCAACAAACTTTGTGCATTAATGCTTGCAGAAATGAGCAAAGATAATACTAGTAGCGCAAACAATATTTTTGCTCTCATCATTCTGTCTCCTCAATTTCATCAGCCAATTTACGCTCATCTTCAGCTGCCTGTTCTGCTTCCTGAACCTCAGCTTCCAGACTTTCTTCTTGAGCACGAATACGATTCTCGGTTTGCTCCAGAGTCTGCCGACTTTGCTGGCGTGCCTGCATGGCCTGCTCACGCCGCTCCTGCGCTATGGCTAAAGCTTCTCCGAAAAGCACTGTAGATTGCTCATATGACTCATAAGCCTTATCGTAATCTCCAGCTTCTTCAAATGCAACAGCTTCATTATATGCCTGCTCAGCTGCAGTATACTTTTCAGCAGCGGCAACCTCAGCATGAATTGCATCGGCCTGGCCACGTACTTGGTCAACCTGTGTCTTTTGTTCCTGAATACGATCGGCATACGCTACCCGCAAAACCGATCGATAATTATCAATTGCCTCTTGATACTTTTCCGTCGCCAGCGCCGGATCGGCCTCAAGCGCTTCTTCCCCAGCTGCAAAAGCAGCATCCCCAGCTGTCATGGCATCGGCATCTGCATCAGCAGCATTTTGGGCGGCAATTCGATCCTGCAGATCCACTGCCAAGGCCCGATCAGCATCCGGATTTACTGCCGGTTCTTCCGGTCCTGAGGCGCAGCCAACCAGCAACATAGCTACCAGCACAGCAAGCAACGCACTGAATCTCCAAAACTTCATATACAAACCTCCATTCACACTTACCAATATATCGACACTTCAGGGTCGTAATCCAGTCTTTCGTGCCAAATCTCCATTATTGCCGAATACTATTCAATAATTTTTCTGCATCTTCCCGCTTCAGCCCACTTCTAAGCAACCAGTCTTCAAACTGATCTTCCAGTATAGTATCCACCGAAAAATATCGAGCTTCAGGATGACTGAAATAAAAGCCCGAAACCGATGAAGCCGGCACCATCATCCAGCTCTCTGTTAATGCAACACCAAAGTCGTCAGATGGTTGCAAGATATCCAGCAAAATCTGTTTATCCTGATGATTCGGACAGGCCGGATACCCCGGTGCCGGTCGAATACCCGGCTGTTCACCATTCGTGTTATGGCCCCAAATATCTGAACCGACTTCAGCATGCAAACATTCGGCAAATGCTTCTGCAAGCCTATCGGTCAAAAACTGCACCATAATTGCGCGGTAATCATCACCCGCGTTCCGGTAATCATCAATATATTTTTGAGCGTTCAAACCTGCGGTCAGCATAAAACCGCCAAAATAATCCTGAATGCCGCTCTCTTTGGGGGCAATAAAATCAGCCAGACTAAAATAGCTATCCGTATCCTGATTTTTTCGCTGCTGGCGCAGGGTCGGCAGCACGGCTGCCAATTCACTGCGACTTTCATCATTATATATATAAATGTCATCGCCGCGACTTGCTGCAGGAAGAATAAAAATTGCTGCATTTGCTTGAATAATCCCGTCGGCAATGATGGTATCCAGCATGCTGTTTGCATCTGCAAACAGGGATCGTGCTTCTTCGCCACGCTCCGGATGTTCTAGGATTTCAGGATATCGGCCACGAATCTTCCAGGCCGCAAAAAAGAATGTCCAATCAATATAATCTCGGATTTTTTCCAAGGGATAATTGCGAAACATCCGGCGCCCAGTCCAGGCGGGTTTTTTCGGAACATAAGCAGACCAATCCGGCTCGAAGCGATGATCACGAGCATACTGCAAGGTGACATATTCCTGCTTCTGCTGACTACTTTCCCGTTGCTGCCGCCGCCGTTCGTGTTCCTGCGCCAATTCTTGTGCAAATGCTTCCCGATCGGTAAACAAACGATTAACCGCATGCACCGCCAAAGATGCATCTTTTATGTGCACAACCGGTGCGTGGTACTCGGGTGCAATCTTCACCGCTGTATGCAGAGCGCTGGTTGTAGCCCCACCAACCATAAGCGGAATGGAAAAGTTCTGCTTTTCCATTTCCCTGGCAATATGGACCATCTCTTCTAGGCTGGGTGTTATCAATCCACTTAATCCAATAACATCCACTGAATGTTCGCGGGCTGCATTCAAAATATCCTGGGCGGCAACCATGACGCCAGCATCAATTACTTCATAATTGTTACAGCCCAATACCACGCCAACGATGTTCTTACCAATGTCATGAACATCGCCCTTTACCGTTGCCAATAAGACCTTCCCCTGCTTGCTGGCATTTTCATCTTTTTCAGCCTCAATATAGGGAAGCAAAACAGCTACGGCTGCTTTCATAACCCGGGCGCTCTTTACCACCTGTGGCAAAAACATCTTGCCCGCGCCAAAGAGGCGACCAACCTCATTCATTCCGTCCATCAGGGGCCCTTCAATTACATCAAGTGCCTGGGCGGCCTGTTGGCGAGCAGCTTCAACATCCTCTTCGATATGCGCGGTCAAACCTTTCACCAGCGAATAGGATAAGCGCTCTGTTACCGGCAGTTTCCGCCAGGATGCATCTTCCTTCTTTTCCGCCTTACCCGACTGCACACTATCGGCAATTTCCAACAGGCGATCTGTTGCATCCTCCCGACGGCACAAAAGTAAATCTTCAATCCGTTCAAGAAGCGGCGTGGGTATTTCATCGTACACAACCAGTTGGGCAGGATTAACAATTCCCATGTTCATTCCGGCACGTACAGCATGAAACAGAAAAACCGAATGTATTGCTTCCCGAAGGGCATTATTACCCCGAAATGAAAAGGAAACATTGCTTACCCCGCCGCTTATTCCAACCAAAGGCATCTTTTCCCGGATCATGGCTGTTGCTTCTATAAAATCCAAACCATAACGGGCATGTTCAGCAATTCCGGTTCCAACAGCAAAAATATTTGGATCAAAAATAATATCCTGAGCTGGAAAATCCAGTTTCTGGGTAAGCAAGTCATAGGCTCTGCTACAAATATCCACTTTGCGTGCTTTGGTGTCGGCTTGCCCCTGTTCATCAAAGGCCATAACAATAACAGCCGCGCCATACTGCCGCACAAGGGCAGCCCGGCGAAGAAATTCATCTTCTCCTTCCTTCAAACTGATGCTGTTAACAATCCCCTTGCCCTGAATGCACTGCAAACCGGCTTCCAGCACTTCCCATTTTGACGAATCAACCATTACAGGCACTCGGGCAATATCGGGCTCGGCGGCAAGCAGGCGTAAAAAGGTCCGCATCTCTTGCAGAGAATCCAGCATTGCCTCATCCATATTCACATCAATAACCTGAGCACCATTCTCAACTTGATTTCGAGCAACTTCTAAAGCTTCGGTATAGGATTTTTCCCGAATCAGTCGAGCAAATTTGCGCGAGCCGGTTACATTTGTCCGCTCACCAATATTGATAAAACCTGTTTGCTCAGATTGGACGAGAGGCTCCAGGCCGCTCAAGCATAAACGCGGATTCGTTGCTGGTATGGTTCGCGGTTGATACTGTTTGCAGGCGTCGACTATCTGGCGCAAATGCTCTGGGGTTGTTCCACAACAACCACCAACGATATTCACTATCCCCTCAGAAGCGAAATCTTTCATTACCCGCGCCATAAAATCTGGGCTGTGATCGTACTCGCCAAACTCATTCGGCAAGCCAGCATTTGGATGAGTACTAATGGGACAATCCGCCACCCGCGCTAATTCGGATACATAGCGCTTTAACTGATCTGCACCCAGGGCACAATTCAAGCCTACACTAAGCGGCCGTGCATGTTGAACAGAGTAAAAAAATGCTTCGACAGTTTGACCGGATAGCGTGCGACCGCTGGCATCGGTTATAGTTCCGCTAATCATAATTGGCAGGGAGCTTGCCCGCGCCGCAAATTCCTGCTGAATCGCAAAAATTGCCGCTTTTGCATTCAAGGTGTCAAAAATTGTTTCAATAAGCAAAATATCCGCGCCACCATCCATCAATCCCTGAACAGCTTCGCGATAGGATTGCGCCATCGTATCAAAATCAATGGCTCGAAATGCCGGATCACTCACCTTTGGGGACATCGACAAGGTTTTTCCTGTCGGCCCAAGCACCCCGGCAACAAAATGCTGCACTGGAATAGTGCCTGCTTTAGCATCGGTCGCATCAATACTCACGCCTGCATCTTCACAATCAGCCAAAAAAGCAGCCTGCCGAGCAACTTCAGCACCGGCTCGGTTCAACTCATATACATATTTTTCTGTTTGATATTCTGACTGAGATATCGAAGTACTATTGAAGGTATTTGTTTCAATAATATCGGCGCCGGCATGCAGAAAGTCCAAATGAACCTGCTGAACCAGGTCAGGACGCGAAAGCAGTAGCATGTCATGATTACCGCGTAGCATAACAGGATGATCCTGCAAGCTATCCGAATATTTTCCACAGCGAAAATCATCTTCAGTTAAACCAAGAGCCTGAATCATCGTACCCATAGCCCCATCAAGAAAGACAATCCGCTTTTGTATAATTGCATGTAGCGCCTGCAAACGCTGCTTTGTAGTTTCCATTTTCACCCCGCTATGGTGCCATAATTTACCCAAAAACACCAGAGATTTTCCGGCCGAAGCCCACAGGGATTTCTTTACACCATGCTCAAAATTATGCCAAAAAAAACGCCCGGCTTTGCCGGGCGCTCTTAATACATATACTCGAAAGAGTATTAGTAATACAGTTTTCCGCTAACCGGAACGTACATTGACATTACCGAGTTTAAGGAGTGGCCTTTACCGCTCACCCAAGTAATGTACTGTTCTGTCGTATTATTGGTTTTACCCAATGTATCCAGTGTTCCTTGATATTGGCGGTTGCCATGCAAGCCGGCCGGTACATACAGACCCAAACCGAAGGAAATAAATGTTGTCTGGCTAAATAAACTGCTTCTTCCTTCATTTCGCAGGCGGAACATCGCATTTATTGAGTCAAAAGAACCTTTACTATGTCCAATAACTCGATACGGTCGAGCGCCATTCCGGTACAAGGAATACAGCTTATACGATGCGGAATTTGAATAATATGTACCAGAAGGATTAGCTGTTCTTCCGATAAAATACCCTTCCATACCAGTGGTCATGGTTGTCCAGTCACCATTTCCGGTAACAATAGCTGCAACCGGTTGATTCAATTCCTGTGCAACAAGTTTGGCCATTGCCGCAGCACCACGTGAACTACTTCCAACTCCAGGAAGAACAATTGTACGCACACTATTGTTC
>CAYNNU010000135.1:0-6283 GCA_964398645.1 uncultured Spirochaeta sp.
GCCTTTCCATTTGCCTCATCGATTTGAACCGCTAAATAAAAGTCCTCTACTGCGGCCGAATAATTTCCCCGTGCAAACTGCGCCATTCCTCGATGAATATAAATTATTGCTCGCACATAGGTTTCAGGGCTCCCGGAAAGAATGGAAGAATACAATGCTATTGATTCATCATAGCGCCCGGCATTATGCGCATACAATGCGCGCAGCAAAAAGGAGTCAATATTCTCAGCCGAGGTCACGGCAACAGGAATCCGATCAGGAATTTCTGCAAAGCCGTTAGGTTCAATGCTCCCAATCCCCGTCATCCTCTCTGAAGAATGTTGGCGTTCAAGCTCACGTAATTCCCGCTGATCATACAACTCGTCTTTGAGCTCAGCATCAAGAACCTCGTGCAGACGACCCATAAATGTCCGCCGCCGCCGATCCATCTGCTGATGCAGCTGCCGTTGGTAGTCCCGTATTTCTTGAAAAATGATATCCGCCAAGGATAAATTTGCATTCAAGGCGGCCAGTTTTCGTTTGAGCGGCTGATCAAAGGGGGTGAACTCCGCCTTGTAAATCAGCTCATGCTCAACCTCCGCCCAGGCATCTTGTAAAATTGTGCGCAATTGCACCTCAAAAAGCAGGCCTTCTTCAAGCTCAAATTGCCGGGCGACTTCATCTGGAACCCACAAAAGATAATGTGTTGATTCGTAGCCGAACTCCTGAAAAGAATACTCAGAACCTTTCCGTTCAACCTCATGCACATGAAAATTTGCCTGCAAAACCTGCTCAACCTGATGCAAATCCTCAGAAAACGGACAGATCACCCGCATTCCCAAGACATCATTAATTTCAACTCTGCCGGAAGCCTTTCCATTTTCGCGAGTACGGATTTGAATTTTATCAAAATAACTATGAAAACTTTTGACCCGTGATTTTACAGTAGGATGTAATCCCTGCTGCCGAACAATCCCCATGACTTTCTTCTGCAACTCAAGCAAACAGCCTTCAAGAGCAAAAAACTGCCCATGATACCACTGCATAAAAGAAATTTTTGTCTGTACCGGGTATTCCGGGTAAACAATTCGCGCACGCTGCATCAAACGCCGCCGTCAGCTTTCTTCTGCATTCTCTTTCGCGTAAGCCTCGAACTCTTCTTTGCTCATTTTATCCTGGTAAAAGACATACATTGCCTCAACCAACTCTTCCAACGTAGCAAACTTTGCTCCATCAAGCTTATATGCCATACACCTGCCACCTTGTTTAATATGCTAAGCTACTTTTAACCAGTATACACCCAAACAAAAGATCCAGCAATTATTCATATTGGCGAACTATCCCTGCAGTAATTTCCTCCAG
Organism: uncultured Spirochaeta sp.; assembly: GCA_964398645.1. Classification (GTDB taxonomy): domain Bacteria; phylum Spirochaetota; class Spirochaetia; order DSM-27196; family DSM-8902; genus Spirochaeta_B. Next base: position 1,342 of record CAYNNU010000135.1, read on the forward strand.
GTGCGAATCATCAATAGCCCCCCAACGCAAAACGCAAATACAAAGCCCAAAGGCATGGCAGCAAAAACGCCAGTTACGCCAAAATAATGCGGTAAAATGATGATAAGTGGAATAAGAAACAGTCCCTGTTGCCCCGAGGCTAAAAGCATTGCTGATCGGCCATCACCAAGCGCCTGAAACACACCGCCAAACATAATTACCAAACCAATGGGAATAAGTGCCAGCGACATATACCGCAAGGCCTCTGCGCCCAATCGGATAACTTGTTCATCATGTGCTGCAAATACGGAGATGATCGATTTAGAGCCCAAAAATCCGCCAAGGCCGGCCCCTAAGCCAATTATAATTGCCACACGAAACCCAAGAGAGATTGTCTGACGTACTCGTTCCTTTTGGCCGGCACCAAAATTATACCCAGCTAATGGCTGCAAGCCTTGTGCCAGGCCAATAAGGCTCATGAAAAGCAAACCGAAAATGCGCAAGTTGATACTAATCGCCGCAATTGCTGAATCGCCATAGATTCCAGCGGCATTATTCATCACACCAAAAGATAGGCTGCCCAATACCTGACGAACAAAGGTTGGGAGCCCCAAAGCCATAATTGATTTGTAGGTAGAAATATGTAGTCGTACATGGCGCAAGCTCAGAGGATTCAACGTGCCTTTGCGCCGCAAATAAAATGTGAGCAAAAACAGGGTTCCGAAGGCCTGGGCGATTACGGTTGCTACCGCAGCTCCCATTATTCCCATATCGAAAACAAAAATAAAAATCGGATCCAAAATAATATTGATGACCGCACCGGACATTTGGCCAATACTACTGTACAAGGCAGAGCCTTCTGACCGCAGCAGGTTGTTCAAAGTCATATTAATGACCAGAAATATCGATCCCCCAATGATGATCCGCCCATACGTGGCGGCTGTTTCCAAAATGCTTGGGGTTGCCCCGAAAATGCGCAGCAAAGGATTTACGGCAAGTACACCAATTACCGCCAAAATACCACCCACTACCGCTGCTGAATAGAGAGCCGTAGCGGCGACCTCATGAGCTTCTTTGTATTGCCGAGCTCCAAGTTTGCGACTGATTACACTGGCGGCACCCAAACCAAAGGTAAGGCCTATGGAGCCGGCCAGCTGGAAAACCGGAAAAACAACCCCGGTGGCCGCAATCGCACTTGTGTCATGCAATAAGCTGACAAAAAATGTATCCACGACATTGTACACGGCCATCACCAGCATCCCGGCGATCGCCGGCGCTGACAACTTAAACAAGGTACTTCCAATAGGGCCTGAACGCAGCATTTCAATCCGCTTGTTGCCCGCCTGCCCCGCTGGTCCTTTCAAGCCGCCTTCGGCCTTATTAAACGTTGAATCTGAACTCAATTATATCTCCATCGCGCACAATGTAGTTTTTCCCTTCAATTCGCAGCTTTCCCGCTTCTCGTACTTTTTGCTTGCTGCCATATTCAATCAAATCGGAATAATGAAATGTTTCAGCGGCAATAAATCCCCGCTCAAAATCGCTATGAATTACCCCAGCAGCCTGCGGCGCACGCGCTCCTTGGGGAATTGTCCAGGCCCGCACTTCTTTTTCGCCAGCTGTAAAATATGTTTGCAGACCCATAAGATGATATGCGGCATGAATCAGCCGATCAAGCCCGGACTGTTCCAGTCCTGCTTCGGCTAAAAATTCCTGTCGCTCCTCCGGTGTTTCCAATGCGGAAATCTCGGCCTCCAGTTGTCCACAGATTCGGATTACCTCAGCACCTTCAGCATCAGCCAGCTTTTCCACTTTTGCCACCAGCGGGTTCTCACCCTCCAAGCCGGCCTCATCAACGTTGCAAACATATAATGTACGCTTTGTGGTTATCAAATGCATATCTCGAATCAATTCGCGCTCATCATCACTTAAATCCAGGGTCCGAACAGCCTGCCCCTGTGAAAGAGTACTTTTCAGATTCTCCAAAAGCGGCAGCAATAGTTGTGACTTTTTCACAACTTCTTTATCGTTGGAACGAGTTTCTTTCTCCGCGCGGGCGCGACGCTTTTCCACTGTTTCCAGGTCAGCCAGTGCTAACTCAACATTGATAGTCTCGATATCACGAACTGGATCGACGCTGCCGGCAACATGTACAACATCATCATCCTCAAAACAACGAACAACATGCGCAATCACCTGGGTTTCGCGAATATGGGCCAAGAACTTATTGCCCAGACCCTCACCTTTGCTGGCGCCCTCAACCAAGCCAGCGATATCCAAAAACTCACAAGTAGCAGGAAGAACACGCTGAGGCTGCACTATCTCTGCAATTGCATCCATGCGGGGATCAGGAACATCAACAATTCCTTTGTTTGGATCAATAGTACAAAATGGATAATTTGCTGCCTCGGCGGGAGCAGCAGTCAAAGCCGAAAACAATGTGGATTTACCTACGTTTGGCAACCCAACAATACCACAGTTTAATGCCATGGGCGGAGTATAAACATACCAGCACCGAAAAGCAAGCTCTGCCGTAACACCTTGGTGATGCTGTGCGGCTTTGTGATATACTGCATACATGAGCTTACAAGTTTTCGGCAGAAAGAAATGTAAAGACAGCCAAAAAGCTGAACGTTGGCTAAAAGAGCGCAATATTTCTTATCAATTTATTGACCTGACGCAAAAAGCCATGAGTCCACGCGAGTTAGACAGCGTTGCGGCAGCATGCGGCGGTTATGATTCCTTAGTTGATACCAACAGCAAACTGTATTCAAAGCGGGGAATGGCGTGGCTGGAATTTGATGCCCGCGAGGAACTGCTGGAGCACCCCGAACTTCTTTGCAGCCCGATTATCCGCAAAGCACCGAATCAAGCCGCAATTGGTTTTGATGCAGCAAAAATGCAAAGTCTTCTAGATTAACCACTCAGCATCCTGCTCGCATTCCAACTTTTTGAAAAAACTTGACCTTTGGTCTTCCTTGTAATACTTTGAATTACCAAAGGATATCAAATTGATGAAACCTATGAAAAAACGAATTATTCGCATGATTATTCTGATTCTTTTTTCCATTACAGCTTGTCAGCAAGAAAGCAGGTCAAGCCAAGCCGATTCATCGGACAAACAACGGCCCACGGTTTTCGTTAGCATTCTTCCTCAGAGTTATTTTGTAGAGCGCATTGCCGGCGACACCGTAGATGTCAGCGTGATGGTTCCTCCGGGGGCCAGCCCTGCATCCTACGAGCCCAAAGCTGAACAGCTGGCTGAACTTTCCCGTGCATCACTCTATTTTTCCATCGGTGTCCCCTTCGAATCAGCATGGCTGGATCGCATTGCCGCCGCAAACCCAAACATGAATATAATCGACACAGCCGAAGGCATTGAACGTGGCCAGGGCGGAGCATCCTACGACCCCCACATCTGGCTCAGCCCTGAACTGGTACGCATACAGGCAGAAACCATCAAGCGAGCTCTGGAACAACAATTCCCCGAAAATCGCAGCCTTTTCCAGCAGGGCTATGATCAGTTCATGCAGGAGATTTCCAATCTGCAGCAGGAAATACAAAAAAGCTTACAGAACATTCCAAATCGATCATTTATTGTATTTCATCCATCTTGGGGATATTTTGCTCGAGAATTCGACCTGCAACAAATACCGATTGAAATCGAAGGTCAGGAGCCCAGCGCCCAAGAACTAGGCGAACTCATACGCTATGCAAAAGAACAACAGATTTCGGTTGTTTTTGCGCAACCAGAATTCAGCACTCGCTCAGCACAGATAATTGCCAATGAAATTGGAGGAAGTGTTATTCAAATCAGCCCTCTTAGCCAAAATTGGCTGGAGAACCTTAACACGGTCGCCCGCACACTTTCTCAGACCCTGAGGAACCAGCCTTGAGCAAGAAAATCGTTGAGCTTTCGCACATTCATGCAAGCTATTCGGGGCGGACCGTGCTTCATGATGTAAGCCTGACAATTCATCAACATGATTTTCTGGCAATAATAGGACCAAATGGCGGCGGAAAAACCAGCCTGCTCAAAATCATTCTTGGTTTGAAAGAGCCCGACCAGGGAAGTATCATCCGAATCAATCCTGTCAACAGCGAAAAACCGCTTTCGATTGGCTATGTCCCACAAATTACCCCCCTAGATGCGGATTTTCCAATCACGGCCTGCGAGGTTGTGCTATCAGGCTCGCTGAGCCGCTCTCGCATAGGACACCGCTACAACAAAAAAGACAGGGAAAAAACCCAACAACTAATGCAGCAACTACATGTAGACCAAACTGCCAACCAACGCATATCCCACTTATCCGGCGGGCAAAGACAGCGGGTCTTTTTAGCTAGAGCCTTAATGAGTAATCCTCAACTACTCATTCTAGATGAGCCGACAGCAAATATTGATCCAGCTGGTACCGTTTCAATGTATGACTTGCTAAAGGACTTGAACAAAACGGTGAGCATTCTCATGGTCACTCACGACACAAGCGTAATCAGCAGCCACGTTAAATCAGTAGGCTGTCTGAATAAAACCCTGGTTCAACACACCGCAACCGATCTTACCAGCAAAATGCTGGAACACGGCTATCCGGGGCCACACCATAGCCTGCACATACCCACGGAGAAAACACCATGAACCCACTTTCGCTGTTTTCCGATCCATTGATTGAGTTTGCATTCATGCGCCACGCTCTAGCCGCCGGCCTACTGGTTAGCATTGCCTGCGGAGTCATCGGCACCCTCATTATGGTTAACCGAATGATGTTTATTGGCGGAGGCATCGCCCACGCTGCCTACGGTGGTGTGGGGCTTGGCTATTTTCTTGGTATCCCTCCCACGCTTAGTGCAATCAGCTTCAGTCTTGCTGCTGCTATCGGCATGGGCACCGTACTTAACACAGCAAAACAACGCACAGATACTGTAATAGGCGCAATGTGGGCAATCGGCATGTCAATCGGCATAATCA
>CAYNNU010000136.1:0-2714 GCA_964398645.1 uncultured Spirochaeta sp.
GAGCACCGTATTCTTCGCCAAACTGCACAGTTATATCAGATTGTGCATTACCACCCTGGGCATCAAAACTCACAGTAAATTCTTCTGCAGTCCAATGTGCATATAACATATGATCGCTTACTTCAGTTACCAAAGTTGAGCTTTCAATCAGAGATCCACCGCCGTCTACTGCAGTCCGCCATCCGCTAAAAGTGAAACCAGTTCGACTTGTTGTCGCCAAGGAACCGTAAGTGCTATCAAAGCTAACTGTTTTGCTTGTTGGATCTGGAGTACTGCCACCATCAGCATTAAAAGTAACGGTCATATCTACTGCTGTCCATTGAGCATACAAAGTATGATCACTAGCTGTTGTTAATACAGTAGCATTCTGCACTAAGGTACCACCTGTGGACGCAGTATACCAGCCATTAAAACTGTAACCACTTCGGACAGGCGTTGGTAAACTTGCGTAACTAGTGTTATAGGTCACATTAATGGAGGTTTGTGCGTCTCCACCTTGAGAGTTAAAGCTCACAGTATATTCTTCTGCTGTCCATTGAGCATACACAGAATGATCACTTGCAACAGAAACAGTGGTTGCGGCTTCAACTATACTGCCACCAGTGGAAGCAGTATACCAGCCATTGAAACTATATCCTGACCGCACAGGAACCGGTAAACTTCCGTAGGTTGAATCATATGTTACTGTCTTTGCTACTTGGGCGTTACCCCCTTGGGGTACAAAACTCAATGTATAGTCATTTGCAATCCATTTTGCATACAGAGTAAATGCAGAGGTAACAGGATCAGCGAAATCATAGATAGTAGTTAAGCCAGCATCGGAATACCAAGCATCGAAACTGTAACCGGTTCTTGTTGACTCTGGAGAAGGCTCAACAGCAGAAGCGCTTTCTTGAACTGTTTGTGGATCTACTGCAGTTCCACCATTACTGTCAAAAGACACGGTATAGGTGGGAACTGCCGACCAAAATGCATAAAGAGTAATATCACCACTTACTGTTGTTGATGCAGTAAATCCACTGCCTCCGCCATTTGTTTGCGTATACCAGCCGGCAAAGGTGTTCCCGGCTTTTGTCGGCGGTGTCGGCAAACTCCCAACATTCACTGCTGGTGAACTAACGGTTTGCTCGACAGGATTTGCAGCAACATCTGCGCCCTGGCTATCATAAGTAACAGTATGGCTATATGAATTCCATAAAGCATACACAGTGGAAGATGCATCAACCACAGTAGCTGCAGTAAATGCACTACCAGATCCGGGAGCCTCTCCTGCTGTTACCTGCTCGGTCCACCATCCGCCAAAATCCCAGCCAGCCCGCTGAGGGGGTGTCGGCAAACTTCCAACTGTTGTATTGGGAGACACAACGTGGAGCTGTGCCGGTGAGGCGGCGACACTAGCGCCATTTCCACCAAAACTTACTAGATAATCATAATCCTGCCAGTCAGCATAAAAAACTACGGCCGACCCACTCATCGTGTAAGCTTGGCCTTCTGAATAAGCAGTTCCGTCCCCATCTGCTTGTGTATTCCAACCGCCAAAGAGATAACCCGTTTTCGCCAATGAGCCAGAGTTAGATGGCAAACTTGCCTGCTCATCAGAAAAATAGAGTATTACATCCGGCTCAGTTCCCGAGTCAGCACCATTATCATCACAGCTTAGCGAATACACCAGTTTTGAAGCTTCTCCCGCATCGCTTAAACCAAAATCATTTTCTGCAAAGATCCGATAACTTACCAAATCACCACTAGCTAGCGACGAGATATCAATTGTTGTGTCTGTATATGTTTCGCTATTAGCAGCAAGGGCGCCAGAAATATCTGTGTACGGCGAACCATCTAATGAACGGTACACATGATAAGCTGTCTCATTATTCGCTTGATCACTCCAGTCAATCTGTACTGATTCAAGTGTTTCTCCCACCCCGCGACTATAATCGGCAAAGGCAACCGCTGTTGGTGCTGATGGCGGCTGAGAAAAATCACCAACATCAAGCACAATAGATTTTTCCGAAGTCTGACCATCATATACTTCTACTGCTTCTAGAATACGCGCAACAACTACAGAATCACGAAGCAAACGAACCGTCAAATAATAACTATCGCTAGCTAGATCATTAGCTTGCAACTGCAAGGTACCGTTTGTCGTATTGGTAACGTACGCTGAATTAGCAGCGGCAGCCAAAACCCCAATACCCATCGATAATTCAGAACCAGGCAAAGATGCAATAGAGTCTGTCCAGAATAATTGGACTTCATCAACCTGCTCTGCTGGCCAGGAAACAGCAAAATCCAGATCCCCATCACCGATTTGTAATGCTTCTAGTGTTACCGATACACTACTACCGCCTTCTTCGACAGAGACAAGCGTTTGCGCTTGAAAAGACGGATCGGTTTCACCGCCCATATAGCCATTGACCGTCAAAGTCCACTCACCCAAGGCCAAGTCAGCAACAGCATATCCACCTGAAAAATCAGCAGCAACAAGACTATCAAACTCCTGATCGTCAAAACCGCTACGGGTAAGTAAAATTGAATAATCAAGATCGCTTAACGAGACTGTTTGCGGTAATACTGAGCGCGAAAAACCCTCGTCCCCAAGTTGAATATAGAGAATCCCTGGCTCCAATTCGATTTCCGGCTGAGCCTCTGGTTCAAGAGTTATTGAATTTCGACAAGAAAATAACAAACCGGAAAAGAGCACAATCATTACCAAG
>CAYNNU010000136.1:2724-6107 GCA_964398645.1 uncultured Spirochaeta sp.
TTATTCCACCACCTCAAAATCAAATTGGGCGGAACGGAATTCCCCCGAACTTACCTCGACAAACACATTCAAAGTATGTATTCCAAAATCCAAACTGGCAGCATTTATTTCTGCTGTGTAATCCGGTGAAACAGTCACCGCAGCATGTGAGCTATTTTCATCTAACAACCAAGTGTAACTCTCGGCACCACTATTGGTACTAATAACCATAGTTGATGAATAACCGCTTCCGCTCTTGCTAAGCACAGCATCACCAGAAATGCTTATTTCACTTTCGGCAGGATTACTAACATCGATTGAAACATCGAGTTGGGCAGTGGCGAGTTCCCAATCTGCATAAATTGTATGATCTTCAGCTCTTGTAACTTCAGTTCCTGCAAGAACTTGAGTGCCTGCTCCGCCTGTTTGTGTATACCAACCGCGAAACCAGTAACCGCTTCGAGTCGGCTCCGGTAGTGCTCCATAGGTTGCGGCATACGTAACCTCACCAGAAGTAGGATCGACCGTCCCTCCGGCAGGGTCAAATGTTACCGTATAGTTTTCAGGGTTCCAATCTGCTTCAAGGGTCATGGCTGAGGAAACAGCAGAAGCAAAATCCCACTGAGATGCCCCCTCAAGCCAGCCATTAAAAGCATAGCCAGTCAGGGTCGGATCAGCAGGTTCTACTACTGTACTTCCTGGTTGCACATACTGTGTATCTACAGCAGTTCCGCCTGCGCTGTCAAATTCAACAGTGAAGGCCCATCTGGCATAGACAGTAACATCGGCACTGACAACTGTATCAGTTTCAAATTGTGTGCCAGTCCATGGATCAACAAGCCACCATCCTCGAAAGGTATAGCCTGCCTTCGTAGGCGGTGTTGGAAAGGTACCAACAGATGTAGCGGGGTCAACAACATTTTTTTGAGCGGGGTCGGCTGCAACGTCAGCACTCTGACTGTCAAACGTAACCTCATAGCTGTATGCCGGATCCGAATTTGAATTTGGATTCAAAACCACATTTCCGGAACAACCAACTATCAGTACAAGCAGCACACCTCCCAAAAAAAGCCAAGGCTTTTGGTTTCTCGTTTTCACAATACTAATGATATACACATTTTCCTGACTTTGCAATAAAAAAGCCTAAAACGAAACACTCTCCTTTTCATTGCTCATATAGTTATACATATCAATAGCATCCCCTAATTCATTTATACAGCTTTGAATATAATCAGGAGCCATTTCAAAAATGGTGTTTTTTCGTAAGGAAGTTCGACGTTGTAACAGTAATGGAAAAATACTATGACTCGAAATTATCAACTGATATTTTTTTGATAGACGAGGAAAAAGATATGACCACATAAGCGACTGTCCAGCAAAACCAATATGATTATCTACTTCATCAAGTAACAAAGTTGGACGATCACTATATTTTACTTTATAAGAAACAAACTTTTTCTCTAAATGATCGATCAATTCATTCACCAAACCAATACGTTTTTCCCCGCTAGAGCGCAACATCTCGTGGCTTTCAAAAAAATCAGGATTAATAAATGATTGATCAGAATCTGCATAACAATCCTGAAAAAAAACCGGCATTTGATCCCACTGCATTTTAATTTCATAATCAGTAATTACAGAATTATACCTGCCTGACCAACCACCGCCACAACAGCCTGCAGCATCAGCCATAGCTCGCAACATGGTAGTTTTACCGGAGCCGTTTGGGCCAAAAAGGACAGTTATCCTGTCATTAAACACATGTTTTTTATTGCTAATTGCTTGCAATGAAACTGGATAACCAGAAATAAATTGTAGAGAAGAAATCATATATAGCTCCAATTATATAATACGAAAAGCTCTTTCAATAATCAATGTTTTCAAAAACCTTCTCTTTGCCCAGCTTGCAAAAGCCGTCGATACCCTATACATTAAGTAAAATATTTTAAGGAGGATTCTATGGCTCATGTTATTTCTGAAGAATGTGTAGCGTGCGGTGCATGTGTTGATGTGTGCCCTGTACAGGCAATATCAGAGGGTGATCCTATCTATACTATAAATCCCGCAGTATGTACTGATTGCGGCGACTGTGTAGATGAATGTCCGACAGAAGCTATTGCTCCGGCATAATCGAAGACCGCTTCATCGAACAATAAACGGCAGGGATTACTGAGTATGAAAAATCGAATAAAGAACATTCTATTATTCAGCTCAGTTTTTCTTGTCGCTCTTTTTATTGCCTTTGTAGTTCTTGCCCCGCCAATAATTCACAGCACAAGCAAACGCCTAATACATCGACTTGAAGAAACATATGGCATCAGTATTGCTTATGAATCAATGGATGTATCCCTATCCCAAAATCTTTTCATAAGAAACATTTCTATTAATAAAAATGAAAGTGTTATTTCCATTGAGGAAATACATGCCCAAATCCAACCACTTCATTTTTTCTTGGGATTACTGCCGCTTGGTGAGGTTCAATTAAACGATGTTTCATACATTCGTAAGGATACTGGCGTCAGTTTACATATCCCCGATTTTTTTATTAATGCAGGTCGTTACCACTTCCGCAGCAACAAAGGATCAATTGAAATACAAGTTCGCGGAAATCTATTTGATGGCACCCGGGCGGCAGGATCAATAGATATTGACCACCGCATATACCTCGACCCACTTACCCTAAGCGGTACAAGCCGCTGTCAGAATGTAGATCTAGCAGTTTTTGCGAATCTTTTTGGCCCTGTTTGGGGAGCGCGAATACCAGCAGGAACAATGAACTGGAATTATGTAACTGAATCAGCCAAAAAACAATCCAGCCCATTTTCCGGTATCCTGGAAATCAATCAAGCTGAAATTGTTTGGGAAAAGATTGCTACAGGACCAGTAAGTCCAATACACTTTCAATGGGCATTTTCAGGGGAAAATACACGGCGGAATATTCAGATTGCCCAAAGTGATGCTGAATTGAATGGGATCCAATTTGAAATAGCAGCAAATCTACAGAATGTACATGGCTATCTACCAGAACAGGCTAGCATTAGCCTCGTTTTACCAGAAACACCATTTCAATCAATCATTTCACAGCTTCCAGAAAATATTCTTGGGGATTTACATCATATTCTCATGTATGGTTCAATTCATGGAAAAATCGAGTTTAACATTCCATTACCTAACATCTCACAAACAAGCTTCGAGTATCAATTTGAACCTCAAAATCTTTTTCTACACTACATTCCAGACAGTATAAATGTTTTTCGTCTACGGGGACCATTTTTACACCACATCAATGATGATGAAGTTGATTTTGAACGAGTTATTCGAATCGGGCCGATGAAAGAGCAAAACCGGGATTGGCTTCTACAGTACAGCGGATTAAACGAAGAAGAGATTGCATTACTGTATAC
>CAYNNU010000137.1:0-6106 GCA_964398645.1 uncultured Spirochaeta sp.
CCATAGTACTGTGTACAATAGGCGTTTTATTTATTTATTCAAGTAATGTAACTGTTGCTGGGGAAGTCCTTTCAAATGAACATATTCGGCAGTTATTATGGTTGGTTCCTGGCTTAGCATTGTGTATTGGGATTGCAATTATTGATTACAAGATTTTCCATACGATGGCCTGGTATATTTTTGGTGTCAGTATCCTTTTGTTAATTGCGACCTTATTGTTCGGTGATGTTGTATATGGTGGGCGTCGGTGGTTGGGTTTTGGTGGTTTAGGAATACAGCCTTCTGAGTTTGCCAAGATTGGATATATTATCATACTGGCAGTACTACTTGAACAGAATAGGGCAAGATTGCAAAGCCCTTTGTTTTTAGCAATTTTATTTGGTGTCACCCTGGTTCCTTTTGGACTAATTCTCATACAGCCGGACCTTGGTACAGCGACCGTATTTATTCCGGTGTTTTTTGCTATGATTTTTGTTGCAGGCGCTAATATTCGTTTTATTTTATTGTTATTGGGCATAATGGGTTTCAGTATTTTCTTTGCAATGCTTCCTGCTTGGAATGATTTTATTGCCGAAACAGCTCATCCAATAATTTCTATTCTAAATGATCCGTTTTTTACAGTTTTAATTGCAGCCGCTTTATACATGATAGCAATACTATCTGCGTTTGGTGTTTTTGTAATAAAGAAACGCGGATTTATGTATGGAATATATGCTGGGGTAACCAGTGGTACTGGTATTTTGGGTGGTTTTTTTATACACAGTATTTTACGAGAATATCAGTTAATGCGCTTGGTTGTATTTATGAATCCAAATATTGATCCGCGTGGAGCAGGGTGGAATATTATTCAGTCTTTGACGGCTGTAGGAACAGGTGGTTTTTCGGGAAAAGGATTTTTACAAGGGATTCATAGCCATTCTCAGTATATTCCTCAGCAAACAACGGACTTTATTTTTTCGATAATCGCTGAAGAATGGGGCTTTCTTGGCGCAGGTTTATTGTTTCTTTTGTTTATGATTATTATTGCCCGCGGTTTGATAATCATGCGACGGGCAAAAGATGGATTTGGAGCATATACGGCCGCAGGATTGGTAGCAATGCTTTTTTATCACTTCACAATTAATATTGGTATGGCTACCGGCATTATGCCGATTACTGGTTTACCGTTGTTCTTTATTAGCTATGGCGGAAGTTCATTATGGACCGGGATGATCGCGATAGGATTATTACAAAGTATCTATAGACATCGTTATACCTTCTAAACACGTAACGAACGAAAATAATAATTCAATTGTTTAGTAGACAGAATATCAATTATAGGAAGTAATATACAAAATTAGAAATTGAATATTATTATGAGTCCTTTGAAGATGAAATATGAATAAGCAGAAAAACTGCAATAATAGCTGCTATTAATGGTGGGTAAATATTTATTTGTTGTAATGAAGCCAAAGCATTAAATACAGGCTTAAATATTGTATAAATTAAAGCTCCGGCAAATGATGCTATCAAGGCGGTAATAAAAACTGTAACGAGTTTGTGACGAAGTTTTCCAGGATTCACAATTGAAACTACTATTGTTACACAAAGACTTATTGCTATATATACAAGACCTACAATGATGTACTGACTAAGCATGGAAACCTCTTAATTGACTATTCAGGATCAATCTCTAATTCTACAATTGGAAGTTGATCGTAATCATAAGTGTGTGATGGGATTACAACAGAAGAATAAATACTTTGCATATATGGTGTCAATCCATAGGCAGTTACAACAAAAGCAATTTTTAGAGTGATGGTTGTTCCGCCGGTATCAATAATTTCAGCTATATCATTTTGAATTATTGATGAAAAATCATGACTACTTAAGGTTTGGCTATCTACCGGTGCCGTGATATCCCAGTCATTCGATTGATAATTTCTTCGTAAGGTGAAGGTTTCAAGTATATCACCTAAATCTAGTAAATTATAGCGATTGGCAACTATGCCATCAGCGGATTCTTTAATTATTCCATTATTGTTATCATCAATAATCTCTATTCCAAAATATGAACGTGTTGCAGCTACCATACCGCTCATTGCTGGACTTTGGCCAACAACAAGGAATGGTTGATACCCAACAGCTTCTAAGCTGCTTTTATTTACAACAACCAAGTCTTCAAGGTAGTTTCGATCAGAAATATAGTACGCTTCATTATTGAGTTCGGGATAAAATTTGTAAAATATCTCGTATCCCCTGAATGAATCTATTGCTGACTGTACGGGATGTTCAAAAATATAGTTTTCATCTTCTGTACTATAGGATTCTTTGTATTCGGGGGGCTCAAGCAGTGGCAATGGGTTCATAAGCCCGCATGAGCCAAATAATACAGCCCCCAAAAGTATAAAAAAACATACATGTACAGAAGAAATGCGATGTAGCATATTCCCCCTACTCTTCAATTACTTCCAAAAGCTCATAAATCAGTACAGGCTTGTTCTTTCCTTTTACCCGTATATTATCCAATTCACGTGCAATGATTTTATCCTTTACCAAGCCATAGGTATATTCACTAATAATAATATGAGTTTTATATTGTTTATTTGTACCTTCAAGGCGGGCACCCAAGTTAACATTGTCACCCATGAGTGTATAGTTCATTCGTCCCAAAGAACCCATGTTTCCAACAGTCATTATACCTGAGTTAACACCGATACCGATATCAATACGTCGTTCCGGCGGCCATTGACTATTGAGTTCGTTGAGTTTTTCCATCTGGCGTACAGCACATTTACATGCCATTAATGCATGCTCTTTTTGCGGTAATGGCGCGCCCCAGAAACACATGATTTCATCACCTACGTATTTATCCAGAGTGCCTTCAAATTCAAGGATGATATCTGTCATTGCTGTGAGATATAGGTTCAAGTGATTAACCAATTCTTGCGGTGTCATTGATTCAGAAAGAGTTGTAAAACCCCGAATATCAGAGAAAAAGACTGTTAATTCTTTATCAACACCGCCAAGTTCTGGTGGATTTTCAAGTATTTGATTTACAACTTGGGGACTAACATATCTTCCAAACATATCTTTTATTCGTCGTTTGTCCCGTTCTTCTGTCATTACTCGATATACTACAACAGAAATAAATGTGAGAAATATTCCAATAGCTGGTGCAGAGAAATTTATTATGTATTGATATGAGTTAAAAATATGACTAACGAATAAGTATAGGATTCCTATTCCAGTTCCTGTAATAAGCAACGACCAAACAGTTGATAAACGTGAGCTGGCAAGTGACATTAGCAATATTAACAACAGAAGAATCGCCATGTTTATGCTCAGTGGAGCGTAATATAAAAATCTATCCATCAAAATGGTGTTTAGGGCATTTGCGTGCATTTCTACCCCATACATAAGACCAAAAGGCGTTGTTTTTTCATCATCGGCCATACCGCTGGCAAAGGCACCAACCATAACAATTTTGTTATCGGCAGCACGGGATGGTGGCCAGCTGTCTGGGTCTGGACCTGTTACGCGTGAAGCATAACCTGCATAGGAACGTACAGGAAATGTCTGGTGACCACGCGGTGATGGACTAGAACGGGGGCCGGAAAAGTTTACTAGCATGCTTGCCTGTTCATCGACTGGGATAACTAATTCGGGTAGCACTTCATACACGGCATCCGAAATAACTTCTCCATCTTCATTATATTGTTCGGGTTCACGCAAAACCTGATAATCCTGCCATGAACCTGTTTGAGGATTGAACATTTCGGGATTACGAATTGTGATGTGATCACCAACTACTAATTCAACATCATCAAGCGTTTTATTAAAATATTCCAGAGCAAGAGACAATGTAATTGAGGGAACAAAGTGATCCTGCCATTGGCGAACAAGATAGGTATATTCAGTTTGATCATCATTTAAGTAATATTTAGGAGAATTCTTTTCAATTACCGCCAATAAATCTTCTGCTTCTTCTGCGGAAAGTGGATATGAAATATTACGTTGTTCCCCATTTTGATCTGTCCAACTCAAGCGTTGAAACTCACCTAAGGGGATTTCTTCGCCAGATAAAACATCTTCTATGGTATATATTGCCAATAGTTCTGCAGATTTCGCTACTAATGGCTGGCGACGGTATACTTCATCAAAATCAGCTATGTAATTAGCATGTCCATATCCACCAACTGCACGTCCATATGGGGAGACAGGTGGTTCAACCCCTTCAAAAGGGAACATGTTTTGCCAGTCACCGGATACATTAGAAATTTGTCCTACGTTTTCAAAAAGAACGTTTTGCCGGTTAAAAATAAGATCGTAGTCCTGCATTCTTGGGGGGTCTACAGTTAAGACGGTCTCTAGAAAAACACGTTGATTATTCTCCATGCTACGCGCGAGCATTGCATCACTGGTTGGGTTTTGGGTTGGTTCGCTAAAAAAGATATCCAAAAACAGGGCTCTTTCGCGAGCATTCTGATTTTGGATGCGGGCGAAGTTATTAATTAGATCTGCATGAATTCTACGAGGAAAAGGCCAGCGCCCTAATCGGTTTAATGCATTTGTATCAACCCCAACAATCAAGATATCAGGATGAATTACTGGGTTTTGTGTTCTAAATGTAACGCCTTCTCTATCGGAAATTCCAGCGGTGTAGCGGGCATTCCAATGAAAATGGAAGTCCAGAACCTTTGTTTCCAGATGATCGATGATTGTAGTGCATTGCATAAGCATTCCTAGAAATAGAAATACAAAAACTCCAATTATGAATGCAAAAACATGCGTAGAAAAAAGCGTATTTTTTAGGGATCCCTTAGCCATTTATTGCCCCCCCAGCCTTGTATTTTTATTCAGTGTAAGACTGTAAGAACAGCATACGATTTTCTGCCAGATTTGTCCAATCTGATTCAGGGTATCCATTTGTAATCTGCTGGTACCATTGCATTGCCTGTTCTGTATCGATGGATTCATTCAGTCGTCCTAATGAGAATAAAGCGCGAGGTACTTCAGGACAGCTAGCATCAAATTCTTGGGTGATTTTTTCATATGTTTGGATTGCTTTTTCGGTATTCCCTTCTTCCTCATAAGCTAATGCAGCATTGATGCCGGCGAGCGAGGCAAAGTGGTCGCCAGTGTTATCGTTCAGCAATTGCTCAAAACTTTCTGCTGCCTTGGGAAAATCCCCTTGCTCATATGCAATATTTCCTTGCAAAAAGATCGCAAGACGACCGGTATAGGAATCGCTAAATTCATTTGTGGCTTTTTCAAAATATTGGGTAAATTGTTCCAAATAATTTGCCTTTTCATCGTCACTGTAAGATTGCAACCAGCGGTAATAGCTTTGTTGCATATCAGAGGCCAACACGGCAGCTTCTGCTTCATTATTTGAAGAAATATGCTGGGTGATAAAGCCGATAATTACAGCTACAAAAACAGCTGCAGCAATGCCAATAAGAGGGATTCGTAAACGTACAATCAATTGAATGATTTTTTGTGCACCGCTTGTTTCCTGGTTTGGAAATTGTGGTGACTGCGCTGTGGTTGTTTGGGTACTCATTTTATTCCGCCTATTTTTGTATTTCCAGTTCTTTAATGAGCCTGGATAAGTATGTTCTTTGAATATCAAGTTTTTCTGCTGCCCTAGTTTGATTCCAGTCGCAGGATTGCAGTGTACTCTCAATGAAGTGTTTTTTAAAGAGGTTTGTTGCATCCTTTAGTGTATCCGCCTCATATTCTCGCTTGCTTGAATTGGTAGCAAGTAATAAATCTTCATTTCGTATTTCGGTTTCTTTGCAAAGGACAACAGCCCGTTCTACGGTGTTTTCCAATTCTCGGACATTTCCTGGCCAACTGTAGTTTAGGAGAGTCTCCATTGCAGCACTGGAAAAACCAATGATTTGTTTTTTTGTTTCATGATTAAAGACTTTGAGGAAGTGTTTTGCCAAAACGGGAATGTCGTCTTTACGTTCACGTAAAGGTGGCACTTCAACGGGAAGTACATTCAAGCGGTAGTATAAATCGGAGCGAAAACTCCCCTCATGAACTGCTGATTCCAGATTTTTATTAGTAGCAGCTACAATTCGTACATCTACCTGGATTGTATTAGTTCCTCCAACTC
>CAYNNU010000138.1:0-6063 GCA_964398645.1 uncultured Spirochaeta sp.
TTATTGGTTCTCTCTGCGCAATCGATACAAAACCCAGAGAGCTCGACAGCGAACAGAAAAACGCATTACGAGTTCTTGCCGGCTATGTAGTCAACCTACTCGAGCTGCGTTTACGTGACCATATGCTGGAAGAAAAAAACAAACACCTGCAGCAGGTAAATGCCCTAAAAGATAAACTTATTTCAATTATTGGCCATGATATTCGCTCACCCTTAAGCCAGTTTCTTTCAATGTTACAACTAATCAATATGGAAGCCATGAGCCCTGAAGAAACCAACTCACTCTTACTGGATCTTGAAAAGATTGCCGAATCTACCAGTATGATGTTGGAAAACCTGCTCCAGTGGGCAGCAAAACTTATCCATAATGGCGAAATCACAATTCAAAAAGTACATATACAAAAGACCATAGAATCTGTAATAGCAGAAATCTCAGCTGCTTTTTCTCATAAAAAAAATACCATCCAGGTACATGGTGATAGCGAATTGGTGTTCATGACTGATCCAGATGTTATTCATTTTGTTGTCCGAAATATCTTAACGAACGCACAAAAATTTACTCAGAATGATACCATTGAAATTTCTTGGCGAGAAAACGAAAATGAATTAGAGCTGAGCATACAAGACAATGGAATAGGTTTTGATATGAACACCACCAAACTTTTTGATAACAAAAACCACATAAAATCAACTGGTACAGCCGGCGAAAAAGGCAGCGGACTTGGCCTCATGTTTTGTAAAGATTTTATTGATCGCCTGTCTGGGACAATTGGCTACACAAGCGAAATTGGGAAAGGCACAAGCTTTACCATACATATTCCTGGGGGTAAGGCGTGAGTACCATGATAGGCGTTCGCATAATCCATCCCCGGGCACGCTTCGCCAGAATTGCCCGACTAGATCGAGCGAATCACAAAACACGGCAATTTGTTACCATAAGCAAAAATCAACATCAAGCTGAAGTAGAAATCCACCAATTATGCAGCAATGCTGCCGGTGAGCTCGAGTCAAAAAAATTACTGTACACATTCCACCTCCATAATCTTCATGCAGATGAAAACGACCAAGCAATACCGCTGTATATTTCAGCAAAATATGATGGCAACAGCCGCTTGAACATTTCTGTGTCTGATAATCACCGGCAACTTGATAGTTGCACCCTCAGCATCCGGCCCGAAACACGCAAAGGCGGAAAAATTGTCGTCCCCCTCTTACTTTTACTACTGTTATTGCTGGGAGGTAGTGGATTTTTCATTAGTAAAAAAATCACTGCACCAAGCGAAGCTTTTTCTGGTAGAGCAGAAACGAGGCCTAGTACCCATTCTGCCAGCCGTAGCAATTCCAGCAGCCGATCCCCCCGACCACAACCGCAGCAGAGAGCCGCGCGGCCTTCTACTAGTGCACAAAATTCACCGATAGAAGAAGAAAGCAGGACTGAGCCACAGGCCCAAATGGAAAACAGTGGATCAAGTACAACTGAAGAAAGCACGGCCTCCCAATCAGAAGATCCAGTTCTAGCGCCCACACCCGAAATTCATGAAACAATCACGGTATATTTCACTCCGAATCAAACATTTTTAACTGATCAAACGAAACAAGAATTGGAACAGCTTGCAGAATTGTTGGAAAAAGCTCCACGAGCTACAGTACAAATGGTCGGTCATACCGCAATATTTGGCAGTGAGCCTGAACAATACGACATCAGCCGTATGCGGGTTGAAAATGCCCATAACTATCTTCTAGCCCAAGGATGGGAACCAGAAGAATCAGCAGATATTTCCTGGAAAGGGCCCTCCGAGCCGATCACCCTGAACCCCACACAACAACAAATAAACCGCAGGGTTGAAATCAAAATCGACAACCAAGCAGGCCAATAGTCAAAAAAAAGCCACCCCGAAGGATGGCTTCTCAAATGCAACAAAGAATATCTACTCTGATTTCTTCTCTTTCCAAAGAGCATACCTGTCAGCCAGTTTATAGATACCACCCATAATTCCTGATGGCAGGAAAATAACAAGTAAGATATACACTGTGCCAATAAATAGCATTGGATATTTTAACAACTCAAATGACAATGCACGGTTTAGGTCGTTCAAAACAGTTTGAAGTATGGTAATAAAACCACTACCGATTATTGCACCATACAAGGTTCCCGTTCCACCAACCAAGGTAATTACCAAGGCATTCAGGGTATACTGAACACTCAAGTAATCAGTATTCGCAAAACGAACAATGATAGAAAAGAACACACCTGCATATCCGGCTGCTACAGAGCTAACCATCAGTGCGATAGTTTTGTAATTTGCGGTAGTATAACCCAAAAAACGTGCCCGTTGTTCATTTTCACGAATAGCAAGCATAACTCTACCAGTTGGTGACAATACGAACAGGCGTAGCACAGCAATCATTACCAGCAAAAATACAAAAGCTAAAAAGTAATGGAAAATGTTCTGTGCAGAACGAATACCCCGATTCGAAATATCTGAGTTGATTGCCTGCATTGCTGATTCAATAATACCATCAAAAGCAACCTGGCGATTACCCATTGGCAAACCATCCTGGCCACCGGTAACATCCCGCCAACGTTCAGCAATTTGACGAACAATTTCACCAAGTGCCAAAGTAACCATGGCAGAAGCAACAACTGTTTGCGTACGCAAAACAATTCGGCTAATGATGAAGCCACCAAGCAGACCATACAGCGTCATAATCACTATTGCCAGCAGAAAAAATACAACACTAGGATTTGCATTTAGCAAAATAACGCCCATGTATGCACCACTACCAAAGAAAATTGCCTGACCAAGGTTGATAAACCCAGTGTAACCACGCAATAAATCATAGCTCATACCATAGACTGCCAGAATAAAAATACGGGCAAACATTACTAACTGCCGATTGCTTAAAAAGAACGGCATAACAAGGAACAATGTAAAAAGTGCTGCAAGCCCAACAACTTTATACAAAGTTTCACGCTTACTAAAATCAAGTTTTTTTAGAGCTCCACTCACTGCTCCCCTCCCTTCTTAAAAAGCTTAGGCAGTTTAATTCCATCAGGAAAAAGACCATCAGGCTTGAACATCAGAACCAAAGCCATAACTAATACGTTCGCTACAACGGCAAAGGCCGGAATAATCATGGCTATCGCGGCGCCCATAAGCCCCAGAAAAATACTACCCAAAAATGAGCCAATAAAGCTTCCTAAACCACCGACAACAACAACGATAAATGCCAGAATTTGGTTGTTCATACCTGCCGTTGAAACAGCCTGCCCAACTAGCGGCATATACAAGGCTCCACCAAGACCAGCTAATGCTGAACCAGCGGCGAAAACATACATAAAATATTTCTTGATGTTTATCCCAATAGCCCGAACATGATCAGGACTTTGCAGGCCGGCGCGAATAACCATTCCAATTTTGGTTTTTGACAATATATATTGAATTATTATGGCAACCAATGCCCCCACAATTATCAGAAATATATTGTAATGAATGAGCCGAGCACTACCTAAGGCTGTTACTCCATCCAAAAATGGCGGCCGGTCAATGGGGAATGGATTCGGTCCCCAAATCAGGCGAACAAGATCAGTAAAAACAACCTGTATACCAAGTGTGATTAGAATCTGCGCCGGAACATTTCCATACACTCGGTTGATAAACAGCCGTTCAAAAATGATTCCTAACACAAAAACAACAGCAATAGCTACAAGCAAAGCGGCAAGAAAAATTCCAAGCTCATAGATAAACGGTAGTTCCGTACCCTCTGGTAAATCCACACCCTGTATTTGTAGATAATTACCAAATCCACGCAACGGGCTAGCAATATCGGCAAACATACTCATTACTACCCGAAAGCGGATTGCATAATACGACCAGACAAAAGAGTAACCACCCCACAGGAACAAAGTTCCATGGGAAAAGTTTACAACTCCCATCATACCTAAAATAATTGAAAGACCCGAAGCCATAAGGAATATCAAAGCTCCCTGCGCCAGGCCGTTAATAATTAGTGTTACAATTGTACCACCCACACCATACCTCCTGCGGAATCAATGCTTAAATTCCAAGATGCAAAGCCTGAAGCTCTTTATCCTTCTTAAGATTTTCGATAGTCCCGTTATTAACAGTCTTTCCTTCGTTGATAATGTAATAACGTTCACCAACAGCACATGCTAGATTAAAATTCTGCTCAACCAGCAAAACTGTGGTTGTTTTACTAACCTCAATCAAAGCTTTTGCTAAAATTTCAATAATTACCGGTGCCAAGCCCTTGCTTGGTTCATCGATCAAGAGGATTTTATTTTCGTTCACCAATGCTCTGGCTACCGACAGCATCTGTCTTTGGCCACCACTCAAGGTTTGAGCATTCCGCTTATAAGCGATTTTTAGATCAGGAAATAAATCCAACACCCAATCGCGACGATCTTTCGTTGGACCATCTTCCTTCCACATTGCAATACGCAAGTTCTCTTCGATAGTAAGAAGATCAAATATACCGTAGTCCTCAGGAACAAAGCCAATACCCATTCGCTGGATATCGTGTGTTTCCTTTCCGACAAGAGACTCACCATCAAGCTCCAAAATACCCTGGCGGGTATTCACCAAGCCCATTACTGTTTTAAGAAATGTAGTTTTTCCTGCACCATTACGGCCTAGAATAACAACAGCTTCACCCGAACCAATTTCCATTGAAACATCATGCAAGATTGTATAAGGGCCAATATACGATATAATATTCTCTGCTTTAAGAAGCGGCTTCATCTAAAACTCCTCCCCCAAGATAGGCCTTGAGAACCTCTGGGTTGTTAGACACCTCTTCAGGGTCACCATCAGCTAAAACAGAACCGGTATTCAAAATAACCAAGCGATCAGATAGCTGCTTAACCAGGTCCATTTTATGCTCGATAAGCAAAATGGTAGTACCGCGTTTATGGGTATCACGCATAATGTCAATCATGGTTGGTACTTCTTCGATTGCCATACCTGCAGTTGGTTCATCGAGCAAAAGAATTTCAGGTTCCAATGCCAATACCATTCCAATTTCCAGCTTTCGCTGCTCGCCATGGGTTAAATCAGCAGCAACTGTCTTTGCGCGGCTTTGCAATAGTACCCGTTCCAGTATTTCTTCGGTTTTTTCATTAACCTTGTTAAATTTACGATGATCTGTAAATATTCGAAAGCCAACCTTCTCAAAAGATTGCGCTGCAAGACGAATATTTTCATGGGCTGTCAATTGAGGGAATACATTCGTCAATTGAAATGAACGACCCATTCCCAAACTAACCCGCTTAATTGGCGACATATTTGTCACCTCTGTATCCTTAAAAAAAATCTTACCCTCTGTAGGGGCAAGCAACCCGCTCACCAGATTAAAATATGTTGTTTTTCCAGCACCATTTGGCCCCAGAATAGTGGTGAACTTACCGGCTTCGATTTCCAGAGATACATCGTTCACCGCTTTATGAGCGCCGAAACTGATCCCCAGATTCTCAGTCCTCAGTATAATCTCCGACATAGTGGTTCCTTAATAAACCGCCCGCTTGTTACAGCGGGCGAAGAGTTTCACAGAAAAATTACGCCGCAATTTCTTGCGGCGCAACAATTAAAAATCTAATTTTCGAAAGTAGTCTGAACCGGATCAGCAGTATCTTCCGGTGGAATTACACGAACCAATTCAGGTACGATGTGATCTACACCTTCCTGACGGGTAAAAGTAATTTCAAACAGAGATTGCTGTGCCTGATGATCTTCAGCACGGAACCAGCGTGTACCTGTAGGAGAATCAAATTCCATTCCTGCAAGAGTATCAATCAGCACTTCTGCATCGGTGTCACCCTTGGTTTTTTCAAGAGCAGTTACGATAGCCATAGCTGCAGCCATACCACCTGAAACAAAGATGTCAGGAGCCATGCCGAAGCGTTCCATGTGCTGTTCAACAAGCCATTCGT
Organism: uncultured Spirochaeta sp.; assembly: GCA_964398645.1. Taxonomy (GTDB): domain Bacteria; phylum Spirochaetota; class Spirochaetia; order DSM-27196; family DSM-8902; genus Spirochaeta_B. Next base: position 5,950 of record CAYNNU010000138.1, read on the forward strand.
TAACCGGATTTTGTGCTACGCTGTGGTAGTACACGGTAAAACCAGGATTACCTTCAAGCTGGAACATGTCACGAAGTGCAGCAATTTCAGGAGCACCAGTTGTAACCTTGTACT
>CAYNNU010000139.1:0-5989 GCA_964398645.1 uncultured Spirochaeta sp.
GCTTGAGCCAGGCATGGGAGCTGACCACGAAGCTCCCGCAATTCAAATGGCTGATAATTCACCACAAGCAGTGCATATCAATCTACCGGCTAATTCAACAGAAAAGGAAGAAGAAGTTCAGGAAGAAGAAATCTATGTTTCTTTTGGGCGCGGTCAGGATCGATCTTTCGACAGGACTCAGACTGTTGAAGAAGAAATGCCGGAAGATGATTGGGAAGAGATTGATGATGGTCCGGAATTTGCGTTCGACGACGATGAAATCCTTGATGATGACGAGGATAGCCTGGATGACTTTGATACACTCTTTGGGGATTCTCAGAACCCAGAAACACAGGCAGAAAACAAAAAACCAGCTGTAAAAGAGCCTGCGCCAAAGCGGCGAAATCGGCAGAATAAAAAATATTCGGTGCCGGTTGAAGGCTTGCTCGATCATTATCAGGATGATTCGATTGGAGTAATCGGGCCCGAGACAGAGGCAGCAGCAGAAGCCCTCAAACAGACATTACAGGAATTCAATATCGAGGCCGAGGTAACCGGGATTAGGAAAGGGCCGGTAATCACCATGTTTGAAATATTGCCCGCTCCCGGGGTGAAGCTTGGTAAAATAACTGCCCTTGCGGATAACATTGCATTGCGGCTGGCGGCACAATCGGTTCGTATTGTCGCTCCTATTCCCGGAAAGCACGCGGTGGGCATTGAAATTCCAAACCCGAAACGAAGTCTTGTTGGCTTCGCAGAATTGCTGAGCGAAAAACGCTTTAACGACGGCAGTTGTGATATACCTCTGGCAATTGGAAAAGATATTCCCGGGGACGCTCAGATTGTCGATTTGGCAAAAACTCCTCATTTGTTGATCGCTGGAGCAACAGGTTCGGGAAAGTCGGTATGTGTAAATAGCATCATCTGTTCAATTTTGTTTCAGCGGAATCCTTCAGAAGTAAAAATGATTTTGATTGATCCTAAGATGGTTGAATTAAAGTTCTATAATGATATTCCTCATTTGCTGACACCGGTAATTACCGATCCGAAACGCGCTTTTCAGGCCCTTCAGTACGCCGTTTACGAAATGGAGCGGCGCTACGGAATGCTGGATGCCATGGGCGTGCGGGATATCAGCAGTTACAACCGGCGCATAAAAGAACGGGAAATGGCAGCCGAAAAGATGCCGTTTATTGTGATTGTAGTAGATGAGTTTGCCGACCTTATGGCCACAAGCGGAAAAGAGCTGGAGGGCACAGTTTCCCGCTTATGTGCAATGAGCCGGGCTGTGGGAATCCATCTTGTATTGGCAACTCAGCGGCCATCAACTGATGTTATTACTGGGCTTATCAAGGCAAATATTCCATCGCGGATCGCATTTATGGTAGCCAGCAAGGTGGATAGCAGAATTATCATTGATGGTAGTGGCGCGGAAAAACTGTTGGGCCGTGGGGATATGCTCTATGTTAGCGTCACTGACCCCTTTCCGGCTCGTATGCAGGGCGCCTTTTTGTCAGAGGAAGAAGTGGAACGGGTTGTTGACCATGTAAAAACTCTTGGTGAGCCTGATTACATTGACGATGAAATTTTTCTGGAAGAAGAAGATGATGATTATATGCAGCCGGAACTGGAAGACCCGTTGATGGAAAAGGCAATTGATATTGCTGTTTCGGCCAATAAAGTCTCGGCATCCTATTTGCAGCGTAGGTTGAAAATCGGATATAACCGAGCAGCCCGCCTGGTTGAAGAAATGGAGCGCATGGGAGTTTGCGGCCCTCAGAATGGCAGTAAGGCCAGAGACATTATTGGCGCGCCGAGCGTCTGACGGGGGCAGTGTGATAGCGGTTACGATATTGGCGCAAGGGGCAAAAGCTGCAATTGAACAAGCTCTTGCGCATACAAAGTTCGCCTCGGCAGTTGAATTGAGAATTGACGGCTGGGAAACGATTACAGAATCCAATGTGCGATCTGCCTTGCAGGAATTACAGAAACATTTTGAAACAGTAATTCTGACATTGCGCATGAAGGCCGATGGCGGCCTGTATGATGGCACACGTTCAGATCGTAATCAGCATTTGCATGAATGCGTACAAAAACTACCAGCCCAAATCTATGTTGATGTTGAAATTGAGCAGCTTGGGGATCAGGATGATGCAGCCTTAGTGCAATGTGTACAAAAGTGCGGTGGCAAGATTATCCGCTCTGCTCATGTATTTGAACCCGGAATGGATGTGGCTGTATTCGAGCGTATGCGTTTGGTACCGGCCGACGAAATCCCGAAGCTAGCTGTAATGCCGGCAAGCACCGGCGATCTGCTGCAGCTTTTGCAATTTGCCCGGGGCTATCGTTTTGGCCGACAGATTATTCTGGGCATGGGCGAGTGGGGGATACCCTCTAGAATATGTCCATCAGTTTTTGGCTCGCTGTGGACCTATGCGTCAAACGGCAAAAAAGCGGCGGCTCCTGGGCAGATATGCCCGGAAGAAATGGTTCGTCGCTTTCGCACCGATATGCATGGCCCAGATACCCGCTATTTTGCCATTTTTGGCAATCCAGTAATGCATTCCCGCTCGCCGGATTTCCATAATCAGCGTTTTGAACAGGAAGGCCAGAATGCTGCCTATCTAATATTTCCCTTAAGCAGTGCTGCCGAAGGTCATGATGTTATTCAACAGTGGCCCTTGGAAGGTGTTTCTGTAACCATCCCTTACAAAAACGATATTTTGAAGTGGCCTGGTGTTGTAGTAGAAGATTCCGCCGCTGCAGTAGGGGCAGCAAATACAGCGGTGCGTGATTACCTGCTAGCACACAGCGGCCAAAATCTTCGTTTGCTGAACACCGATGTGGGCGGTTTTTTGCATGCCCTGCGCGAAAAGGATTTTCCTTTTTCGCAAGCTCGTTGTTTGGTGATAGGCGCCGGGGGAGCTGCCCGGGCTGTCGTGTATGGTCTGCTGGCCGAGGGCGCTGCTGTTACAATTGTGAATAGAACCCTTTCCCGGGCACAGGCTTTGTGCACAGATATGCAAAAGATGGTCGAAGGCGCCGAAGTAGAAGCCTATGAACTACCTGCTAGCAAAGAAGCAGCGCACATCATCTTACAAAATATGACAAAAGATGAGGGTGGATATCCTGAGCTTGTGGTACAAACCACCCAGATAGGAATGGAGCCGGATATCGATAAAGATCCGCTGCCGGCTTGGGAATTTACGGGCAACGAGCTTGTGTATGATATTATTTACACTCCGGAATGCACTCGGTTTTTGCAGCGGGCTTCTGCTGTAGGTTGCCAAGTAATTAGCGGGAAGGCAATGTTTCAAGGGCAGGCTGATTTGCAAAGCCAGCGTTTTCTTGCGGCCTTAGCGGGAAAGCAAAAGTCCTGAACAGCATCTTGCAGGCCGGGCAAAAGCGTACCATACTAAAAGCATGAATGAACGCAAACAGAAAACCTTTGTAATTGACACGAACGTATTTATTCACCGGCCTGATGCGGTATTAAGCTTTCGCGACAGCGAAATAGTAATCCCCTTGTGGGTACTGGAAGAATTGGACAAGCTAAAAAGCTTCAGCGATGAGCGAGGCCGGAACGCTCGGCATGCCATTCGCTTTCTCGATGGCGTTGGGCGCAAGGGAAAGTTAAGCGAGGGCGCGAAGCTTGAGAACGGCTCGATACTGAGGGTCTCTCTGGATCATGCAAATCATGTTTCCGCAGATTTACAGCTTGACCGAAATGACAACAAGATAATTCTTGCCGCATATAAGTTGCAGCAGGAAGGACGGGAGGTCTTTTTTGTCTCCAAGGACATCAATGCCCGGGTAAAAGCAACTGCTCTAGGCTTGCGTGCAGTGGATTACGAAAAGCAGAAAGTTAATATTGATGATCTGTATAGCGGAAATGTTCATCAGAATATGAGTCAGGAAAATATTGATGCTCTTATCGAACAGGGTTCGCTGCCGTGGGCTGATCAGGCAATAGCCAATCAATATATGGTGTTACATGCCGGGGGCGATGATTCCGAGCAGGTGTTGGCCAAGTATAGTCGTGCTCGAGAAAGCATTGAATATGTCGATCATAAAATGCCTTCTGTGGCCGGTGTGCGCCCCTTGAACGAAGAGCAATTGATGGCCCTGGATTTATTGCTGGACGAATCCATTCAGCTGGTAAGTCTGGTGGGCAAGGCGGGAACCGGAAAGACCCTCTTGGCACTGGCGGCCGGTTTGCGCATGACACTGGAGGATAAAAAATATCAGCGGGTGCTGGTAAGTCGTCCGGTAGTTCCCATGGGCAAAGATATTGGCTATTTGCCGGGTGCAAAGAACGAAAAACTGTCTCACTGGATGCAGCCCTTGTTCGATAACCTTGAGTTTATTTTGAATGTCTATAAAAAGCCCAACGTGAAAACCCCGGATCAGTTGATAAACAGCAAATTGATTGAGTTAGAGGCGCTATCGTATATTCGCGGCCGGAGTTTGCCTGAGCAGTTCATCATCATTGATGAAGCGCAAAACCTATCGCCGCATGAGGTGAAAACCATCGTAAGCCGGGCCGGTGAGAACTCCAAGGTTGTGCTAACCGGCGACCCCTATCAGATAGATAGTCCGTATCTGGATGCTAGCTCAAACGGTCTTACCTTTTTGGTAGAAGCCTTTAAGGGGCAGGAAATATACGGCCATGTTACTCTGAATCACAGTGAACGCAGTGAGTTGGCGGAGCTAGCAGCAGAATTGCTGTAGACCCTGCTTCCGCTCCAGGCTCGGGCTTCTTAGCCAACAGTATTTTGCGGTTTTCCGTTTAGGTATGCGCGTATGTTTTTGGCAACGCCTTCGATTACGCGGGTGCGGGCCTCGGTGCTTCCCCACGCGGCGTGGGGGCTGAGAAGTATTCGTCCTTCTGGAAGTTGCAGAAGGGGCGAGTCCGCCTCTATCGGCTCGTTGGAAAACACATCTAGGGCTGCGCCGCGTATACCCCCCTCCAGCAGGGTTTCAGCCAGATCATCTTCTGCAACAATTCCGCCACGCCCTGCATTTATGAGTATTGCGTCTTTTTTCATATACGAAAGTTTCTCGGCATTAATCAAATTACGAGTGGCATTATTGAGGGGCGCATGAATAGACACGATGTGACTCTTGCCAAGTAAGTCCGCCAAAGCCAAATGGGTATATCCTTGCGTAGTATTTTTTCCGCTTGTGGAATAATAGGCTATATTGCAGCCAAGTACGCTAGCAACTTCCGCTACTTTTTTCCCGATAGCACCCATGCCTATTATGCCCCACGTCTTTCCTTCTAGCTCGTACCATGTGCGCTCAAAGTTGGTAAACATTTTCGAGCGGCTATAGGCCCCGCTTACAACAAAGTGGTGATAGTATTCCAGCTGTTGCAGCAAAGCCAGTGCCATTCCGATGGTATGCTGGGCAACGCTGGTGGTTGAATAGCCGCGGACATTGCAGACCACTATGCCAAGTTCATTTGCGGCAGGAATGTCCACATTGTTGTAGCCAGTTGCCGTTAAGCAGATAAGGCGCAGATCCGGGCTGAGCGCCTCCAGTCGCTTGCGGTCAAAAGGAATTTTATTGGTAACAATAATGGGAAGACCGCGGCAGGCGCGAAGCACTTCATCATCAGAGATTGATGGAAGAATGGTAATGTCACTGACTTCGTGTAGAGGCTGCAGCGATATGTCTTCGCCAATGGTTTTTGCATCAAGAAATATTGCCCGGGCTTTCATAATCGTTTCCTTTTTGAAAAATACGCGTAAATTTCCTTGCGAACCGCTTTTTCAGACTTTATTATGGATGCATGGGGCCGGTCAAATCCTGTACGATTTGTGATTCAGAAATATCTGCCTATTATGCCTTTTGTCCTTTTTGTGGTGCAAAACAGGCGGGGCCTCCTCATGTCGAACAGCCTAGCTATCAGGAAGTATTTGAACAGCCTTTTCGCCGGTTGGAATTGCGGGATAATCTAAAAAAATTGGATTGTTTGCTGCATGCCCTAAATGATATGGATGAGGAG
>CAYNNU010000140.1:0-5977 GCA_964398645.1 uncultured Spirochaeta sp.
GGGTTGCCCCGGCTACCCCGGCCTCAACATAGGCTTCCAGCACATCTTCGAGATATTCTTCCTTGTTTAATACAAACACCAGCAATTTCATTGCTTATATTTTACAACGTGACAAACACCAACACAATATTATTGATGATAAGAATAAGATATATTTTTTTTGGAAGGAAATATAAGTAAAAAACACCCAGCAGAAATGATTCTACTGGGTGAAGTAAAAATCTACTCAAACAGAACAGAAACAATCTGCTCACTTTCTGCTGATGCAACACCCATTACCTCAGCAATAAGCCCGCCAAACAGCTTACCCATAAGGCCGGTGTTCATGGTTGAAACATAGGTTTTCCCATCTGTTTTTTCATAAATGGCAATGCGACAGGGCATCATGGCCGAAACAATCCGCTCATCATCCTGACTGAGAATCCGCTCAGCATGATCTGGATGACAGATCTCAAATACCTTCACAGCAAGAACATCATAGCCAAAACGCTCTATGGTTCCTTGCAGATTATGAACAGTAGGCATTTTCCAACCATTTACAGTTATGCTTTCTTCCAGCATTGCAACCGATGTTTCGAAATCATAACTTGATTCCCGCTCATTCATCATGATACCTGGAGCTGAGACCGCAATAATAACCATCATCGCAATCAATCCTGCGGCAAAACCGCCTACACCCCAAATAATACTCTTCTTCATGTAATTCTCCTTTGCTTCACTGCTTACACTAAATGTATAAGAATTTATATATACAATAATATCTATCATGCAACAGAACACGAGTCAATACATATAGAAATTTGAATATAAAAACAACCTTTTTTTTCGGTGTTGTACGCGTAAAAAACCTATACAACTGCCACAATTGACAGAAAGCGGGTGCATCTGTACCCTAAGGCTGATTACAGGAGTATATGTATGCAGAAGATTTCAGTAGCTGTTCTGGGTGCAACCGGCACCGTTGGACAGAAATTTATCACCTTGTTGGACAATCATCCTCTTTTTTCGGTAGAAGAGTTAGTTGCTTCACCGCGATCGGCGGGAAAGCCCTACAAACAGGCAGCCGCCTGGAAACAACCTCAGCCAATTCCGGCACACATTGCCGGCAAAATTGTAAAATCCCTGGATGAAACGCTAAGCAGCCAGATTCTCTTTTCCGGCCTTGATTCATCGGTTGCCGGCGAGGCAGAAACCAAACTTGCAGAAGCAGGGCACATCGTTATCAGCAACTCAAAAAACCACAGAATGGATGCCGATGTTCCAATAATTATCCCGGAAGTGAACCCTGATCATTTTGATATTCTAAAAAGCCAGAAAACCAAGGGAAAAATTATTACCAACTCCAACTGCTCAACTATGTTTCTTGCTATGGCACTAGCACCCCTGCATAGAAAATACGGCGTAGACAAGGTGCAGGTTACCACCATGCAAGCCGTTTCCGGGGCTGGTTACCCTGGGGTATCTTCACTGGATATTATGGGAAATGTTGTCCCCTACATTTCGGGTGAAGAAGAAAAAATGGAAGCTGAAACCGCCAAAATCCTGGGCAGCTTACACGGCGGAACAATCACACCAGCTGATATTACCGTGAGTGCCCAGTGTAACCGGGTTGCGGTAATTGATGGACACACAGAAACTGTATCTTTCAGCCTAAAAAGCTCCCCATCTATTGAGGAAGTGCGGCAAACCCTAAAAGATTTTCGCGGCATGCCGCAGGAAAAGCAGCTTCCCTTTGCACCGCAGAACCCAATACTTGTGCTGGATGATCCTGACCGGCCGCAACCAGCCCGCGATGCCTTTTTGGACAAGGCAATGGCCACTGTGGTCGGACGCCTCCGCAGCTGCCCGGTTTTGGGCTACAAGATGGTGATCATGGGTCACAATACCGTTCGCGGTGCAGCCGGTGCTGCTATTCTCAATGCCGAAGCTATGCATTCACTGGGATTGCTGGAGAAAAACTGATGAAAGTTTTGAAATTTGGCGGTACAAGCGTACAGGACGCCAAGCGCATCAATACCGTACTCAAGATTGCAGCAGAGGCTGTAAAAGAACCGGGCGGAGCCTTACTCGTTTCCAGCGCGCTTTCGGGGATAACCGATAATTTATTGGAGATAGCAAAACTTGCCCGTCTGAACCAGAAGGACGAAGTAAGCCAAAAGATTGATACTGTACGCCAACGGCACTTGGATACCGCCAGCGATCTAGTAGGAGACTCACCGCAACTTCTGGATGAATTGACCCAATCCATTGAGGGAGTAATTACACAAATTCGCTCATTAGCACATGGAGTTCTGCTTTTGCGGGAATGCAGCCCTCGCACCAGTGATGCAATTGTTGGCTGCGGAGAGCTCTTATCCACCCTGATTATTGCCTCCGCCGCCCTGTCCCGCGGTTTCGATGCAATTTGGGTCGATGCCCGTGAATGTATCCGCACCGACACTACCTTTGGCGCAGCTCACGTCGACTTTGAAAAGACCGACAAGCTAACCCTGGAACGCATCATCCCTCGGGACGGCCGCCTGTACATAAGCCAGGGGTTTATCGGCTCCACCACCACCGGCGTAACCAGCACCCTGGGCCGCAGCGGCTCGGATTATTCAGCCGCAATTTTTGCCAGCGCGCTTTCAGCTGATGTTCTGGAAATCTGGACCGATGTTGACGGCATAATGACCACCGATCCCCGAATTGTAACCGAAGCAGTACGAGTGCCTGCCTTAAGCTATGCCGAAGCAGCAGAGCTAGCCTATTTCGGTGCCAAAGTGGTTCACCCGGCTACCATGCAGCCGGCAATCGGAAAAAACATTCCCATTTACGTGCGCAATACCCACAACCCAACAAATCCCGGAACCTGCATTTCCAACGAAGAGCGGGAATTGGGATTGCGAGCAATAGCCGAAAAGAAAAGCATTACAGTAGTTACCATACAGTCTTCCCGAATGTTGCATGCCTACGGCTTTATGGAAAATCTATTTGGAATTTTTGCCCGTAACCACGTGTCTGTTGATCTTGTTACAACCTCAGAAGTTTCAGTTTCAGTAAGCCTGGATACCGAAGCCGTCGAAGGAGATTTCGAAAACGCCCTGGTAGAATTGAAAAAACTAGGCGAGGTTTCGATTGAAAAAAACATGGCAATTATCTGCCTGGTTGGATACAACCTCTGGAAAAACGCGGTCTTCACTGCCAAAGTATTCAATGCCATACAAGACATCCCGGTGCGCATGATCAGCCTGGGAGCATCGGATGTTAATCTATCACTCATTGTTCCGGAAAAGAACAGAATTGAGGCTGTAAAAGAACTGCACGCTGCCTTTTTTCACGATTCATCTTCCAGCTGATATTCCTGAATCTTTCGATGCAGCGTTTTCCGGCCAATGCCCAGCACTTCAGCGGTTCGGCTTTTGTTCCCCTTGTTTGCCAGCAGGCTGGCGCTGATAATGCGTCGCTCAGCGTCTTCCAGCGTACAGCCCAGAGGAATACGCACTGCCCCGGCACCATCAGTATCATTGATGGACGGTGGCAAATCTTCCGGTCTGATAACATTGCCCTTACACATGACCACCGCGCTTTCCATGCTGTTTCTCAATTCACGAATATTCCCCGGCCAAGAATGCTGATAGAGTAGTGAGCGGGTTTGCGGATCGATGCCGTCCAGCTTTTTTCCATTCTCGCGGGCAAACTCCTGCATAAACGATGCGGCCAGCAAGGGGATGTCTTCTACTCGATCGCGCAAAGGCGGAACATCGATATTCACAACATTCAAACGATAAAACAAATCTTCACGAAAACGACCTTCAGCAATTTCAGAACGTAAATCGCGGTTGGTGGCAGCAATTATCCGCACATCAACTTCCACGGTTTCTTCTCCACCAACGCGTTCAAAGGATTTTTCCTGCAAAACCCGCAAAATCTTAACCTGAACAGCCTGATTTATTTCACCAATTTCATCCAAAAAGATGGTTCCATGATTAGCAAGCTCAAAACGTCCCCGCTTTCTTCCTACAGCGCCGGTAAATGCACCCTTTTCGTGGCCAAATAGCTCGCTTTCTAAAAGGCTTTCCGACAAAGCTGCACAGTGCACACGAATCATCGGTTTTTCTGCCCGCGGAGATGCAGAGTGAATAGCATCGGCTATCAGTTCCTTGCCAACGCCACTTTCGCCGGTAATAAGGACCGATGCTTTGGTTGGAGCCACCTGTTGCACCACATCATACACCCGCCGGATTGCCGGGCTTTTCCCGATAATATGTTGAAATCCCCGCTCTTTTTGCAGCTCCTCCTGCATTGCCCGATGTTGCAAAAGCAATTCGCGGCTGCCAAGAGCACGCTTTACCAGTAGCGACAGGCGATCAAGGTTCACCGGTTTGGTGAGAAAATCATAGGCACCATCATGCATGCACTGTACCGCTGTTTCAATTGTCCCGTGTCCGGTCAAAATAATCACAGACACCGAAGGGTACTCCTTCACAATATGTTGCAGCAAATCTCCGCCAGACATCTCCGGCATGCGCAAGTCACTGATTACCAAATCAACCACGTCTTCGGCCAAAACGGTGATGGCTTCTTTTCCATTCGCCGCAGTTACGGTTTGGTAGCCGTCCATGGACATGGCCGTAGCAAGCCCTTCACGGATATTTTTCTCATCATCAACTATCAGAATAGTAAACTTCATAGCTTATTCCCGTTCCTTCCACTGAAGCAAATCTCGGCGGCGCTGGGGAATCGGGAGGCTGATCATAAAACAGCTTCCTTCACCAGGAGCAGAATGCACCTGAATCTCGCCCATATGTTCCTTCACGATCTTATATACCAATGTAAGCCCCAAACCAGACCCATAATCGCGGGTAGTAAAATAGGGCTCAAAAATACGATTCTGCGTAGACTCGTCCATTCCCAAACCGGTATCGCAAATACTTAATACCACCGTCTGCTCATTCTCGGCGTCTATCCGTACTCGTAACTCACCGCCGTTTGGCATGGCCGCAATAGCATTTTTTATGATATTCAACACTGCCTGTTTGATGTAGCGCTCATCCAGCTGAAGAAGCGGCAAATCATTGGGAATACATTGATGCAAAGAAATCCGCCCCTGCTCCAACTCATACTGAACAAAACCCAACATTTCTCCCATCACCTCGCCCAAGTCCGTGTCAACGGGATGAATATCCATCGGCCGCACAGCAAAAAGAAAATCCACCACTATTTTATTCAGACGCTCGACCTCTTCATTTACAACCGAAGCATAGCGCTGCAACTCATCAACATCCTGAAGCTGAGCCAGTCGTTTTTCGATAAGCTGCATATGAATGCCAATTGAGCCAAGCGGATTCTTGATTTCATGAGCCACACCAGCAGCCAAGGTGGTAAGGGATGCGAGGCTTTCATAGCGGCGCAGCTTTGCCTCACGCTGTTTTCTGTGACTTATATCTTCTACACTGAAAATGCTGCCCTCAATACGGCCTTCCCGCACCAGGGGAACCAGACCGCAACTGAATACACGATGTGAATCGCCATCCTCAACGACAAACTCACGGTCTTCAAGACGTTGCTGATCTAACAAAGCAGAACGGACAAAGTCTGCAATCTGCGTATACCGAATAATATTCCAAATTTTTTCTTCGTGGGCTTGGTCTGCGGAAGTGCTGGCAAATAAACGCTCAGCTGATTTGTTGATAATGATTACCTGATGTTCATCATTGGTAACGACAACCCCTTCACTCATGCTGTCCAACACAAGCTCCAATCTTTCTGCCCGGGCAGACAGCATATTCAAAAGATCAAATACCTGATCATTGGAAAGCTTAGTTAATTTCTGTAATGCCCGTGCAACAAACTTACTCATCCCCCGCCCCGATCCTGCCGAAACCACAAACTCTCAAGCACCTGAACAGCATTCATATTTAACACATCTATGCTGTTCACCGCTGCATTTATATCTGAAAGCACCCGCGTATAACGAACCGTATCAACAATGCAAGGT
>CAYNNU010000141.1:0-5846 GCA_964398645.1 uncultured Spirochaeta sp.
CCTCAGACGGCACTACATCGGAAAATGAAAACGGCGCGGGTGCCGGGATGTGGATGATCCGCCTTACATTCGGCACAAGCGTTAACGGCTGGCTGTATTAAAAATACAAATATGTACCTTTTTTTGTATAACATCTATACAAAGAATAAAACGCTGATATAATGAATTTACTATGCGAAACAAAAGTCTTCTGCTAGTTTCAGCATTCTTACTTGTTTCCTTTTTTCTTCTAAGCACGCCAGTATTGGCAGAATGCAACCCCTTGAACCCCGTCTCCGCTGAAAACCCTTGCACCCTTATGCAAAGGGCGGAGGAGTTTGCATCCTTCGGCCTCTGGGTATACCAAGTCGACACGCAAACTCTCACCTCTTCCTATGGCACTCGCCTCATCACCGGACTTGATCCCGAACAAAATATTAACTTGCAACAAATACGCTCGCTCGTACTGCCGGAATACCATGAACCACTAATACAACAATTCGAACAACTCATTGCCAATGGAACCCATGTAAACACGGAATTCCGCATCCTGCTACCAACCGACGACAGCATTCACCATATTCACTTAACTGCCGACTACGATGCGAATCAGAACACCACATTTGGGATGCTCCACGATTTTACTAGCGAAGCCTATGCACGGCACATTTTGAAGCGAAGAACCATCATCTTTAATATTGCGATATCCATAATAGTACTCTTCCAACTAGGAATAATCATAAAGCTTATCCTTACATCAAAACAAAGAAGACTCGCCGAAGAACAGGCGCAAAAAACTATACAGGAACGGGATTTACTCTTACGGGAAGTCCATCACCGCATAAAGAATAATATGGCGACCGTGGTAAACCTGCTTACCCTTCAAGCGGCGACCACCACAAACAAGGAGACTATTGCATCATTGGAAAATGCCCGTACCCGCGTGCAAAGCATGATGCTCATTTATGAACGTTTATACCGTTCAAAAAACTATCAGCAGGTATCCATAAAAGAATACCTAGAAAATCTGGTCGATGAAATACGGAATACTTACCCGCAATCGGCGGCCATCATGATTGAAACAGATGTGCAGGACTTTCCGCTTGAACCGGATGTCTTGTTTCATTTAGGAATACTGATAAACGAACTAATTACCAATTCAATTAAATACGCCTTTCCGCAAGGCGAGGGCGGCTTAATTCGAGTGTATGGCCGTTGCTTTGAAAAACAGATTCAAATTGTTATTCAAGATACAGGCTGCGGCATTCCCGATTCGGTTGATCTTTCTGCGCCTTCAGGATTTGGCTTAAGCCTGGTACAAATTCTTGCCGAACAAATCGGCGCAGAACTCAAACTGGAGCGTAAAAACGGCACATCTTTTTGCATTACCTTCGGTAGCTGCACATAAAAAAGCCGGAAGAAAAATGATTTCTTCCGGCCCGAAATATACTCCTATAAGGCATTATTTTCCGCTATTCTGCATTTCCCGAATAGTCTTCATTTGGTCTTCATAGCTTTTTGCGCTTCCAGTATTTCCGTGCCCGACAGCACCTGAAATACCAAACTCCTCTTCCGCCTGATGCGGATATTCAATTAGGTCGTTTAGATCAGGGTTTTGCTTAAAGCGCAGGACATTCAACATGAAAATATTGAGCTTACTCTTAATTCCAGCCGGCAGAAGGTTTCCATCAATCTCAACAGAGATAATCGGATAACGGCGGTCCCTTGCCCACGGGGTGTACAGACCTTCGATAACACGGCCAATAAGACAAGCAAAGGGTGAAATATTTACAACGCCGGAATAGCCCTCTTCCATAGCCGTGGCTGCAACACCGCTTGAAATGACAATCTCACTGTTCAGCTCGTGGCTCAGGAAGTTATTCTCCGCATTTGCCATAATATGGTCCATATTATGCGGTGTTGGCGGAACAAGATGGCTCGGGGTCAATGCCTTCTTGATCTTATTCTCAACCCAATGCTTCCAAGCAACTTCGATTCGTAGCTTTATCAAAGCGCGATGCGGCTCAGACATAAAGCGTTTCCACCAAGGCAGCAATTTTAGGCGCTTACGCAAATCATATCTGCGCACAAAATCAAGATAATGAATCCATTCGGTGATACCACTAACCTTTCCGATTATTCCCTTCTGACTAAACATTTCGATAAGCTCATCGACTGCGTAATCATCGCGGCGTACAAATATTTCCCCAACAATTAGAACACGCGGCGCATCCTTCATCTTTTGCTTGAGCGGAATCTTTTTTAGCTCCTTGGCAATGGTCTTTAGCATTGCCGGAACTTTGGTAACATCCTTTCGCGCAATTTGCTCCAAATCGTTCCAATGCCGATGGTATATTTTCATCGCCTCAGCAGGATCTATAGCGCAGGCCCGTAATGTATTTTCTACATCCTTCATGTAGTCGCTGACGACCATCGCCCACCAGGTATGGCGGCTGAACAATGGGCCTAATTCGGTATAAGAATTATCAGCGCTCATGGTGAATACAACAACATTCTCCAAGCGTAAGTCGCGGAAAAGGTTTTCGTAGAATACAAAATACTGCCCTGTCCGACACGGCCCGGTTGTGATTGGCACAAAGAGCAAATACAACTCATCTTTGCGATATTCCTCGGAAGCAAAGAACTTGAGCGCACCACCTAGCACCATATGTGAAGGCAAACACTCTTTCCCACTGGAATTTGCCCGTGCTATCTGCAGGGTTTGATGATCCGCTTCCGGCATAGGCATTGCCTGAATACCAGTGGATTGAATAACCTGAGAAACCATCTTGGTTGCCAGGTTCCCCATGTTGGAAATTATCATTTTTACCCGTGGGTTATTGCGAATAGGTATCTTGCGGTCGTTGTGCTCATCATATACATAGACCTCACCTTCATCGGGGTTCACAAAGCGTAAGCCATTATCATAACGCTCAGCATGCATATCAGTAACTTTGCTTCTGTAGCCTTCGATAATATCCAGGAAGGCCTCAACCCGGGTATCAACACCAGCATCAGCTGAATGACTATCCAACTCCAAAATAAGGAAGGGTTTTATGCCCATAATCCACTTCAGATAGTGCAGCATGAAACTATCCGGCGCACAGGAAAAGTTGGTAATAAAAGTAACAAAGATATTATCTTCATTTTTTAGGAACTGCGCTGTTTTCATATCCTGCTGGCCATAATACCAGTACATATTCGGGAAAATATCCTGTCCTTCAAACGGCAGCATGTCGTAAGGAATAACCGTAAATCCCCGGCTGGTAAACTTCTTCGGGATTCCCATGTTGGCGTCTTTGGTAAAGGCGTTGTACGGGCGGCCAAGCAGCGCAATTACCGGACGGCTTGCCTTCCGTGCTTCTTCCAAAGCAACACGGCCCATTTCCTTTTCGCGACGGAAATATTCGCTCTGCTTTTCATAGGCCACCATAAAGGCATTCTCCGCCTCCGATTCACCAATTCCTAGATCACGAGCCATATCAACAAAGAAAGACATTGCTTTCTTTACCCCGTATTTAAAGCTAACTACCGGCCGTAAAAAGCGGGAATCTTCAACCTCTGGAAATGCCTTGCGCAAATAATACGGCAGACTTTGAGTGATTGGGCAAAAGTTTGCATGCACATCCTCTTCATAGGAAGGCATATCTCGGAAATGGGGAACAAAGATGTAATCAGTTTCCATATCCAGAATATCATGCACAGCACCATGAGCTATCTCGGCGGGGAAACAATATTCACTCTCAGCACGGGCAACACCCTCAGGGCGAACCTTTTTTGATAGAACAGTATTGATTCCCAATTCATGGAAAAACCACGAATACAGCGGATACATACTGTAAACTGAAAATGCCATTGGAATTCCAACGGTAATATCACGGCCCTTGTTCGGCATGTCGTCTTTGATAGGCGCCATTTCCTTGAACATCAGATCCATGCGCTTTTCTACATAGTTTACTACTTCATCATCATTAAAGTTCTTCTTCTTGCGGCTATTGGCATAAAGATTACAGCGACCGCCGAACTTGTATTTATGCCCATTGATGTTCAACACCCGGATAGGACAGTAGTTTTCACAAACCTTACAGATAAATTCACGCTCGTACACAATTTCAGTATTTAGAATTGCGTCAATTGTATATTCCCCGCGATCAAGCAGACCTTCGGCCCGTTTTTGCAAAGCAAGCAAACCAACGCCATATGCCCCCATGAGCTCAGGATTCGGCGGCACCAGAATGTCCTTATCCAACAACAGGGCAAAGGCCGGTGGAACAGCAGGATTTTTTGCCACGCCACCCTGAAGCACAATCTTCTTTCCGATGCTGCGATTTCCAACAACACGGTTTACGTAATTGGCAACAATGGAGGTAACGATACCTGCGGTAATGTCTGCCTTGCCGGCCCCCTGCTGAATCGCATTCCGAATATCTGAGTTGATAAATGCTGAACAATGCTCACCGAATTTGAGTGGTGCATCGGCCTGCAACGCAATATCGCCAATATCCTCGACCCGATGGATATTCAAGTCCCCGGATGCTGATTCTTCCAGAAAAGAACCGGTACCGGCAGAACATGCCTCATTCATTGCATAGTCAATCGGCACCTGGTTTTTGATGAACACATACTTAGCATCCTGTCCACCGATTTCAAAAATAGTATCAACCTCAGGATCAAAGTGCGTTGTTCCAACTGCGTGAGCAATAATTTCGTTGTACACCGCCTGGGTTTCTAGAAATACTCCCAGAATTTCACGTGAGCTACCGGTGGTGGCTGCATTGGAAATAACAATGGGTGCGTCGCCGATTTCGGCCTTCACCTGTGCGTCAATCTTGCGCAGACATTCCTTGAGAGCCTTTACCGGGTCGCCATGGGTGCGGCCATAATGCTCTGCTACAATGGTTTTATCTTCAGCATCGATCAAACAGGCTTTGGTTGTGGTAGAACCACCATCAATACCAAGGATGTACTCGCGACCGGCCTGTACCGTACCGCGGGGAGAATCAAGATAGGTTACCCTTTCAAGTTGTGAACGCAGGCTGCTAAAGCGGTCAAACTGGATACGATGCGGCAGCAATAGCTCTGTAAGCTTCGGAATGGCCGATCCGGTGTCGCCAGCCAGCATAGCTGCTCCATATGCCTCAAAAACCGGCGCAATATCCGGTACAATAAAGCGAACATCCGGCATCTTTTCCCGCACAAAGCGCAGCATGTGTGCATTCAGGGTAATCCCCCCGGTAAGCACAACTTCACCAGAATGAATCTTGGCGCGGCGCAGAAAGTCGACAACCTTTGTCGCCATAACATCGCTCATTGAAACAACAATGTCATCCTTGGTTGCTTCACCTTTATTCAAGCGGTGAGTACAGTCACTTTTCATAAACACAGAACAGCGGGCAGAAAGCGGTTTTACCACTGAATCGTTGGAAACATTGGCAACATCCTCCAGCTTCATGTCCATACGGCCCAACTGCTGTTTGAAAAACTCACCGGTACCACTGGCACATTTACTACCGGAAAAACTGTTCACAATTTTTCCGTTCTCATCAATGCTGTAGACAACAAGGTCTTCACCGCCTAGGGTTACAACTGCATCCGGGTTTTCCCCGATGCCCTGCAGGGCAGCCTCTATACAAACCGGCTCAACAGTGTTATTTAAGCGAAAAAGAAAACGCCCTTCTGTGCCTGTAATCAGCGCCTTGGTGTCATCAGGATAGCTCATCTCAGCCAGCAGACGCTTTGCCGTCTGGGCGAACTCTCCTTCATGGGGAACACTCTGCTGATATTCAATCTTGTCCCCATTTAGTAATACTATTTTTACGCTGGACGAACCAACGTTTATTCCTATACGTTTCATACTTTTTACTCCT
>CAYNNU010000142.1:0-5811 GCA_964398645.1 uncultured Spirochaeta sp.
CGTTTAATTTTTCTGAAGTATTTGCCAGGATTAAGGCTATCCTTCGACAACGTGAGTTAGCCCGCCAATTAATTCAGCGCGAACAACGTCTGGTATTAATTCAGTCATTGAATAATTCATTAGTATATTTTACAAACCATTTGCGTGAGCCCTTAGCCACTTTGGCCGAAAAAGCTGGTGGATTACAGACAGATGATGCAGCCTCGGTAAAATCATTTTGCACGCATGTTTCTGAAGAATCAGGTAGAATTATTGCTGCGCTGGATGCTTTGCAACAGGAAGTTGAAGAGCTTACCAGTAAAGATAACGAGATAAAGGCCAGTGAGGTTACCCTAGAGGTTCTTGAACAAAAATATCGGGAACGGGTTTCTGGTCTTGCTGAGTCAGGAGAAGGGCAGTAAACAGCGAGGTGGTGTATGATTTCGGAAGAAAAGAAAAAAGTTCTGCAGTTCTTTGCTGAGGGGCGGAATAAATATAAATTGATGGAATTTTCCGATGCCATGCAGTTGTTTGCCCAGGCACTAAAAGTTGATCCAAATGACGGGCCATCTAAGGTGTATTATGCCCGTTGTAAACATTATTTACAAAATCCGCCGCCGGATGACTGGGATGGTGTTTTTGTAATGCAATCCAAGTGATTGAATAGGAATTCAAGGAGCGTTTGATGCCTCATGAAGAACGAGTGCTGCCGAAAACGGTAACACGTATCGGAAAAACAGCAGTAATGAAGGGGACCTTGCGTTTTAGTCAGTCGGTGCAGCTGAGTGGGCGTTTTGAAGGCCGAATTGAGTCAAAAGGGTATTTATATATTGATACTGGGGCAGAAGTTCAGGCAGATGTTCGGGCTGAAAATGTAATTATCGGCGGTACCGTTCGGGGTAATATTGAAGCGAGCCAGCGGGTCGAGATGCTGCCCTCTGCTAGAATTTTCGGCAATGTAAAAACTGCGGCGGTTCGGATTGATGATGGCGTTGCTTTTGAAGGCAAATGCTTCATGATAAAAAATAGCGATGCAGTCGATGTCTTTTCAGCACCGGTGGGGCAGCTGAAGGAGTCAATTCGGGGTTTTGGCCATTCCTGATGAATGTGAAACTAGCCCAAAAGCTTGTTGATATTTTATCTTCAGCTGGTTTGGTTTTGGCAGTTGCCGAATCCTGTACTGCAGGGCGTATTTCTTCCGTAATTGGTGAAGTTCCCGGTTGTTCCCGTTGTTTTTGGGGCGGTTGGGTAGTATATAGTAATCAGGCAAAGATTCAGACCGTTGGGGTTCCTGCTGAATGTATTCAGAAGCATGGTGCCGTGAGTCGTCAGGTTGTTGACTCATTGCTTCGTGGTGTTTTGGAACGGGCGGATGATGTGGATATTGCAATTGCAGTCAGTGGAATTGCGGGACCTGGGGGAGCAAGTACGGATAAACCTGTTGGCTTGGTATATAGCGGAATATTGTTCAGGGGACAGGCAGCAGATATTGTTGAATATCGATATTCCGGCACGCGGATTGATATTCAGGAGCAGGCGACTGGGGATGTGTTGCAGCGACTGCTTGATATTTTAATCAGCGAGAGTTGACAATTACGGTGGGAAGGGATATCGTATCCGTGTCGCCTAATAATTCTTTGCGGCTAAATCCCCCACCCAACAAAAATGAGCTATGAATCATAGATAAGTTTATATATACAGTATTTATTATTGGAGAATTGCATGGCAGTTATTCGAAGACAACGGAAGCAAGAACAATCAACTGTTTCCGATGAATCACAGAACGAACTGGAGCTTGATAGTCAGAAACCTTCTGATGTACAAGCTGCCGAAGAAAAAAATGAAGATACGGAAAAGAATGAAAAAGCTCCCCGAAAGAAGAAAATACGGGTAGAGTTGAAAAAAGATTCCGATGCAGCCGTAGCCGAAGCTGGTGAAAAAGACAGCAATTCCACATCTGAAAAAGCTGTTTCAGTGAATGCTGAAGATGAGAACGGTCAGGCTACCCGTGATAAAATGAATGATAGCCATGCGGCGCGAGGTGCAAATACCCGCAATCGGAAAAATCGTGCTGGAAATAAAAAGAATGATAGTGAACGTGGTGGGTCTCAGAAGGATTATGGCGCCCGTTATCACAGCGATTCTAGCAATAAAGATCGTGCATTAAGTATCAATGATTTAATAAATATGAATATGAAGGAATTGCGGGATTTTGCAGCTAATTTGGGAATTTCGCAGGAAAACTTCATGTCCATGAAGAAGCAAGAGGTTGTATTTGCGGTTCTGAAGGCGCATACCGAGCGAAATGGCACAATTTACGCCTACGGATCTTTGGAAATCCTCCCTGATGGCTATGGTTTTCTCCGCTCTCCACAAAACTCATATCTTTCCGGTCAGGATGATATCTATGTGAGTCCATCACAGATTCGCCTGTTCAATTTGAAAACCGGGGACACGGTATATGGGCAGATTCGCCCTCCGAAGGATAGTGAGCGGTTCTTTGCAATGCTTCGGGTGGAAACTGTCAATTTCGATGCTCCCTCTGTTGCACAAACTCGAATCCCCTTTGATAACCTTACCCCCTTGTATCCTGATTTTCGTTTAAATATGGAAACAGAAGATGGGGAAGTATCAACTCGGATGATTAATTTATTTTCACCGATCGGAAAGGGTCAGCGCGGTTTGATTGTTTCTCCCCCAAGAACTGGGAAAACCATTCTGTTACAGCGTATTGCAAATGCCATTACGGTTAATAACCCTGAAGTATATATGATAGTGCTTCTTATTGATGAACGCCCTGAGGAAGTAACCGATATGCAGCGGAATGTTGATGCCGAGGTTATTGCATCAACCTTTGATGAACAAGCTACCCGGCATGTACAGGTTGCAGAGATGGTTTTGGAAAAAGCTCGTCGTTTGGTTGAGCATGGGCGTGATGTTGTAATTCTGTTAGATTCCATAACCCGTCTTGCCCGGGCCTATAATCAAACCGTTCCTACTTCGGGGAAAATTCTTTCCGGTGGTGTGGATTCTAATGCCCTGCATAAACCGAAGCGCTTTTTTGGTGCGGCCCGAAACATTGAAGACGGGGGGAGTTTGACAATTGTTGCTACTGCTCTGGTAGATACTGGTAGCCGCATGGATGAAGTTATCTTTGAAGAATTTAAGGGTACGGGTAATATGGAAGTAAGTCTTGATCGGCGCCTAGCGGATCGACGTCTGTATCCGGCGATCAATATCAAACGTTCCGGAACCCGGCGTGAAGATTTGCTGCTAACAGAGGAAGAATTGAGCAAGATGTGGGTGCTGCGTAAAGTTATCAATCCAATGGATGATATCGAGGTGTTGGAGCTGCTCATTGACAAAATGAAAAAAACCAGAAATAATGACGCCTTCCTGCGTTCCATGAATACGTCGGGAAGTATGGAATAAGCGGATTATTTGTGAAGGAGAAGGATAGTATGAGAAAAGATATTCACCCGGCATATCGGGAAGTTGCTTTTAAGGATAGTGCTACAGGAACTATTTTTGTAACACGTTCTACTATTGAAACAAAAGAAGAAATTACCCATGAGGGTCAAAAATATCCTATGTATTTGCTGGATATCAGCAGCGCCAGTCATCCTTTTTACACTGGTAAGCAACAGCTGGTTGATACTGCAGGACGGGTTGAGCGTTTCAATCGGAAATACAATATCAAAAAATAATGACTCGCTTGCCAGTTTTTTTCTGGTATGGGTTTTAGACGCTCCGAAGCATTTCGGGGCGTTTTTTTGTAGTAAAATGGCGATAGAACAGTATTCCGATGGCAAGAAAAAGACAAAGATAGCCAAGGATATTGCCCACAAGCATTTGTATTGTTTCATGTTCCGGCCGGTAGATTGTAGCTTCGGCTCGTAATGTGCCGGTGGTAAACATCGGCATGGAGGCAGTAACACGTCCCCAGGGATCGATGATTGCGGTAAAGCCGGAGTTGGTTCCCCGAATAAGCGTGCGGCGGGTTTCAATTGTACGGAAACGAGCAGCGGCAAAGTGCTGGGTTTGTGCACTTTCGGTATGTGACCATGCGTTGTTGGTCAGGTTCACAAAGAAATCTGCGCCTTCATATACCATGTTTCTTGTAATATGGGTAAAAGCATCTTCAAAACAAATTGGCGTGCCATAGTGAAGTATAGTTCCATCTTGTGTTTGCAGAGGGAATAGGCGGTATTCCATTCCACTAAGCCAGGTCGAAGCAAGGCCGATGGCCTTGGCAAAAAATGCGCGTACTGCGGCGTATTCAAAAAAGGGGATTGTTTCGGCAAAGGGAACCAGCTGCTGTTTTCCATATACCTGAACAATGTTTGCATCTTGTGTAAATAGAACTGCAGCATTTATTGCATCCCACTTTTCACGGTCAATCATATATGCGGCTCCGGTTAACAAAGGGGTTGGTAGATCGGCCAGGAAATCGGTAAAGGGGTATGCTCTTGGTTTTTGCTGGTATAAATTCATATATGTGGGAATTGGGTAGCGAAGTAGGGTTTCGCTCCAGACAATCAAATCAGTGTGTGATTTTTGTTCCGCAGCTTCAATGGTCATTCGCTCATTTCTTTCTAACTGCTGCCAGAATATTCCGCTTTCCCACGTGTCTGTATTATTTTGAACCAATATTGTTTGAATCTTTGCAATTACTGGAATATCTTTTTGCATTTGGTAAAAGCCATATATCCAGACTGCAGAAAAAAGTATAGCAGTGAAGGCGGTAAATCGGGCAATTGCAAAAGGGCGGTTAGGTATGTGTTCAGCTATGATGCTGTTAGCCAGCACAAGGACGAAACTGACACCATATACACCGAAAATATCTGCAATTTGAATAAATGGAAGTACTTCATTCCAGCTGTAGGCTACAAGTCCCCAGGGATACCCAAGAAAACCAATCGATTTAAATAGTTCATAGGCTACCCAGACGACTGTGAACCATATTGGGCGCAATTGTGAGTTTTTTCCGCTGTATAGAAAGGGAAAAAGAAGCGCATTGTAAACCAAATATCCGCCGGTTGCACCGCCTAAAGTCCATATGGAAAAATCACCAAAAAATGCTAGCCAAAAATTCCCGAGAACTGTGGATATTCCTCCGAAAAGAACACCAAGCATTGCAACCTGTCTGATACTATTGCAGCTGTAAATGGCTGAATACAAGGGTACAAGGGCAAAAAGGCCGATTATCGGGTTTCCAAAAGAAAAAATTGGGTTTGGTAACGCTAATGGCAGGAGTACTGCACTGAAAAATGTCAAAAGTGCGCTATGTATTGGTGTAGCCTTGAATAAACGTAACATACAGGTATTTTAGCAAAAAACGAATGTGAATACATTATGTTTTTGAAAAAAGAAAAAAAAATGATTATAGTTGAAGCATCATGAAACATGTGGCTGCCGTACATAAGCAGGAGTATGGGATTAAGCCGGGAGCAATATCAGCTGCCCCTGGTACTGTTCCCTTGTTTGGGGAACATTCGCATGGTATTGGCGGAAGGGTGATGTTAAGCGCTATACGTGAAAAAGTAGCAGTAGCTGTGAGTAAACGCCGTGATTCCGCTTTTCATTTTTTTGAAAAAAGTTTTGATGAACGAAAAAAAAGCACGGCTTTGCCGGTAAAGTGGCGAAAAGAAGACAGATGGGCAAATTTATGTAAGGCTGTTGTGCATGCTTTTCATCAACGCGGGATTGATATCCCCGGCATCGATTTTACCATTGTTTCAGAAGTTCCGGTTTCAATTGGCCTAGGGTACTCGTCTGCATTGTGTGTCGCAACGGCACATGCACTCAATAAACTGTTGCACACTGCATATA
>CAYNNU010000143.1:0-5805 GCA_964398645.1 uncultured Spirochaeta sp.
GCACCATACTGTTCATCACTGCGAGTATCGATAATAACAAATCCATCTTCCGGCTCATCAAGTTGTGCCCGAATTTCACTGCCGGAAATAATCATTTCTTCATTCAGTGGGTCTGCAGTAAAATTGCCAGCTTCAATAGGATTTCCCGGAACTTCATGAGCGGTGTAGCCTGCATTCAAAAGGGCCTGCATACCTCCACTGATTACCTTTACGTTATCGTGTCCATAGATTTTCAAAGTCCACCAAAGCCGAGCTGAATCCATGTTTTCATTATCATCATATATAAGAACTAAGGAATCATTGTTAATACCGCGGCTTTGCATAACTTCTTCAATGACCGTTGCAGGCGCAAGAAGATTTGAATACGGTTCCATAACTACAATATCTGCACGTGAAATATTCAAGGCGCCGTCTACGCAACCTCTACGGTATTCAACCAGAGGCCGTGCATCAATGAGAATTGTTGCTGGATCCTGCAATAATTCCTGAACTGTAGACGCTTCAATTATTTCAGTGCCCGTTTCACCAGTCGGAGATGGCCCGCAGGCGGTAAATACCACGGCCAGCAACACCAGCAAAAAACCTACGAATTTTGTTTTCATACTTACCCCTCAACCGGATTTTCAACAAGTTTATTCAATTCTTGAATAATAGTTTTGCGGTCACATTGTCCACAAATATGTACTACCTCACCATCTTTCGTAAAGAAAATTGTCATTGGATCAACATCGCATGCCAGACGATCACAGAGACTCATTCCCTTATACTGATCGATAACATTCAGTTTTACCTGATTATTAAATAGTTCTTCGATCTCCTGCATCATGGGCAGCAATTCACGGCTTGGTGCGTCAATCGCGCTGTATACATAGATAAGCCCAATCTTATCCTTCTGCATTATTTGATTTTCAAACATTTCAGTTTCTGCAATATATTTTTCAGCGCCAACGCCGGCGATAGCACCATCACCAACCGCAGTAGCAACCTGTTTTAGCCATTTTTCCCGAACGTCACCACAGGCAAAAACACCGGCTATTCCGACCTCCATGTTCTCGTCGGTAAGGATATATTTTCGCTTTGACATTTTTACTTTGCCCTCGAAAATTTCCGTATTGGGTTCGTAGCCAATAAACTCAAAACAATTATCAACCTTAACTGGGATGATCTCCCCATTCTTTAGATTCTTCAGGTTTACTGTATCAAGATGACCTTCACCGGCAAAACTATCTACCATGGTATTCCACATGAATTTCATCTTTGGATTTGCAAGTGCTGCATCGCGGGCAATTTCGTTACAATCCATTTTGCCCTCATCATGAATAACACTGACAATTACTTCTTTGGCAAACTTTGTCAGAAACATTCCTTCTTCAATTGCAGCATCCCCGGATCCAATTACCATAACGGTTTTTCCAGTATTTGCAGCTGCATCACAGGTAGCACAAAAAGAGATCCCCTTATCAAATAAGTATTTCTCTTCATCTTTAGCACGGGTAATACGCGGACGCCCACCGGTGGCGATGATAACCGATTTTGCTTCAAAAATGTTTCGGAAAGTCTCGACTTTTTTTACTTCCCCTTCCAATTCCACATTCTTCACATCCGTCAACTTGAACTTAACACCGAAACGCTTTGCCTGATTATGAAACTGTTTCATAAGATCCAGCCCGCCGCTTCCTTCAGGAAAGCCAGGATAGTTCTCAATTTCATTGGTATAGGTTGCCAAACCACCAACAAGTGATTTTTCAATCAAAATTGTTTTCAACTGCGCACGGCCACAATATATTGCAGCAGTAAGACCTGCAGGTCCTCCGCCAATAACTACAACATCATACTCTTCTACTCGTTTTTCCATCTAAATAACCCTTTTTGTCTGTTCCTGCATCACATAAAATACTTGACTAGCATCTTGCTGCCAATTACTGCCCCAACGAAAAGAAAAATCCCAAAAACCCAGCCGGATAAGGACAGAACTGAAATACCTGAATATAAAGCGCCGATGTTACATCCAAATGCAATACGGGCACCATAGCCCATGAGGGTTCCACCCAAAATCGCAGCAACAATCTGCTTGCCGGATTTAATTTTTTTAATCTTGAAACCGGATGCTATCAATGTAGAAAGCAAAGCACCTACAATAATACCAAGATTCCGGTATGTACCGGGATTATTGAAAAAGCCATTATCAAGAACAGACTGAGCTGCATTGGAGGAAAAATAAAACCATTTATCCACCGAGCCACCGACAGCTTCAAAAAGCCATGCGCCCCAGTTCGCAAAAACCGCGGAAACACCCCAGGGATTTCCGGTTACCGCCATAGTTACTATCTGAAAAACAGACAGCAATACAGCACCGGTAATATACGGCCATGCATCTTTTAACCAAAGCTTGTAGTACTCATTCTTTGCAATTTTTTCCGATATTTTCTTGAACATTGTAAGCTCCTTACGCGGTTTGCAGCCAGTCTTATTCTTGTAAACTATTTTGCCTTCTCGATAATAATTTCCCACTCGCCATCGTCGATTTCTTCGATTTCAACATTATGACCAGCTTCTCGAGCCCACTCAGG
Source organism: uncultured Spirochaeta sp. (assembly GCA_964398645.1). Classification (GTDB taxonomy): domain Bacteria; phylum Spirochaetota; class Spirochaetia; order DSM-27196; family DSM-8902; genus Spirochaeta_B. Next base: position 2,571 of record CAYNNU010000143.1, read on the forward strand.
CAGATTTTTTACTGCACAAGAGTGATCAATCTGTACAACCAAAACATCCCCAACTTCGAGTTTTTCGATTTCCTTCTGTGCCTTTACCAAGGGTACCGGGCAGGCCTCACCAAAACAATCCAATACTTCTTCTTTCATCGTTGCCTCCAGTTTCAATAATCTATAATCTTTTCTAGACAGTTTCGTGGCTAATGCGCACTATTTGCTGCCTGTTTTGCCTTTGAAAACTTATCTGCGGCTATCCACAACAGAGCAATTACAAGTAATTGCAGTAAAATTGCCCCTACCCAGCCAAAAACATCCGGCAGGAACACGCGAGGAGCTCCAGCAATAAAATTCAGCTGCCACCAACCGAAGGTTGCGGCGCCAAGCAATGAACCTACAACAAAAAACACTAGTGAGAGAATTTGCATGATGAAGCCTTCACCAACCCGCATAAGTGTCCCGGATGCACAGCCACCCGAAATTACCATACCAATACCAAAAACTGTCGCGCCTATTACTGTGGCAAGACTGATTGGTTGAACAAATCCCATACCAGGGATCGGTAAACCCTGTAAATGAGCCCCGTACATTATTGCCCAGAAACCAAGTGACGTAATAGCAAAAGCTGTTAGCACTGCTTTCGTCAAACTAGTACCACCAGTTAGATACGGATCTCGCATGGATGCAGTGAAACAGAATCGTGATCGCTGTAAAATCATCCCAAACGAAATTCCTGTTACCCAGAAAAATGCGAGGTTTCCAGAACGAAATGCCAGCGCAATTGAAATCGCTATTAATACAATTGCAACCAGAACCCCCAAAGGAATTTGGCTCGGCTTTTTCTTCCGGGATCGCTGCGAACTTCTTCTTCGAATACTCCCGCTGCTTGTATTTTCCTGAGCAGGAACGGCTGAATCACTCATGAAATCCTCCTGTTAGCTGTCGGGCTAGTCCCGCATTAGTATATCCTACTCGATAAAAAATGCAATAATATATTGTGCTTCAATCCCCTCCTTTTTGAAGATTTTGTGAATTCGCCGCCCAAACTTTCGTAATTTGTGGCAAGAACAAGCCCTAAATAGTATATTTTGAATATGGCACGGATTTTTATTGTTGAAGATAACGAAGGTCTTCGCAACACAGTTGTATCGTATCTTGAACTTGGCGGCCATAAAGCATTTGGTTTTGCCAAACTTGCAGCTGCCTATCAGGCATTTGATATGCAAGGGCCCGATCTGTTAATTCTTGATGTCATGCTTCCTGATGGTGATGGTTTTTTATGGGCGCGAAAATTACGCCAAGGCTCAAATGTACCAATCATTTTTCTTACTGCGCGCACTGCAGAATCTGATCGGATTACCGGATTTGAAGTTGGCGGTGATGACTACTTGATAAAACCCTTCTCAGTAAAAGAGTTGATGTTGCGTGTTGAAGCCTTACTCCGCCGAAGCACACCAATACAAAAAACAGACCCGACTGAACACTATATGTTTCAAAAAAATATTCTCGAATTACAACAAGCGGGTCACTATTGTTCACTAAACGGCAAAAAAATTCAGCTCACAGGGTCCGAATGGGAAATCCTTCAATATCTGGCACAGAATGCTGATATTGTCATTTCACGCGAACGACTTCTTGGAGCCTGCCTGGACTATACTGCTGATGGATCAGAACGGACAATTGACACCCACATCAAAAATATTCGAGCTAAACTGAAAAATGCAAAATGGATTGAAACTGTACGGGGATATGGCTATCGCTTTTGTGGCTCCCTGACTACAGGGGATTCAGAATGATGAATACATCTTCCCCACTTCGACACAGTTTATTTAGAAGAACATTTGCAGCATTTCTTGTCAGCTTTTCAGTACTCATTCTGATCCTTATTGCATCGCTTGCATTTGGTTACCAGCGTTCATTACAAGGATGGAGCGAACAACGAAGTAGAATGATACATACTGGTGCTCAACGCTTACTTCTGGAACACTATGGTATTATTCCTAGCCAGCAAACCGAGTTCCACCGCGGATGGAGAACCCCTCTTGGTCCAGGCCCAACACCAAGACCGGGTTACTGGCAGATGGAAAACCAAGCTGAAAGCAGAATAGCTCGAAGGGGTCCTTCGCCATTTCTTCCCCCAGATATTCCCGTTCGTGTTTTCGACCGAGACGGAAATCAAATTGCAACAAATCGTGCTGCCGACTATTTTTTTCGCTCGCAAGCGCCGGAAACCATGCACAAACATCCTGTTTACTGGGAAGAGCAATTATTAGGATACTACAACATGGGGCCAGCACACTTTCGCAACGATGCAGCCAATCAAAACCTGTGGAAGTCGATTTTACTTACAGCAGTGGCCGGCGCATTTGCCGCATTTGCCGCAGCCGCCATTTCTGCCTGGATTTTCGCCCGCAATCTTTCTGCCCCGGCAGCTGCCGTAGCTGAAGGAATTGACAAGATTGCCCATGGAAAACCTGCCCCACCAATCCCTGAGCGCGGTGCTGCTGAAATAACCCGCATAGCACAAGCAGCAAATCTACTAGCCAAACGCCTTGAACGTGAACAACAACTTCGCTCGCAATGGGCACGTGATGCTGTACACGACTTGCGCACACCAGTTGCTTCTGTGAAAGCCCAGCTTGAGGCAATTGAAGACGGGATATATTCTGCCGACACAAGCCGGATTGATAAGCTCTTAAGCGAAATGAATAGGATTGAGCTACTCATCAATCAGCTAGACGAACTGATGCGCCTAGAGGAATCCGGCCAAAGCTTGCACAAAGCACCTGTATCAGCGGCTGCAGTTTTTTCCCCACTCTTACAAAGTTTTCAACATACTCTGCAGAAAAAATCTATTTCTCTCATCCTTTCTTTTGATGAAGATGCCATGCTCTGCATAGATCAACGCCTTTTTCATCGCGCTATAGAAAATGTATTCAAAAATGCAATCCGGCATACACCAATGCATGGGACCATAGAATGCAGCGTCAAAGGCTCAGTCTGCTCAATTTCAAACGAAGGAACACCAATACCACCCAATGAATTACCCTTTGTTTTTGACCGTTTATTCCGAGGTGAATTTGCCAGAAGCAGCCAAGGATCCGGATTGGGACTAAGCATTACCCGTCGAATAGTGCAATTACATGGTGGAAGAGTACATATTCACAGTGACCAACTATCCGGACCCGGAAAAACAACCGGAACCAGCGTTCACATAACTTTACCTTCATGCTAAAGAGCTTCACCCAAT
>CAYNNU010000144.1:0-5737 GCA_964398645.1 uncultured Spirochaeta sp.
CTACACTATCGATTTCCAGCCGTCTTGGAAGACCAGTAATTGCATCGGTTCCTTTTATTTCCTTTTTTTCCAGTTTGCTATCCGGAGTTGCGTTACCGATCTCTCGCTTTAAGTTTTCAGCAGTTTGCTCACCAATGATCAAGTTATGAACAGATCGTACATACTTAATAATTGATTCATCAAACTCATCACCACCAAGACGAATAGAGTTACTAACAACCATACCACCAAGCGAAATAACCGAGATCTCACTGGTGCCTCCGCCGATATCACAGACCATGTGTCCGGCAGGCTCAAAAATGGGAATATTTGCTCCAATTGCAGCTGCTAACGACTCTTCAATAACCTTCACTTCACGTGCCCCGGCTTTATATGCGCTTTCTTCAACTGCACGACGCTCAACTTCTGTTATACAAGACGGCACGCCGATAACCATTCTCGGTTTTACAAACCACCGACGAGGAATAACCTTGGAAATAAAATAGCGAATCATTTTTTCTGTGGTTTCCAAATCAGCAATAACGCCATCACGAAGGGGTCGGATAGCGATAATATCACCTGGAGTACGCCATAGCATCCGTTTTGCTTCATCACCAACAGCAACTACCCGTTTTGTTCCCCGCTCAACGGCAACAACGGACGGCTCATTGGCCATAATACCTTTACCTCGTACATAAATTAAGGTATTACATGTACCCAAATCTATTCCGATGTCAGTCGAAAAAGCACCCATTTCATACTCCTCTATCCATCAATTCTGTAAACGTTGCGCTGCAAGTGCATGATGCGGATCAATGCGTACAGCCTCACGCCATTCTGCCCTGGCAAGGATAGGTTTATCCTCTCCTTGATATGTTTCTCCCAACCAGTATCGAACATCAGCGACCGCTGAATGTTGATCAAGCATAGCAGTAAAATGATTTTCCGCCAGCCCTAATCTATCAGTATCAAGATATATCCGCCCAATCAAAATATTCGCCTGTAATTGCAGTAGCGAATCATCGGACAATGATATTACTTCCCGAGCATGCTCCATAGCTTGAGCATATTTTTCTTGCAAAAACAACACTTCAGCTAAATTAATTTCAGTTGCTGGAGAACTTGTTCGTTCAACGCCTCTTTCAAACCATTCTTCAGCTTTTGCGTATTGTTCAATCTTTCGATACGCCAAACCCAAGTATTCAAAAATATCATCACTTCTATTGCCATCGTCATATGCTGCCAGTAAATGCCGCACAGCTAAATCATAATAATATGACCCCATGTGATAATAGGCCTTTCCCAATACATACTCAACTTCAACAGCCTGTGACGCTGGTGCGAGTAACAAAGCCCTGCGCAATGAAATTATGCCCTCTTTTAACAATGAAAAAGACTGGCCAGAATCATGCTGAATAACGGCAGAATAGAAAGCAGCAAAGCCATGTAATACGAGGTAATCGTCATCAAGAGGATCTTTGATAAGTGCGTCTGAAGCTCGGGAATACACATCCTCGTAGCGAGATTCTTCCCATAACTCAACAAGATCTTCCTGATCATGACTCAAGCCAAAGGTAAGAAAAGAGAATGTAGCGTTCCAAAGTAAAATACATACCATTAGAACTGCGAAAGCAATCACTACCCCAATTACAATTCGGCGCCTCATTTGAGGCGCTGCTACAGTGCTGTACCGCTGACGATTAAACCTTGTTGATTGCACATCTTATTAGATGATATGCAATAAAAAATGTCAATAACACAATTTCAGGAGAAAAAATACCAGGCCAATAAGCCGGGTTCTGTTTTATTCCGTCATCTATCTTGATTATCAGTTTCCTGACAATTCTTGCAATCTACCCGCAGGATTTTAACCGAGCAGGTCAACCTGCTGCTTGATTTTGCTTCCGGTGAGGTTTACCGAGCAAAAACGTTGCCGTTTTTCTGGTGGGCTCTTACCCCGCCTTTTCACCCTTACCGCATAAGCGGCGGTATTTTTTCTGTGGCACTATCTGTCACATTTTTCAATGCGCCCGGGAACTACCCGGCACCGCGCTCTACGAAGCCCGGACTTTCCTCCAGTATAAACCGGCGACGGATCAGCCCGATATTTTTTCTCCCGAAAAAGGAAAAATGATTATTCTTCTTCCTCGTCCTCCTCAATTTCATCTTCATCATCAAGATCATATTCATCATCATCTAAAGGATTTTCTTCATCTTCTTCATCATCCTCATCATCGTCATCATCGATCAATGAGTTTTCAATATCCTCTTCATCCTCTGTCAGAGTGTCATCACCATCATCCATAATATCGAGTTCTTCTTCATCCAAGAGAGAATCGTCGAGCAAATCATTACCTTCAGTATCATCGTCGAACTCATTTTCCATCAGATCAACCAATCCGCCAGTATCATCAAAAGAACCATCTATCCCGGCAGCATCCATCCAGTACAAAATGCGGCTGCAATATGGACAATTCAATACCTTTTCACCGGAACGAACATCATTGACCAACTGATTAGGTAAAGTCATATAACAGCCTGAACATGTTCCTTTTTTTACCGGAACAATACCCACGCCTTCCTTGCTGCGAATAATACGTTCAAAGTTAAATATTAAATCATCATCCAAATCTGGAGTGATACGTTCCTCTTCCTCTACGAGTTTGGCGAGCATATCTTCTTTTTTAGATTGCTGCTCCTGTATACGTTCCTGCTCGGCAGAAAACTCTTTCTCCTGATCCTGAATCATTGTCTCTTCGCGTTCCAACGTTGCCTGAATTTCTTCCAAGGCACGCTCTTCACGCTGAATTTCCCGACGATAATTTTGCTCACGTTCAGAAGCATCTCGTATTTCTTTATCTAATGCTTCATATTCCCGCTGAGTTTTTATCAAATCCATTTGTTGCTCATATTTTTCACGAGCCGCTTCTGCTTCGCTCAAGCGTGTTTTCAACTCGACAATGTGTTTTTTGGTTGATTCGTACTTCTCATTTCGTTCAATAAATGAACGCTTCATCCGAGTAAGCATATCGCTGCGAGTTGATAAAACCTTAGGTATATTTTCCATTTCTGTTTCTATTGCAAATTTTTCTGCAATAATATCCTGCAGCTCACGCAGCTTTTCAAACACTTCCTCTACCATACCGCCTCCAGGTATACACCAATTTTCTAGTTATCTAAATAATCCATCAATCTTCTACTCTTAGTTGGATACCGCAACCTTCTAAGAGCCTTTGCTTCAATTTGCCTGATTCGTTCACGTGTTACATTAAAATACAGGCCAACCTCTTCCAATGTAAGACTATAGCCATCAACAAGGCCAAATCTCATCTTTAATACTTCCTGCTCACGCGGTGGCAATTCGGCCAATACCCGCCGCAATTGCTCCTGCAACAAGGTAAAAGCTGTCTGATGAGCAGGATTTTCTACATCCTTATCCTCGATAAAGTCACCTAGCAAACTATCTTCTTCTTCACCAATAGGAGTCTCTAACGAAATTGGCTCGCGAGCAACATTCTTTACTGATTTTACTCTTCCAACTGTCCAGCCAAGTCTATCAGCAACCTCTTCGTCATTTGGTTCCCGACCCAATGTTTGCATCAGCTGCCTTGATTCACGCACAACCTTGTTTATTTGCTCAATCATATGAACAGGCACACGAATTGTTCGCGCCTGATCAGAAATTGAACGTGTAATTGCCTGTCGAATCCACCAAGTAGCATATGTAGAAAATTTATAACCTTTGCGATATTCAAACTTTTCAACCGCTTTAATTAAACCAATATTCCCTTCTTGTACCAAATCAAAAAAGTGAAGACCTCGGTTTGTATACTTTTTTGCAATACTTACAACAAGTCTTAAGTTTGCTTTAATTAATCGATCTTTTGCGCTTTGCATCATGGTTTTTCCACGAACAATCTCTTCGGACATACGTAGAATTTCATCGATTGGAGACTCAAAACTCTGTTCAAAGCCTTTTAGTTTTTTATCTGTTATCTGAAATTGTCTAATTTGATCCTTAATCGAATCAGCACTTAGTCCCAATTGCTGTTCAATACGAACTTTTTCGGCTTGATTTGCCAGCCCGCGACCAAGTGCGCGCAATTCTCGCATATTCTCAACTTGCAGATGCTTTTCAATACGCTTTTCTTCACGCTTATATTGACGAATCCTGGTCGCAACAGAAATAAAGCGATCGGAAAACTGTAAGATTTCCTGCTGATGAAACTCAATTTCCCCAATACGTTTAAGAATATTTTTTCGGATTTTCATCAAGGTTTTGTCCTCTTCAATAGACAAGCCCTTAAGCACAAGTACTTCCTTTTCCTGCAGATACTGCTTTAAATCCGGTTGAATTTCTTTTAATACATCACGATAAAATTGGGTTAGACGTCGCCTTTCGGCCAAAAATTCTGAAATTTCTTTTTTGGAATATCCCATTTCTTTTGGGTCTTGTTTTGAAAAGGCTTTTTCCGCTAAGCGGGCAAGTTCGGGTATTACCATTCCAGAATGTTTAATAACATTCTTGATAATATTTTCCCCGTCTTCCATTTTTTTTGAAAGCTCTACCTCTTGTTCTGCAGTTAATAGATTTTCTCGCCCAATCTCGCGTAAATATAGGCGAATTGGATCATCAACAGCAGATTCTTTATCTGAATACACAATTTTTCTTTGCGAATTATCGGCTTTCGCCTTTTCATCCTCTTCTTCTGATTCTTCCTGACCATCCTGGCCTTCTGCCTCTTGACTATCAGAATTTCTCGCATCATCTTCGTCTTCAAAACGAATATTATGCTTTCCTAGAAGAGCAATTACTTCTTCAATTTTATCCGATTTCACCATTTCTTCAGGAAGAAAATCGGTGATCTCGTCATAGCTGATGACCTGCCGCTTTTTCGCATATTCGATCATTTTTTTCAAAGCAGGATCATTCAACATTTCCTTCATCAGCACTTTCCCTTACAGCTTTCAAAATGGTATCAAGATGAATAATTTCAGCCATTATTTCACGCTGTTGATCAATGGATTCCTTATCTTCTCCACGAACAGCATTCAACTCGCGTTGCAAATACTGTTTTCTTAGACGTACATTTCTTTCTTGAATTCGATGCACAGCTTCTTTTATCGGCCCCATATCTGAAAAGTCGTATTCATTTCCATGAATGTTTTTAATGACAACTTTTCGCAAATCCTCATCTTTTAATCGATCAACAACAACAGCCGTCGTTAATTGATTTTGCCGAAATGAATCCTCCAATGCGATGTATAGTTCTCGTGCAGCATCATCTTGCAAGGTATCTATTTCAACATTCCGTCGAATATATTCAAAAAACTCAACCTTCGCGACTGCCGACAACATTAGGAACATCTCTATAGAGAGCTGGGACTCGTTCCAATTATTAGATTGATTATTCTCCTTGTTTTCAGCTGAATTTTTCCGCTGTCTACTTTTCCTAAACAGACTCTCCTGAATACCGGCAACGTCGGATTTCACAGCCTGTGAATCAATACCTAACTTTTCTCCCAAATAGGCAAAACTCGCTTCTCGTTGAACAGCTGATGAAATACTGCTCAAATATGGACCTAGCTCCCGTATTACGGAAGCTGCTCCCTCAACAGAGGATGAGTTAAATCTAGATGAGATATGAGAGTATAGATACTCGAGTACATGTAAAGGAGAAGATACACTATTCTGCAGAGTATGTAAACCTCCACCTTGCAAAAGATCGGCCGGGTCTACCTTTTCTGGTAAGACTAC
>CAYNNU010000145.1:0-5642 GCA_964398645.1 uncultured Spirochaeta sp.
GCTGCATGCCCTAAATGATATGGATGAGGAGTTGTCGGCAATGCTTGCTCGCTAGCTGCAAAATCGAGGCACAATAATCATGTGCTTCTGGTTAAGCCTGGTGGAAGTCATGCCGATATTGGTAGCAGATGAATATGAAACGTTCGGCGCTTACTATCTGTGTTCTTTCTGTTGCTTTGCTGGCCGGAGTATCTCTTGCCCCGGTTTTTGGCGAAGTAGTTTTTTCCGATTTACAGACTTCCCGTCAGGGAACGGCCGTTTTTACCGCTACGGTAACTGCGCCCGCGTATGGTGAGTACAGAACCGCCTTTGCTGCTGATTTGGATACCAAAGAATTGCGCCAGCTCACTGTTTTTCCAGAGAGTGTCTCTCTTGTACAGGAAAGCGGCGATGTTCGCATTCAAAACCGTTTCGGCCTGTTTCGTCTGAATCCTACCGATGGTATTGTCCGTGCGGAGCTGGATTTTCCCGCTTTTACCTCCGGGGATGAAATCCGAAACGGTAAGGTTCGACCTGTATTGTCTTCACCAGATGGGGATTTTCTTGTTTACCTTGAGCCTGTCAGTGCGGCTTACGGCAAGCTGATGCTCTATTCTTTTTCCGATGGTACCGATACAGTTATTTCAGAAGATGTTGAATTGACCTTCGATTTGCCACCGGCACGCTGGTCCCCGGACGGAAGCCTTTTGGTGTATTGCGTACAAAATAGGCTGTATTATTATTCGATGCAGCAGCACAATGCAGGTCGGGTACATGACCAAGAGATTCGTTTAATTGGAAACGGTACTATTGCAAATATTTCTTGGGAGTCCCAGGGGGATTTGTATTATGTAATCGGTTCACTGGTATATCGTATTCGGCCAAATGAGTTTTTTACCCGAACAATGTACCGGGATGTTATGCGTATCGGCGAGATTGTCGGGAAGCTACCGTTTTCCTTCGACCCAAACTTTGATGGCTTTACCGTGTCTCCAAATGGCGGACGGCTGTTATTTACCAAGAGCCAGCGCAACATCTTTTTGCTGTTTTTGCAGGAAGATGACTACAATAGCACGGGTCAGGTGGTTTCGCTTCCATATTTGTATCTACCTCGGAATACGCGGATTGGGAAAATTCTCTGGTCTCAGGATGATATAGCTACAATTATCACCGAAGCTCTGTCGGATGGAGATATGCATCATCAGCTATTCCGATTAGATATGCGCGGAAGCCAGGAAAACCTTCGCTTTGTTCGATTGGAGCAGACGGTGCGCGATGTGGCTTTGGGACCCTTGCACGAAAATGTCTTGCTCGTAACAGACAGCGGGGTGGAAATTCGCCGCTATTCTGATTGGCGTTTACAGCGGGAGTTTACACATGAAAATCCCCTGCATGCTCTTTGGATCAACAATCATAATGTATTGATAGCAGGAGCAAAACGTATCGAGATTGCTAATTTGGCCAGCGGTGCAATAACCCTGGCGGGCTTTTCCCAACCTGATAGCATCGGCATCGATAGTGAATCCGAAATGCCTGCGGTTATTTCCGGAGAGCATTGCCGCGTATACGACTGGAATGTTGATCAGTGGGATGACGTGCAAGATGTAAGCCTGCTTGAGCCGGAAACGGTAACTGAAACCCATCGAATTTACCTCGAATCCTTGCCGAGCAGTAATGGATATGCGAATCAGGTTATGGTGCGGAATGTCCGTGATGTTGGTACTCAGCCGCTTTTTGCCCGACCGGGCAGGGAATATGAAGCCTTCCCCGCAGCCGATGACCCCTTTGATGGGGAGGTTTTTGCCCATGGCTCCCGTATCCGCCGTCGTGAAGTATCGCTTGTTTTTAATGCAATCGACAGCGTTGAAGGGCTTACCGAAATCATGTCGGTTTTGCGGGACTACAATATCAAGGCGACATTTTTTGTTAATGGGGAGTTTATCGCTCGCCATCCAGAAGCAGTGGTTGCAATTGCGGAATCGGGACATGAAGTTGGCAACATGTTTCACAGTTATTTCGACATGACCGACTCGCGTTTTCGAATAACTAAGGATTTTATTCAGCAGGGGCTGGCCAGAAATGAGGATGATTATTATTATGCTACGGGCAGAGAGATGTCCCTGCTGTGGCATGCGCCCTACTATTATGTTGGGTCGTCCATTCTACAGGCTGCCGCCGAGATGAATTATACCTATGTCGGTAGGGATGTCGATTCATTGGACTGGGTACCGCGGTACTCAGGCGATACTGTTTCGACTTTGTATCAGGGAAGTTCTGATTTGATCGAGCGGATTGTAGATCAAAAGAAACCGGGCTCCATAATTGCGATGCGAATTGGGACCCCGGGGGACGAATTGCCCTTTACAGGTAGAGAGGACTATTTGTTTCACCGCTTGGATGTGCTGGTGAATGCATTGGTTGAGAGAGGCTACAGTTTTGTGCCGGTTTCAGTTTTACGGGACCGGGTTCAATGATAGAGTGAATGGAGGCCGAGGATGGGATATTCCCGAAATGCGTTGAATGCGTACAAGGAAACCAGAATACGAACAGCTGGTAAGGGTCAGTTGGTTGTGATGCTGTATGATGAAAGCATCAGACAGATTGATATTGCCGTTGATGTTATGCAGGAAGGTGGATTGCACTACGATAAAGTGAATGCTGCGCTCACCAAGGCCAAGGATTGCATCACGGAGCTGATGGTATCGGTTGATTTTGAACAGGGCGGTGAAATCGCGAAGAATCTGTTCAGTCTCTATTCGTATTTCAGTCAGCAGATACTTGAAGCAAATATTAAAAAAGATGTGAAATTACTGAATCCTATTCGTAGCCATTTGGAGACCCTTCGCGACGCCTGGTCTGAAGCTGCTCGGAAAACCCAGGGTGGAGAAGCAGGCGCTTCCGGCGTAAACATAGCAGGTTAGCAAGATGCCTGCTGTACCTGCTCAGGTTTCCCTGGATATGATTGCCAAAAATAAACAGAAAAACGCCGCTCAGCAGCGTGTAATACATTTGCTGGACAGGCGTTGCAGTGTACTCGAACGTTTGCTGCATATTCGTCAGGCGCAGTTGGAAACAGTTGATAATGCCCGCCTCTTTGCCGCACAGGCAGAGCGGGAGACTGAGCTTGTCGATGAACTGGCCTCTTTAGACAGAGTTCTCAAATCCTTTCAAAACCGCCTGCGTGAGCTTTCTGAGGATACGGGAGTTGCGCCCGGGGCCAAAGAAATTGCCCGCCTACTGGCTCGTAACAAGGAATTAGCAGACATTATTTTGGTTTCGTCGGCCCCTGTGCAGCAGGCGGCACGCAACCGCATGGGCGAGATTGCCCGCCGAATGCAGCATAAGCGGGTTTTGCGCCGCCCGCGCACCTCAAACGCCCCAGCAGTTTCGGCTGGAATGGTGGATATTTCCGGCTGATTAGGCCATTATAGAAACATGAATCGAAACTCTCTGTTTTTGCTGGATGGCTACAGCATTATTTATCGATCGTATTTTGCAATGATACGAAACCCTTTGCGGAATTCCCGTGGTGAAAATACCTCAGCAGTTTTCGGCTTTATGCGAACTATTTTGCAATTATTTCAGCGTTACCGCCCCGGTTATTTTGCGGTTACCCTGGATTCAGTTGGGCCTACCTTCCGACATACACAGTACCCTCCGTATAAGCAAAATCGCGATAAAACGCCGGATGAATTGACTCGCCAAATTCCGATTATTGAAAGCCTGATGGACGCCTTGGCAATTCCACAGGTTCGGGCGGAAGGCTATGAAGCGGATGATGTAATGGCCAGCTACGCTGAGTTGGCGCGCCAGCGAGGAATGGACTGCTATGTTATTTCGGGTGATAAAGATCTTTTGCAGCTGGTCGGCGGGTCGGTGCGGATCCTAAAACCTGAAAAGGGCGATTTGCACCTGATGGATGCTTCGGCAGTAGAGGAGACTTGGGGGGTTCAGGCTGATCAGATACTGGATTATCTGTCACTGGTTGGTGACAGCGCCGATAATGTGCCCGGGGTAAAGGGAATTGGCCCGAAATCCGCTACAAACCTGTTGCAAAGCTTTGGCAGTCTGGATGCCTTGTATGCGGATCTTGCGGCGGTTTCGTCGGCATCTTGGCAAAAAAAATTGACTGAAGGGCGTGAGTCAGCATTTTTGAGCCGGGATTTAATCAGGCTGGTACGCGATGTTCCCCTGCCGCTTTCGATAGAAGATTTGCAAATTGGAGAGATGCCGATTGATGCGGGGGCCGATATTTTGCGCGAGGAAGGGATTGTTTCCTTGATTGCGGAGTTGCCGGCTTTATCTGCTGAGGGTGGCGCCGCTGCTCCGCCAAGTGCTGCCTCTTCGCAGTCTGGCCGGCAGGACGCTTCGCGGCTCAGCGAGGCAAGCACACCAGCCCCCTTTGGAGAGCCGGAATACACGCTCGTGGACAGCCTGGAAGAACTTCGCAACTGGTTCGATCAAATGCGGCAGGCAGGCCGCTGTGCCTTTGATTCCGAAACAAGCTCGCTCGATACCAGCGAGGCGGAATTGGTTGGTTTTTCTCTGTGTAGTCAGGCGGGCAAGGCTTGTTATTGTGCGTTGCGTGGTCCCGAAGGAGATGTGCCGGCAAAGGCGGAAATGCTAGCTGAACTCAAGGCTTTTCTGGAGGATGAATCGGTAGAGCTTGTTTTGCAGAATGCAAAGTATGATTATCTGGTAATGGCACATGCCGGTATACAAATGAAAAATATCGTATTCGATACGATGATTGCTGCCTGGATTCTGGATTCCGGCGCCGGCGGTTATGGCATGGATCTTCTTTCCCGCCGCTTTTTACAGCATGAGTGTATTTCCTATAAAGAGTTGGTTCCCAAGGGGCAAACATTCGATCAGATTTCACTGGATCAGGCGTGCACCTATGCCGCCGAAGATGCCGATGTGTGCTGGCGTTTGTATGAATTTTTTGCCCCTCAGCTCACAGAGCGGAAGCTTGACTCGGTCTTTTACGATCTTGAGATGCCGCTGATTCCGGTTCTGGCTGCAATGGAAATGGAAGGGATTGGAATCAATATTGATTATCTTGAACGCTATGGGCAGGAACTGGAAGTACAGTTGGAAAGATTGACGGGAGAATTATACGAGCTTGCCGGCTATGAGTTTAATATCAACAGTACCAAACAGCTGCAAACCCTTTTGTTTGAAGAGCGGGGCTTGCAGGGCAGAAAAAAAACAAAAACCGGCTATTCGACCGATGTATCTGTTTTGCAGGAATTAGCCGCCGAAGATCCCGTTCCGCAACGGATATTGCAGTATCGCCGGCTGGCAAAGTTGAAATCAACCTATGTTGATAGCCTGCCGCGGATGGTGAATCCGAAAACCGGCAGAATACACACCAGTTTCCAGCAGACCGGAACTGCAACCGGGCGGTTATCGAGTAAAGACCCGAATCTGCAAAACATTCCCATTCGCGATGATGAGGGGCGGCGGATTCGGGAGGCCTTTGTGCCCAAAAGTGGAAATTGTTTTGTGAGTGCGGATTACAGTCAGATTGAGCTGGTAGTCTTGGCTCACCTGAGTGATGATCCGGGCCTGCGTCGGGCATTCTTGCAGGAAGAAGATGTCCACCGAACTACTGGAGGCCTGGTGTTCGGGCTTGAGCCTGAGCAGGTGAGTGACGAGCA
>CAYNNU010000146.1:0-5617 GCA_964398645.1 uncultured Spirochaeta sp.
GGGTACGGGTTACCGCCGAGGCGCTCAAATGGCAAATATCTGCTGTTCTGCGCACATGCAGAGTCTCTGCCATCACGGCAAAAACATGCATTTCAAAAAGATTCACTGCTCTACCTATACTTGTGCCAGAATTTCACGGCAATGTTTTTCCAGCAGCACTGAGTTCCAAGGCTTGGAAAAAAAGGCTTTTATACTGCCAGATTCCAGTGCATCGGCCACGATATCCGGTTCGGCCTGCCCACTAATCATAAGTGCATGAATTTCAGGATTTCGCTTTTGCACCTCGCAAATGAATTCCTTTCCGTTCATACCGGGCATGATATAGTCAGAAATGATCAACACTACACGAACGCCTTCAGCAGCAAGTTCATCAATTACTTCCAATCCTTCCTGCCCACTCATGGCAGTTTCATAGCGATATTGAGGCCCAAGTGTACGGCTTAATTCATGACGCAAAGTCAAAAGAATAATTCCATCATCATCTACCATAAGAATTGCTTTATCCGGTTTTTCCATACCTATTCATTCCCCTCTTCCCTTCTGTAACGGGGCAAAAGAACAGTAAAAACCGTTTCTCCATCCCGACTTGTAAACGAAATCGACCCTTTATTGGACTCAATAAATCGCTTCACGATATCCAGCCCCAAACCCGTACCTTCACCAGCACTCTTGGTAGTAAAAAAGGGCTCAAATATTTTTTGCTGCAGATCTTCAGCAATGCCCGACCCGTTATCCATAATTGTAACACAAACAAACTCCCCTTCCTCCCAGGCATTCACTGAAATTTTCCCCAATTCACCCAAAACCTGTACAGCATTGGAAAACAGATTAAACCAAATCCGCTCAATTTCCTCTGGTCGACCCCAAATTGCAAGATCAGAAGGGATGTTGATATCAAGCGCAATTCCCCGCTTTATTTGATTTCTAAAAAGAACAAGCACCGATTCAAATTGTGCCGCCAGATCTACTTTTTCTGCTTCGTGTTCAGGTGAAATGCGTACGTAGGTCTGCAAAGCCTTAATAACCCGCGCTGTCTTTTCTACCGCCTTATGAGTGATAATTGCAGACGATGCAGGAGTGGCCACGCCATTCAAAGCCGCCAGAAAGTCCTTTTTTTCCGCACCCGCCAAGACTGTTGCGATCGCCGGCAAGGTATCTTCAAGTCGCAATGCAATCAACTGGTCAGCTAAAAAATACGCATCCTCTATCTGCATGGAATCAAAAAGCTCTGCTGTTTCAGTACGCAACTTGTGCAAGCTGGCACGTTCAATCAATGCATCTTCCTGAGAACGACGGACTACTTCCTGCATGGACTGCTGCAAAACCTCTCGGCTCTGCGGCGAAAGCCGACCGAGAGCATCAATAAATTCCCCGGCCTCGCTCACACAATGCTGCATCTCAATACGGTTAACGGTTGCAATTGCAGCCAGCGGCGTGTTTACTTCGTGAGCAATTCCGGCGATGAGCCGACCGAGTGCAACCAGTTTTTCCGAAAGAATCAACTTATCCTGCGTCTCTTTCAAATCATTATAGGCAAGCTCAAGCTTTTTATTCGTTTTTTTCAGGCTTTCGTTGGAACGAGATAATTCCTCGGTTCGAATATGCACCTTGTCTTCCAATTCCTGATTCAGAAGACGAAGATCCGCCTCTGCTTTTTGTGCTTTTTTCAGCAACAAGAGCTGATTCTTATTTCCGGCGTATAGCAGATAGGTAATCAGGGCAATGCCGAAAAAGAACACCATATCCATAGTTTCCCGATACCGAATATCCTCCATGTGGAGGGAAAAAAACACATCATCAAAAACATCGTATTGCAGAATTTTCAGAACCACAAACAAAGCAGCGAAAGAAAACAATAAGCGCCCTGATTGCGTAAAATAGATAATCATACTTAGATACATCAAAGAAATGAGCAGATACCCGGCAAGACTATTAACCGCACTTTCAAAATAAGCTATGGAGATGACATCGCTGGCCAAGAAGGTAAACAAAGCTAAAAGTGTTACGGCAATATGAAACGTTCTTAATGAGTAGATATAGCGGGGAATAAAAAAAAGTGCTCCAAGAAAAACAAGGCATAAAAGCCCATAGAACCAAAATCGTTGAACAGGAACATCTACTTGTACGGCGAAAATGGAAAATATAATCGACAGCCCATTTATCACTGCAAAGAACAAACTTACATTGACGAATACCCTCTTTTTCAAGGATAGTTCATATTCCTCGTTCGTCAGCTCCAATGTGCCCTTCTCCATACCTTACACCCTTTTCCAGTGTAGGCTGTCTGCCGTGTGTTTTCAAGCTTACATAAAAAAACGGCATCCCCGCAGGAATGCCGCTTACAATCAAGATTTCTTCAAAACCTTTTTTAATACGGTATCTTTATCCAGCTTCTTTGTGCAGAAAAACCAGTCTTTACAGTCGATATCGCTATCTTCCATTCGTTCCTTTGCCGTACCACAAGAACCGGCAGGACCAATAATAACATCATCACCCGGCCGCCAATCCGCTGGAGTGGCAATACCAAACTCATCCGCGGTCTGCAATGCAATAAGCACCCGGTACAACTCATCAAAATTTCTGCCCAGACTTAGAGGATAATAAATAATAGTGCGGATTATCCCCTTAGGATCGATAAAAAACACCGCCCGGACGGCTTTGGTAGAATCTTCGTTGGGTTGAATCATGCCATATTTTTTTGCCACATCCATTTTGATATCCTCAATAAGCGGAAATGTGACTTCAATATCCTTCATGCCCTTGTATTCGATTTTTTCTTTAATTGTTCGCAGCCAAGCGATATGACTATACAAACCATCAATGGAAAGACCTATCAACTCACAATTTGCTTCGTTAAACTGACTTTCCATATTCGCAAACGTCATAAACTCTGACGTACAAACCGGAGTAAAATCAGCCGGATGGCTGAATAATATAGCCCACTTTCCGGCATAATCTGCTGGAAAATTGATCTCCCCCTGTGTTGTCACTGCTTTAAATTCTGGAGCCTGGTCCCCAATTCGGGGCATGCTTGTGCTTGTTTGTTCATGATCTAATTGTTCCACGAGGAACCTCCTTTTTGTTTCCCTAAATGTACGAAGACCATTTTCAAAAGTAAACAAAAAACCTGTGAAAAAGCCGTTTTCAAGAACGATACTTTTGCTTGGAATGTCCCAGCAAGTCTTGCAAAAAACGAATATCATCATCGTCGGTAATGCTTCGGTATCGTAGACTGTTATGCAGCCGCATGTCTGTACCACCAACTACAACTATTGATGAATTCTGCTGTATCCCCCATCAGCAATAACAACTTCCGCGGTTATATAGCGAGAAATATCGCTGGCTAGAAAAGCGGCCAATGGCGCAATGTCCTGCGGAACTCCAATATGATGCAGCGGAATTACACTGGCCAGATTTTTTTTATCTTTTACATCTTCCCTATGCTGATTGAAATCCGTCTCCACATAACCGGGTGCAATTCCGTTTACATTGATATTATGATCTGCCAATTCGGCCGCTAAAACCTTTGTGAGCATATCAATCCCTGCTTTGTTTATGCCATACGCGCCAAAGTTGGGAAACACCTTGGTGCTCGAGTGAGAGGATATATTGATTATTTTTCCGTAGTTTTGCTTTTTCATGGAAGGAATAACCAGCTTACTAGTAAAAAAATACTGCGTAAGATTGTAATCCAGCATTTTCTGCCAGTGGTCGAGTGTGATTTCTTCCAGTGGTGTATGCACTGGATTGAAACCGAAATTATTCACAAGAATATCTATCTTTGAATGCTGCTGCAGCACACGCTCAACGCAGGCCTGTATCTGCTCAGGTTTGCCGAAATGAACCACTTCAAAAAATGCCGTTCCCCCGGCTGCCTCAATTTCTGCCTGTGCTTTTTCCAGATTTTCCTTATTGCGGGAGGCTAAAATGACCCGCGCGCCGTGTAAAGCTAATTCCTTCGCAATCGCGAAGCCAATGCCCCGCGACGAGCCACTGACAAAGGCAATCTTATTTTGAAGCGATAATTCCACATGCGCCCCCATATACATTAATAATGTGTACGTGCGTTCTTTTTTCAATGCTAACAGATAAAAAATGAATGCTATATTGAATTTTTAAAAAAATAATGCGCATAATGCGCCTATGAAAACAGTACAAAAAATAACATGCATTATCATTGCTTTAACAATCAGTTCTTTTGCTTTTGCCGAAGAGTCACCCGCCAGCCAAAGCCTGCAGCCGAATACCAAAAAATATGGTATTGGTGCCAGCTTTGTTCGTCTCTCGGTCACAGAAACTACAGCCGCTAGCGAAGAATACACCTACACTGTGAGTGGCCCAGCAATCAGTGTCCTCCAATATTACCCCTTAGGGGAAAAACTTGGTTTTTCCTATACTATGCATGTGGGAGCCACAATTTTTACCCAATATATTGAAACAATTGGTGCTTCAACCACAACCAGCAACTATCAGCTAAGTGACTTTGAGTTCCTACCGGCATTTGTGAATGTGAATGCATTACTATCTTACCCCGTTTTGCAGCAGGAAAAGATTTCTCTTTCCCTAGGCGCGGGTGCTGAATTTGGAGTGATTTCCCAAACACTCGTTTCCGGCGACCCGATGATGGTCATGTTTTTAGGACTGGCTGCTGAAGCACGGTCTTATTATCAAATGAGTGACAACCTAATTCTGACAGGCGGTGCCAACATAGGCCTGCCGCTATATTCTGTAGGCATGGATCCAGACAACAGCATTTCCGGCCTGGACTTTGGCATTTTCGCCGGTGCGGTTTTTAACCTCAATTAGGCGCAATTTCTATATTAAAACAGCGGCTTTCAGGTGAACAAAAATCGCCTGGAAGCCGTTTTTTTTGATCCTCCTTCGTGAATATATACAGCTCATTGTTGCGTTTGGAACAACAACATGTATACAATTTTTCACTTTGCGCAATAAACAATCTATGATACAAAGACGTCAGCTTGATACAAGCAAAAATATTATTGGAGGATTTTTATGAGCAAACAAGCAGTAACTGATTTTACTACCAAAGTTTTCGAAAAAGAGCTTATCCAGCCAGCTGGAACAAAAGAATATATCGTCCGCGGTGGACGCCATCTATTCGACAAGCTCCCCAAGGCCTTTGAAGGCATTAAGCAGATCGGTGTAATTGGCTGGGGATCACAGGGTCCCGCACAGTCACAGAATCTGCGTGATTCACTCGAAGGTACCGGCATTAAGGTTGTAATCGGCCTTGGTGAAGGCGCAGCTTTCCAGGCTGAAATTGACAGCGCAGAAGCAGCTGGTTTTACCCGTGCTGACGGCACATTGGGCGAAATGTTCAAGGTAATAAGCGAAAGCGATCTTTCCATCATCCTGATCAGCGATGCTGCCCAGGCTATGTTGTACGACAAAATCGTCGCGGCAGTAAAACCGGGCGCAACCCTTGGTTTCTCACATGGCTTTTTGATGGGCTACATGGAATCAATCGGAGCAAAATTTCCTGAAAACATCAACGTTATCGGTGTTTGCCCCAAAGGTATGGGTCCTTCTGTCCGCCGTCTATACGAGCAGGGCAAGGAAGTTAACGGTGCCGGTATCAACGCCAGCTTCGCCATCC
>CAYNNU010000147.1:0-5611 GCA_964398645.1 uncultured Spirochaeta sp.
GTCCTACTGTGCATCTTTCGACGGTGGTGCGGGCGCGGAATTCTTCGGGTCGTGTTACTTTGCCGGTGGCGGGTTCTGCTGCCTATATGCGCTTCAAGCATATCCAGGCTGTGCCTAGCAGAAGCGAGAACGAGGGTTTTCCTGTGTACAAACTGCGTACTTTGGATGCTTTGATTGAGCGTTTGCAGCGTATGCGGACCAATAGTATTGAAGATTCAAAACGCTCCGAGGATGCGGTTCAGGTTCATAGTGAAGAGGCCATTGATATGATGATTGAAAACTATGAGCGCCAGATTCAGTCTACAGTTTCCAGTCTTGCTCAGGTGGGATATGGTCAGTCGTACGGTTTGGGTATGACGGAAGTTGGCTCGATCGTTTCAACGGCTGCTTGATTTTCCGCTTTTCTCCAGCTTTTTCCAGAAATGCTAATCCAGAAAAAATGCTTTTGCCTCAAGATGCTCTGCGTAGGTGCGACTAAGTACTGTTTCCAGTGAGGGTTTGTGCAGGAAAAAGAGATAGTCGTGTTCCTGCGGGTGCAGGCTGGCCTGTATTGCGGCGATGCCGGGGTTGTTGATTGGGCCGGGCGGCAGGCCGTAGTTGCGGTAGGTGTTGTAGGGGTCGTCGACTTCGGTGTCGCGGAATGTTGGTTGCAGGTTGCTGGTGCCTAATACGTAATTCACAGTGGCATCTGATTCCAGTTTGATGTGTTGATTCAGGCGGTTCCAGAAGACTCCGGCTATGGCTGCTTCGTCGCCGGCGGGGCTTTCTTTTTGTACAATTGATGCCAAAGTGATTATTTCGAAGACGCTCATGCCCAGTTCTGCCGCGCGTTCTTCCAGGTCTTCTGGTGCTTGGGCGTGGAATTCGTTGAGCATTTTATAGATAAGTTGCTGGGGTGTTGTGTCTGCCAAGATGAAATACGTTTCGGGTAAAAGATAGCCTTCCAGTGATGCACCTTGGGGTCGGCTGGCCAAAAGCGGGTAGATTTGGCTGTCTATTTCTATTTCCTGGGCAGCCCGGAAAAATGTTCCTTCGGGCCAGATACCGATATTTGCCAGTGCTTGGTCGATGTCGGCCATCATCCAGCCTTCCGGGATGGTAACGCGGATGTGGTCGAAGACGGCGTCGCCGGAGTGGATTTTGCTCAAGATTCGGGTTGCGGGGCTGCCGGCTTGCAAAAGGTAGCGGCCGGCTTGCAGGCCAGTGTGGATGCCGCTTAGGCGGGCATATAGTGCTGTGAGCCGGGCGCTGTGCACGAGCCCGTGTTGTTTTAGCGTGGCGGCGATGGCGTTTGTGCCTTGGCCTGCTTCTATGGTGATGATGGTGTCTTCGTTGAATCCTGTTGGGCTGGTGAGTAGTGCCCAAGCGATGGCGGCGCTTGCCAGTAGCGCGAGGATGATGGCGGTAATCATGACTGTTTTGCCGAGGGCCAGTAGTTTTTTCATTGCGTTTTTGACGGTAGCAAGTATGCCGATTCCGGTCAAGCTAGCTGGGCTTGCTGGGCCTGCTTGACCGGCTGTCTGGCTTTCCCTAGTATGACAGGCGGAAAAAGAAATAACGGAAACCTGTGAGAATCAGGTGCGGGCGTGCCGCTGTATGCGGATTCGAGGCGCTGCTTTTGCCACTGCCGAAAGGCGGGAAGGTGCAGTTGCTGAATATCCGTGAGCCAGAAGACGATTTCTTTTTACTACTGGTTTTCCCTCACGAACAGGGAAGGAAGGGTTCTGTATGTCTTCACAAAAAAGAAGAAGGTTCTCATTGTTGCTTTTCGCGCTTGTCTTGTTGGCGGTGGTGCCGACGGGGGTGTTCGCTGAAGATGCTCGGCTGGAATTTGTGCTCACTGCTGACAGGGTTCAGACAGATGTTCTGTCTACTGCTGCGGGGGTTTCAATTATTACTGCCGATGATATCGCCGAGTCTGCTGCGACAAATTTGGTAGATTTGTTGGCGTCGCTGGCGGGTGTGGATTTTCGCGGCTATTCCAGTGGCGAGCAGCAGGTTTCGATGCGCGGGTTTGGCGAAAATGCCCATGGCCGGGTGCTGGTGCTGCTGGATGGGTGGCGTCAGAATAGCCCCGATATGGCGGGCATCAGCTGGTATGGTATTCCGTTGGATTCAGTGCAGCGTATTGAGGTGATTCGCGGTTCGGCTTCGGCTGAGTATGGCAACAATGCGGTTGCGGGTGTGATCAATATTATCACTCGAAATACTGATCAAACGAATCAATCTGATGGAAAGATTGATGTTCAGCTGGAAGGTAGTTTTGGTAGTTTTTGGGCCAATAGCGAGCGCGTTTGGGTGCGTGCTACTGGGGAATCAGCTGGTTTTTCTGCACTCCTAAGCCACGAATCTAGCGATGGTTGGCGGGATAGAACAGCAAATCAGCGCTGGAGTTTTTCTGCTGGTGGAAACTGGCAATTGGCAGATGATCTTTTGGCCGATATTTCTGCCCGTGTTCTTGATATTCACTATGAGCTTCCCGGTGGTTTGAGTGAGGCTCAGTTTTTGGCTGATCCGACTCAGGCGACAAATCAGGCTGATGAAAATGCAGAGCGGCATTACGGTGCTGATGTGTCGGTTTTGTGGCAGGCAGGAGATAGGCTGGAGGCTGGAATTGCCGGGGGGTATGCCTATCGTTTAACTCAGTCGGACATGGCAAGTTGGCCGCAGTATGCGGATCGTTTGCTGCAGCGCGGGACGGTAATGCCGGAGCTTACCTGGATGTTGTTTCCGGCAGATCGGCTGTTGCGATTGCATGCCAACCTGGATGTGGAGCTGGCGCGTCTTGATGGAAGCACCTTTACTTCGGCTGCCCGTACAAGCAGAACATCGGCTTTTGTTTTGGGGCAAGACAGCGCCGGGCTTGGTATTTCTGGGGATCTTGCACTTGCTGAGCAATGGGATGCTGGGATTTCTGTGCGCTATGATTGCAGTAGTATCTATGCCCGGAACAGCGGCGCCGGCCTGGATGAATCGGCTTTTCATCAGGCTTTTGTGTATCAGGCGGATGTTGTGTTTCGGCCGCTGGAAAATATGAAACTATATCTAAGCGGAGGGTCGCTGTTTCGCTATCCCTTTGTTGATGAGCAGGCCGATGCATCGGCGACCAGTTTTCTGTCTGATTTGCGCCCTGAGCGCGGGTATACCCTTGATTTTGGTACGGCTGTGTATCTTGGCGATCTTTTTCAGCTTGATGCGAGCCTGTATTGGCTGCAGATGTATGATGAGATTGTGTATGTGGGAATGTTTCCTGCTGGTCAAAACGAGAATTACGAGGCAACTCGGCGTTTGGGTGGTGATGTTTCGCTTCGGTATCAGCCGCATGATGTGCTGGAATTGACTGCTTCTTATAGCTATGTTCTACCAAAATATACTGCCGGGGATTATGTGGGGAAGCAGATTACGCTTATATCTAATCATACTGCTGTGGGTGAGTTGATTTTTCATCCTGGTCTTGGCTTGAGCATTGGCGCAGGGATTGATTACCGTAGTGGGTATTACATGAGCAATGATCAGGATAACTCGGAAGATATGACGGATGCGGTTTTGCTGACTGATATTTTTGCCAGTTGGGATTTTTCCGGCAGCTGGGGTGATGTTCGTGTGAGCGGGGGCGTGAGCAATTTGCTTGATGTTATGTATTCCCGCATGACCGGCTGGTCGTGGTATCCGGAAGATGGCCGGACAATGAATATTACTGTGAGTTGGATGTATTGATTGGTTAGGAGTGGACGGTGAGCAAAGAGGTGAGTATCAATAGCAGGTATGTGCGGGTGCGAAGAGGGCGGCGTGTTTTTGCGCTTGGGCTTTCTGTGTTGCTGCATATACTGCTATTGGCTGGTGTTTTTGCAGTTGCCGGCCGAGCCGGGACGGGGCAGGTGAATGCGGCGGCTGTGCGTCAGGCTTCGTTAGAGCCGGGCGGGCAGGTTTTGGAGGTGCGGGTTGTCTTGGCCCCGGCCATCTCAGCCAGCGCGCCCCCATCGCCCGCGGCCTCTGCGCCCGCCGCCCCGGCGGTTGCTGACGCGTCGGCTGCTGCGGGAGCCCCGGCACAAGCAGCAGCGCCCGCCGCATCGTCCGCCGTCCCGGCCATCTCAGCCAGCCCGCCGCAGACGGCCGGCGAATACACGGAAAGCCTGCTTGTGCAGCTAGAGCAGCGCATTGCTGATCGGCTTGTTTACCCAATGCAGGCACGCCGGGCGGGTATGCAGGGTGAGGTGCAGATTGCCTTGCAGATAAGCCCGGAAGGCCAGCTTGCCGACCAACGGATTGTTCAATCCTCCGGCCAGCAGCTGCTGGATTCCGCCGCTTTGCAGACTGTGCAACATTCCTTTCCGCTGTCGAATCCGCGGGGAAAAATCATCCATTTGACAGTTAGTGTTTTATACCGCTTGGCTTAGCTGGAAGCCTAGCTAGTAGGCTTGCTGCCGTGGGCATCCCTGTTGCCCACATGACCGTCTCACAGCTGTTTCTGTTTGTAGTTGAACAGAAGCAGTCTGACCCCGTTTAGTGAAACAAGAACAGTCCCACCTTCGTGCCCAATAACCGCCAGGGGCAGGGCCAAACCGACCGAGAATATGCCGGCAATCATTATGGCAATCAGGCCGAGTGCCAGCGAAATGTTGGTAACGAGGGTTTTTCGGGTTTTTCGGCTAAGGGCTATCAAATATGGCAACATTCGAAGATCATCCGACATCAGTACGATATCGGCGGTTTCCAGGGCAACGTCGGTCCCAGCGGCGCCCATGGCAATGCCGAGTCGGGCCCCTGCCAGGGCGGGGGCATCGTTAATGCCATCGCCGATCATAGCGGTTTTGCCGTATTGTTCTTCAATGCGTTTTACGGCGTTCAGTTTATGTTCAGGCAGCAGGCCGGGAAAGACTTCGTCGATTCCTGCCTGGTTGGCGATTGCCTTGGCGGTTTCTTCGTTGTCGCCTGTCAGCATTGCTATGTGTTCTATGCCATTGCGGCGCAAATCATTTAGAACCTCACGTACTCCCGGGCGCAGGCGGTCGATCAGGCTGATCAAGCCGAAGACTTCTTTTGTATTTTCGTCGGCTAGAACGATCACGGTTTTTACTTCGCGTTGGAGGCGCAGAATTTCCTGCTGGACATCGGCCAGGCTGGTTGTGTCGGTCGAGACCGTCTCATCGGCTGGCGCGTCGCTATCGCCAGGTGCTTCCAGCACGGCCGGGCTGCCCAATACCAATTGCCGACCATCAACTTCTGCCCGGATTCCAATGCCGGAGGTGCTATGAAAATGTTTTGGTACAGAAAAAGCAATGTTTCGTTCATCAACATGTTCACTGATTGCCCGGGCAATGACGTGGTCGCTTTTGCTTTCCAATGCGGCGGCCGCCCGCAACACATCGGTTTCGGTCCAGCTGCCATAGGCAATAACGTCTTCAACTACCGGCTTGCCTTCGGTTAGGGTGCCGGTTTTGTCGAAGGCAATTGCCCGAATGCTTGCCGCTTGTTCAACATGAACCCCGCCTTTGAACAGGATTCCGCGTCTGGCTCCGTTTCCAATGGCAGAAAGAATGGAGGCCGGGGTGCTGATAATCAGGGCGCAGGGGCTGGCGGCTACCATCAAGGTGATTGCACGGTACAGGGC
>CAYNNU010000148.1:0-5555 GCA_964398645.1 uncultured Spirochaeta sp.
GGTCGGGAAGCAAAGTTTGAGATTTCATTATTGGACGCTTTGCGTCAGCAGGATCGCGTTATGGTGAATATTCAATGGCGTTAATGAGTCACCAACATAGGGAAATTGATAAAAAACTGAAACAGCTGTTTGATGATGTAGATGCTGAGCTTGAAAAGCGATTTGGCGATTGTTATCCATTACATCCTGCTCGTCCTGCACAAGGTGAGACTGCAAATCCAGCCGCAGATGGATTATTTAATATTGGTGCTCAGTTTTCCGCCGGATATGGAAGTAAATTTGGACGTGGTTATGTTTTGGATGTAGATTTGGCCACACTGCATACAGTTTCAGATTCACAAAAAAAAGAGATAGATTTGTATGCAGAAGAATTAGTGCGGAAAAAACTTATAGAGTTTTTTCCAAACAGAGAAATGCAATTAAAACGTGATGGGAATATTTTTAAAATTGTAGGTGATTTTGGCGTTCAAACTTGATGCCTACCAGAATGTATGATCGATTACTAAAATGCTTGCACAATTAAGGGGCATGGTCTAGAATCGCCATGACGTAATAATAATCAACTTTGCGAGGATATCTATGGACACTCAATTGAAAGAACTGATTGATAAGATTAAAGAAGACGGAGTCGCAACTGCCGAGACGCAGTCCAAACAAATTGTTGGGGATGCTCAAAAGCAGGCACAGCAGATTATTGCTGATGCAAAAAAAGAGGCAGAGAACATACAGCAGAAAGCAAAAGTAGAGGCAGATAAGTTTACTGCTGCGGGAAAAGCCGCATTGGATCAGGCTGCTCGTGATGTGCTTCTGCAAACTCAGAATCGCTTGCAACAGGTGTTTGCCGCTTTGGTAGCTGATGAGGTGAAGGGAACCTTTTCTGCTGCGATTCTTGAAAAAGCAGTTGTTGCCCTTATGCAAAATTGGCAGGGAAAAGCAGTGAGCGATCTTGCCTTAATGATTTCCGGTCCTGAGTTTGCTGAATTGGAAAAGGGTTTGAAAAGCAAGCTGGCAGATGCCTTGAAAAAGGGGATGGAGATTAAGCCGGCAGAAAAGTTGAACGCAGGTTTTCGCATTGGCGAAAAAGACGGTTCAGCATTCTATGAAATTTCAGCCGCAAGTTTGGCTCAATTGATGGCAGCACGAGTAAATAGTGCCATTGCAGAGAGCATTCAGACAGCAGCTCAAGCGTAAGGGGTGTTGCCGTGAAGCAATACTATAACCTACCTGCCAGTCTTCCGTATATTGATTACGATACTGAATCATTTTTAAGCCCTGCTGAGTTCTGTGAACAGTGCGAACCGTGGCTGACCCCTTCAGACTTAACTGTTATACAGGGGCTTGCGAAAGAGGGTGGTCTAGCTGATTTTCTTGATCATCTTGAACGGGTGTTACCTGAATACGCAAGCTACGAACGGGGACTTCGTACAGCATTAGCACAGACTCGAGCACAGAAACTGCAACGCGATTATTTTGCGCCTTCGGGAGTATCTACTGGCGGGGAAATTGAACGCGACACAGTAGAAGCCTTTGCGCAGCCAGATGCACTACAACGTGAAATGGTTTTGGATCGACGCAGATGGGCAAAACTGGATGAACTGGCTGTTGGACATATTTTTGATATTATATTTTTGGTGGTATATGGCTTAAAATTACGGCTTCTTCAACGGAAAACGAGTTTTACCCGTCAGAAAGGTTCAGAAAACTTTTCTGCATCATATACCTCTGTATGGTCTGGAATACAGAATCACGTACCAAAGACTGAAACTGGAGCAAATACATGACACAAAGCACAAAAGGAAAGGTAGTTGGCGTTAACGGGAATATGCTTTCCGTTCAGGTAGATGGAGATGTATCACTGAACGAAGTAGGCTATGTTTCTGTAGATGACAGAAAATTGAAAGCAGAAGTTATCCGAATTAAGGGCTCTCAGGCGGAAATGCAGGTTTTTGAAATGACCAAGGGCATTGGCGTCGGGAATGAGGTTGAGTTTACCGAAGAGTTGTTGGCGGTAGAGCTTGGACCCGGACTTCTTAGTCAGATTTATGACGGCTTGCAGAATCCTTTGCCGGAATTGGCAGAACGCTGTGGCTTTTTTCTTGATAGAGGTGTGTATCTCAATGCGCTTAGCCGAAGCCATAAGTGGGATTTTACTCCCGTGGCGAAAAAAGGTGACAAACTAGTTGCGGGTGGTACCATTGGAACAGTACCTGAAGGGATTTTTACTCACCGCATCATGGTTCCTTTTGATTTTAAGGGACAGTGCACCGTCGAATCAGTTGTTGCTGCCGGTTCGTATACAGTTGAAGAAATTGTCGCGGTAGTAAGCGATGAACAGGGCGGTAAGCATGATCTAAAAATGATGTTTACCTGGCCGGTAAAGCGGGCTATTGAAGCCTATGAAAAACGTCTAAAACCCACAAAACCGATGGTAACCAAAGTTCGGACAGTTGATACGTTTTTTCCGGTAGCTTTGGGGGGAACCTATTGTACACCAGGACCTTTCGGTGCTGGTAAAACCGTTCTGCAGCAGGTAACCAGCCGTAACGCTGAGGTAGATGTTGTAATTATTACCGCCTGTGGTGAGCGTGCCGGTGAGGTTGTAGAAACCCTGAAAGAGTTTCCAGAACTTATTGACCCCCGGACCGGAAGAACGCTTATGGAGCGGACCATCATCATTTGTAATACATCATCCATGCCGGTTGCTGCCCGTGAAGCATCGGTATATACCGGTGTAACTCTGGCTGAATATTATCGACAAATGGGATTAAACGTTCTGTTGCTTGCTGACTCAACCAGCCGTTGGGCACAGGCTATGCGTGAAATGTCCGGCCGTCTGGAAGAAATTCCGGGGGAAGAAGCCTTTCCAGCGTATCTTGAATCAGTTATAGCTTCATTTTATGAGCGTGCTGGTGTTGTAGAGCTGGCTGATGGAACTCTCGGTTCAGTTACAATTGGTGGTACTGTTAGTCCGGCTGGTGGTAACTTCGAAGAGCCAGTTACACAGGCAACACTGAAAGTTGTTGGAGCATTCCATGGATTGAGCCGTGAGCGCTCAGATGCACGTAAGTACCCAGCTATCCATCCGTTGGAAAGTTGGAGTAAATACGGTGGGATCATCCCTGCTGATAAGGTAGAGTATGCCCGCTCAGTTTTGGCGAAGGGTAATGAAGTTGGACAAATGATGAAGGTTGTTGGAGAAGAAGGAACCGGTCTGGAAGATTATATTTACTATCAGAAGGCTGAGTTTATTGACTTCTGTTACCTGCAGCAGAATTCTTTTGACCCGGTAGATCAGGCAGTTTCAACAGAACGACAAGAACGGGTTTTTGATTTTATGGAAACCATTCTTAAAGCGCAATTTAGCGTGAAAGATAAAGCAGAAGCCAGATCGTTTTTTACTGATCTAAATCAAAAGTTCCGTGATTATAATGGCGCGGAATGGGAATCTGAAGCGTTCAAAGCACAAGAAAAAAGCCTGAATGAACTGGTATCTCAGTACATCGTGAAGGAAGGTGAATAATGCAAAAGGTATACAGCAAAATAGAATCAATTTCCGGTAACGTTATTTCGGTACGTGCCGAAGGGGTTCGCAATGGAGAGCTCGCAACTGTAGAAAGTAAGTATGGCACATCCTTAGCCGAAGTTATTCGTCTTTCCGGCGATACTGTATCACTACAGGTATATTCTGGTGGTCGCGGTGTTTCAACCGGAGATGAAGTTCGTTTTCTTGGCCATCCGATGCAGATATCCTTTTCTGAAAATTTGCTTGGACGAGTTTTTACTGGTAGTGGTCAGCCACGGGATGGCGGACCTGAACTTCATGAAAACATGATTGAGATTGGCGGCCCATCTGTTAATCCTGCAAAACGTATCATTCCGCGGAATATGATTCGTACCGGTATTCCAATGATTGATATGTTTAACACCTTGGTTGAAAGTCAGAAACTGCCAATTTTCTCAATGTCAGGAGAACCCTACAATGATTTGCTTGCAAGAATTGCTCTGCAGGCAGAAGTAGACATGATTATTCTTGGTGGAATTGGACTCAAGTACGATGATTATCTTGCATTCCGTGAACAACTAGAAGAAGGCGGCGCTATGTCACGCACAATTTTCTTTGTGCATACTGCTGCTGACCCGGTCGTAGAAGCCTTGCTTGTTCCAGATATTTCTTTGGCAGTTGCTGAAAAGTTTGCCTTGCAAGGAAAAAAAGTGCTTGTACTTTTGACAGATATGACAAACTTCGCCGATGCTCTGAAAGAAATTGCGATCACTATGGAACAGGTTCCTTCTAACCGTGGATATCCTGGAGACTTGTATAGTCAGTTGGCTTCACGTTATGAGAAAGCAGTTGACTTTGAAGGATCAGGCTCTATCACTGTTCTTGGCGCAACAACCATGCCTGGTGATGATGTTACCCACCCAGTTCCGGATAACACTGGATATATTACTGAGGGTCAGTATTACCTACGTAATGGCCGTATTGAGCCCTTTGGATCACTATCTCGTTTGAAACAGTTGGTTAATGGTGATACCCGTTCTGATCACCGTGCTGTAATGGATACAATGATTCGTTTGTATGCTGCAAGTAAAGAAACCAACGAAAAGAAATCAATGGGTTTCCGTATGTCAGAGTGGGACGATAAACTTTTGAAGTACGGGGATTTATTTGAGAGTAATATGATGGACTTGTCGGTAAATATTCCGTTGGAAGAAGCTTTGGATCTGGGGTGGAAGACCCTTGCAGAGTGTTTTATTCCTGCTGAAACAGGTATGTCATCGGCTTTGGTTGAACAGTATTGGCCAAAAGATGTAGCTGCTGCCGAATAAGTTAGGACAACAATAAGGTTGGTGTATGGCTAAAGTTAAGCTAACAAAAAATGAGCTAAAAAATCAGAAGGATATGCTGAAGCGATTTCAGCGCTACCTTCCCACGCTCATACTAAAAAAACAACAACTGCAAATGGTTATGCGGCAGGTTGAAGCCCAAGTTCGTGAAAAACAAGAGGAAAAAGAACAGCGTCGCCAGGATATGGAAAGCTGGATAGCTGTATATGGTGAAGATATCGACACTGCCTCCTACGTTGAAATTGAACGGCTGAAAACCTCCGCTGGTAATATTGCCGGTATAGATATCCCTGTGTTTGAAGAGCTTGAGTTTGCAATTCAAGATTATGATTTGTTTGAAACACCGGTTTGGCTTGATGACGGCATAGAAGGCCTGTGTAGTTTGTTACGGATTGATGCAGAAATGGCTGTTTTAGAAGAACAACTTCGCTTGCTAGGCAATGAGCTTCGGGTTACTACACAAAGAGTTAATCTGTTTGAAAAAGTAATGATACCGGACGCCAAGGAAAATATCCGACAAATTCGGATATATCTGGGCGACCAGCAAACAGCAGCTGTTGTTCGTGGGAAAATTGCGAAGAATAAAGTGGAGCGGGTGTCATGATAGTACCAATGAAAAAAGCGTATGTGGTGGTACAGGAGTCTCGCCGGACAAAAGCGACAGAAGAGCTTGCTGAATTGGGCCTGGTGCAGGTGAGTGTTGACTC
>CAYNNU010000149.1:0-5544 GCA_964398645.1 uncultured Spirochaeta sp.
GTCCCTGAGGTTGTTGCAGATACTAAGGATGCCCTCAATATTATCCTGTTTGGATTCCTGAGCAATAATAAGCTGTTCGATTGGGTCATCATGAATCAACCCAATATGAGCGTGAGTGTCAAATAATCTCATAGTGTTTTCCGTATGTGTGATAAATCGGATTTGACCGTAAGGTCAAACGTTAAGCTAACACCCTAATAGTAAAAGGTCAAGTCTGCTTGCGTCATAATCTTGAGCCGGTTTGACAAGCCTGTTAGCTCGTGCTAGCCTGTTTTTTCAAACAGGGAGGCATGGTCTGTGAGCCATTATTCAGAGGCGGGCAGTAAAAAACGCAGCGGGAACGGGTTTGTAAGGTTTTTTCGTGCTGTGGCGGCTTCTTCCAACCGTAGTTTTACGGTTATGATCATTCCGCATTCACACAAAAAGAATGTCAGTATCAGGATTAATCTTTACGCCCTTGTTTTTGTTCTTACTCTTTTTATTGTTATAGCCGTTGCCTTTTTTGTTCTGGCAGCTGAGTATACGGCCGGCGACAGCCTTAAGCAGCAGGAACTGCAGGCCCAGGCTGACGCCAAAGACAGGCTGTCCCGGATTATTGCCCAGATCGGTCAGGTTCGACAATCTGCCCAGCGGTTCGAAGCATCGGTACAGAGGGCGGCGGATAAGATTGGTCTGGAAGACAGCGGGGTAGAATCTGATTCGATCGATGGTGATTTAGGTAGCGTGTTCGGCTTGCAGGAGGTCCAGGAAGGTGACTTTCGCGATTTGTACGATCTGCAATATTCCAGGGTAGCGGCAGAGAATGCTTTGGAAACACTGGAAGAACTTTACCGCACAGTTGAGCATCAGGAAGACTTGCTCGAGGACATTCCTCACCTGTGGCCTATTGAGTCCGGACGAGGGGTTATTTCCAGCAGCTTTGGCCCTGCCTTTCATAATATTACATCTACCTGGCACATAAATAGAGGGATTGCCATCTCGGCCTCTGTTGGTGATAGGGTGAGGGCTTCTGGAAATGGCGTTGTTTCCCGAATTGATTTTGATCCAGCGGGTAAAGGCTGGTTTATTGTTTTGGAGCATCGCTACGGTTTTTCGACTGAATATGCCAATCTCAACCGTGTTTTTTTGGCCGAGGGTGACAGGGTGTCTCAGGGGCAGGTAATTGGTGAAGTTGGAAGTTCCGGTATGGTTCCCTCGCCCCAACTTGGTTTTTATATTACAATAGGCTCTGATGTGCTTGATCCATCTATGTTTATTCAGGCTAATGAAGCCAGAAGGTGGACAGGTTCAAATCGTTCTGGTACATAGGATACAAAATGGCGCATGATGTTGATGAATTGGTAATTAATTCTTTGGTTGGTGAGGGTTCTTTTTTCCGTGGTGATATCACCGCCCGCGGTCTGTTGCGTATTGATGGCGACTATGCCGGGAATATCAAGACGGAAGGCAAGATTCTTATTGGTATGAGTGGAAGGGCCGAGTGTGAACTTCAGGCTGCTGCTGTGGTGATCGGAGGGGCCGTTAGGGGCACCATTGAAGCCAGTAAAAAGGTTATCCTGCTTTCCAGTGCCGTTGTGATTGGTAATATATACGCTCCCAGGCTTGTTGCCGAAGAAGGGGCTTTGATTGACGGCGTGCTGCAAATTAGCGGAATTCCTGTCGAGATGAGGGTTGATCAGGAACAGCTGCGAAAGAAAAAGGGTATTTTTGCCTGGCTAAGGGGCAGCGATGGTCAGGGTTCGAATTCCGATGAATCGGTTGATGAGCTCAAGCGTCAGGTTGTTCAGGGGTAGCAGTGGAACGTATTGATATTCAGCCTGGTTCTTTTTTCCCAGCATCCCTGAAACCCAAGCGTGAAGAGGTAAAGAAAAAAGGCGGCGCCGGAAAAAGCCAGAATGTTTTTTCGCGGCTTTTCTCTTCGGAACAGGCGAATGCCGAGACCGACGGGTTGAATGCTTTGGGAGCTGAGCCGATCAGCCAGGAAGAAGCCGAGGAGCTTTTTCAATCCATTCAGGCGGCAGGAGAAAAACTCCTGCAATATCCCAGTAGAGAAGCCGTCCTGGAGTATCAGGTGCTTATTCGTAACCTGGTCGGCAGGGCTGTAAGGCATGGTATCGTGGTTGAAGAGTTTTCTTCTGGATCTCATGTGTTAAAGAGAAAGAGTTTTTCGTTGATCAAGGTTGTTGATCAAAAACTTGATCAGTTGGCAGCAGGGGTATTGGTCACTCAGCGCGACCAGATACAGCTTCTGGCAAAGGTTCAGGAAATTCAAGGATTGTTAATAGATATGCTGCACTAAGGTGTTTTTACCTCGGTGTAGAGATGGAGAATAATATGAGTGCCCAGAGCACAAAGATGATTGCTGTACGTTTGGTACATTCACGTGAGAGTGGTTTAATCAACGTCCCGGATTCGGAAACCTTTAATATCAATGATCATTGTATCGTGGCGACTACCTTTGGAAGGGATATTGCAAAGATTTTGGGAACGCCGACTAATCCGGATGAAATAAATCAATTGCCTGAATGGGAGTATTCGCGAGCGGCAACAGAGGACGATTTTATTCTGATGGAAAGCAATAAGCCCAGGGAAAAAGAGGCTGAGCAGGTTTGCCGGGAACTCATTGCAAGTCACAGACTGGCCATGAATCTGGTTTCGGCGCACTATGTTCTTCTAGATCCCCGCTTGCTGTTTTATTTTACTGCTGATAGTCGCGTTGACTTTCGCGGGCTGATTGCTGATTTGATCCCGCATTTTAAAACCAGGATAGAGTTAAGGCAGATAGGAGTGCGAGATGAATCGCGCATGGTTGGCGGGTTGGGAATATGTGGACGGCCTTTTTGCTGCTGTACGGTAAGCGATCGACTTAAGCCTGTCTCCATAAAAATGGCCAAGACGCAAAATATCCCGGTATCCTCGTCCAAAATCTCTGGTGCTTGCGGTCGACTTCTTTGCTGTTTGAATTTTGAGTACGAGGCTTATGCCGAGGAAGGGAAGAGGTTCCCCAATCCCGGAACAAAACTGCTTTGGGGAGAGGACCGCTATGTCGTTACCGATGTTAACATCCTTTCGGACAGGGTCACCGTGATTGGTCCTGGCGGCGGTCGGCAAGTGTTTCGCAGCTGTGCAATGTGTTATGATCACGCGCAGCGCAAATGGTCTATTGATCCTGATGCATGTGGTAATGGACATGAGGCCGAAGATTTGTACGAGCTGTAAGCTTGAGCTTTGCTTATTCATTGTGCTAAACTATTGACAGATCAATACTAATGCTGTAATTTTTGGTTTCTTATTTTACTTTTCGGAGGGTTTACTTTGGCAAATATTGCTTCAGCCGCCAAGCGGCATAAACAGTCAGTCAGGCGGAGACTTCATAATCGAGGTATTCGTGGTACCGTTAGAACAGCTATTCGTCAGTTCGAAGCTGCTGTCCATGATGGTAATGCTGATCTGGCTCAGACCACATTTACACAGGTGCAGAAACTGTTGGATACAGCGGCCGGAAAAAACGTGTATCACGCAAATGCTGTAGCACGAAAGAAATCACGCCTGTATAAAAAACTGCAAGGGGTACAGTCAGTTTAGTCCCTTGATTGGAGATTCCTATGGCGCCCGCAAAATTAACCAAGGCCGAAATCGTTGATGCAATTGCAGAAGAGCAGAATATGAAGCGCAGGGATGTGCAAGCGGTAGTTGATGCCTTTTTTGGTGAAGTGAAGGATGCCCTGCTTCAGGATAGGGTAGTCGAATTTCGTGGTTTTGGTACTTTCGAAATTCGTACCCGTAAAGGTCGTGAGCGGGCGCGTAATCCGCGTACTGGTGAGCTTGTTTCTGTGAAAAATCATGGTGTCGTTGTTTTTCGACCTGGTAAGGAGCTCAAGCAATCGGCTTGGGACCTGCGGGGGTAATCACGGTGTTTCGCAAATTTGTTCTGCAGCTGCTGCTGTTTTGTGCATCTGCAGTCTTGTTTGCCCTGTCTTTTCCATCAGATTTTTTCATGTATGGCCTTGCGCCACTGTCTTTCATCGCATTTGTTCCGTTTTTTATTGCTGCTAATCGCGTACACTGGTGGAGTGCTCCTTTTTGGGGCATCTTTTTCGGTTTTTTTTCCTATAGCCTGTTTAATCTTTGGCTACTGAACTTTAATCCCCTTGCGATAATCATTGTCCCTTGCATTTATGCTTCCTGGTTTTTTCTGGTTGTTCCACTATCCAGATTCGCACGCCGATGGCTGCCTGGCTGGGGTTTTCTTTTTCAGGTCGTTATGTGGATCAGTTATGAATTTCTTAGAACAAAAGGCTTTTTGGGCTATGCGTACGGAATAATCGGTTATAGTCAATATCAATGGCCTGGACTTGTTCGTTTGTCTTCGCTAACAGGTGTCTGGGGAGTTTCCCTGCTTGTCATTTTTCCGTCTGCCTTTCTGGGATGGCTCATCTCCGATGCAATTGATAGCGAAGTACCGACCTTGCCCCGCATCAAACAACTTCTTTTGACCCGCAAGACCGGCTTGATTGCTTTGGGATATCTGCTTGTGTTTGTTGCTGCCTTGCTGTACGGAATGACCCAGCGCGTTGATTTGAAAGATGTTAGAACGGTCAAAATGGCCCTGGTTCAGCAGAACGTAGACCCCTGGATAGGAGGTATTCGTTCATATACTGACAGCCTGGATGCTTCTCTGGAGTTGAGTTCAGCGGTTCACGCCGAGCATCCGGACGTTGAAATGGTCGTATGGTCCGAGACTTCTTTTGTTCCCAGTATCAATTTCCATACCAATACCAGAACCAATCCTGAAAGTTATGCACTGGTGGCCAGGCTGATGGATTATCTGAAGGATCAATCAGTTCCATATGTAATTGGCAACGGTGACCGCCATTTTCGGAAAAACGCTTATGGTGAGCTGGAAACCTACGATTACAACGCCGTTGTATTGATTGAAGACGGTGAGATACAAGAGACCTATCGCAAGACCCATTTGGTTCCATTTACCGAGCATTTTCCATACCGCCGGCAATTCCCCTGGTTCTATCAGACCCTGGTTGATAATAATGTTACCTTTTGGGAGGCGGGAAGGGAGTACGTAGTCTTCGATGCGGCAGGGGTTAAGTTTTCAACGCCTATTTGTTTCGAGGATTCTTTTGGTTACTTAAATCGCCGTTTTGTTAATGAGGGTGCTGAGGTGCTGATTAATTTGACCAATGATGGTTGGGCAAAATCTGTTACCTCTGCAATGCAGCACATGGGAATGTCGGTTTTTCGGGCAGCGGAAAACCATCGGACGATGGTGCGCTCAACCAATGGCGGAATGACAGTTTTGATCGATCCAAATGGTAGAATAGTTCGCATGTTGCCGCCCTTTACTGCTGATTACATGGTTGTAGATGTTCCGGTATACACAGATACGCATACGCAGTATACTAAGTGGGGAGACTGGTTTGCGTATTTATGTATTGCGCTGACAGTTTTTGTTCTGATATCAAGGACAGGTGTAATACTTGCACGATTTATCCATAAATTGATATTGAAAATGAAGCAGTATAGCAG
>CAYNNU010000150.1:0-5493 GCA_964398645.1 uncultured Spirochaeta sp.
AGCCCAATGGGGTCATCGAGTCCATTATGTAAGCGGGAAAGGGTTATGTGTTTTTCGATTATTTGTGCACCAACTGCTGTGGCAAGGGCAGGTACAAGCTCTGCATCCAGGCTGTGATCAGATACACCAACTCCTACATTAAAAAGGGATGCATACAAAGGAATTAGGCGTACATTATATTCCTGTTCGGGAGCAGGATAGGCAGTTATGCAGTGCAAGAGAAAGATTGGTGGGGTGCATTTTTTGGCTTGCGAAATTGTCTGTACGGCTAATTCAATGTCGGATAATTGGGAAACACCGCTAGAAAGAATTATTGGAACATCATATTCCCGTACTTCCTGCAAAAGTTCGATATGGTTTAATTCCGGGCTGGCGACTTTAATTGCAGATACTGAAATGCCACGCAGAATACGAGCGCTTTTTATTCCGAATGGGCTGGAAAGAAATTCGATGTCATGTTTTTGGCAAATTTGCTGAAGTTGCTGGTAGAAGTCAGCATCTTTCTCCAATTGCTTGAATCGATCATAGAGAGGGACAGTCCCTCCTGGCAGTTGCAGGTTCCCAACATTGGCAGGGACAATTTCATCTGCGAATACCGTTTGGAACTTGGCATAATCTGCCCCTGATTCAGCTGCGGCCTGAATAAGCTCTTCTGCCTTTTGAATATCACCCTGATGAGCTGTGCCAATTTCTGCAATAATGCGGGGGAGGCTGCTTTCCATCTTAACTTTTGCGACTGGGGATGCGGTCAAAGCCGGTATATGGAATTAGTGCCTTTGGCATCACAATTGAACCATCTTCCTGTTGGAAATTTTCTAAGATAGCAACTATTGCCCGTGAAATCGCGATAGCGGTCCCGTTGAGCATATGAACAAGGCGGGGCTTTTCATCAGCTGTCTTGAAGCGTGCGTTGAGTCTTCGCGCCTGAAAGTCGGTACAGTTACTTGTGCTAGTTACTTCTCCCCAGTCGCCATGTTCACCACGGCCGGGCATCCAAGCTTCCAAATCAAATTTTCGGTAGGCCGGGGCTCCAAGGTCGCCGGTACATGTATCCACGACTCGGTAGGGGATTTCCAAGGCCTGAAAAATTTCTTCTTCGATAGAACATAAACGTTGGTGTTCAGCTTCGCTATCTTCAGGAGTGGTGCTTACAAACATTTCAACCTTGGAAAACTGGTGAACACGGTATAGCCCTTTACTAAATTGACCTGCTGCTCCGGCTTCTCGGCGGAAACAGTGTGAAACACCGGCTAGCCGTAATGGTAATTGTTCGGCATCCAAAACTGTATCAGCATTATATCCGCCAAGGGTAATTTCTGCAGTTCCAATCAGGCAGGTTCCGGTACCTTCAATGGTATAGATGTTGCTTTCTTCGCCGCGGGGTTGAAAACCAATTCCTGCTGCGATTTCTTCCCGGGCGATGTCCGGAGTAATCATTGGGATAAATCCGTGATTTTTTAGGCGGTCCAAGGCAAAGCGAATAAGAGCAAGTTCAAGAATAACCGCTTCATTCTTTAAGTAGTAAAATTTTGCGCCGGAAACCTTTGCTGCCGTTTCAAAATCAATTAAATCAAGCTCAGTTGCCAGTTCGACATGGTCTTTGGGTGGGAAAGAAAACTGAGGGATATCGCCCCAGCTGCGCAATTGCAGATTGTCTTTTTCTTCTTTCCCAATCGGGGCATCCGGGTGTGCAAGATTTGGGATTCGTTCTAATTCCTGCATCATTTCTTCATTGAGGCGGCGGAATTCTTCTTCGGCGGCCGGGATTTCCTGTTTGAGTTTTTTCCCTTGTTCAATCAGTTGATTGCGCAAGTCGGCTTCCAGCTTTCCTTTCATCTTGGCTGCGTTTTCATTGCGCTCGCGCCGAAGTTCATCGAGTCGGGTTTGGATGCTGTTTCGATTTTCATATAGTTTTAAGGCTTTTTCGGGATTGGCCGTCATACTTCGTGCTGCAATATTATCTTTGTGTATTTGCAGATTTTCTTTCAAGTGCTTGATATCAACCATGCCGGTATCATAACCCTCGTGGTGCAGCATGACAAGTCGGGAGTATCCACTTTTTATAGATTATTCTTTCAAGAGTCGAATTTTATCAAGCTGTTTTCGGTATCTATATGCAGGGGACAGTATGGGTTTTTTATCATTTAGATGTAATACGCAACGGTGGCTACTTTATGTATATCTATCAATTAGCCAATTAACCGCTTGCGGTGTTGTGCCTTTTTTGGAACCGCCGGAAATACTTATTCAAAGCATAGATGTATATGTCGGTCCCTACAGTACTGCTGAAAGTGTAATCGGTCTGACAGTCTGCTTGTATAATTCAGGACAAAATGATTTGAATTCCTTGGAAGTTAGCTTCGCTCTTTTTGATCCCCTAGATAATCCTCTGCCAGATGGCTGGAATAATTTGTTTTCCTTTAAGAGTGATTTTTCTATTCCATCAGGTACCGCAAGGGAACTGATTGTGCCTTTGGACAAATACTTTTGGTATCTACCCAAAGATGATATTGCAGTTGAAAACTTTTGCATACGGAAAATTTCCTTTGATGGATGCAAAGACTGGATAGATATCTACGGGCGCTATGAATATCCATTGCACAACGGAATGATCAGGGTGCCTTTGCCATGAATA
Organism: uncultured Spirochaeta sp.; assembly: GCA_964398645.1. Lineage (GTDB taxonomy): Bacteria > Spirochaetota > Spirochaetia > DSM-27196 > DSM-8902 > Spirochaeta_B. The sequence goes on from CAYNNU010000150.1 coordinate 2,636, forward strand.
TCAATAACGCAAAGTGCAATAGAAATGTTGCTCCTGTTTTTTTGCTGATTTTGATTACAATTACCACAAGTTGTCTTCTTCCGTATCAACTTGATTCCATTTTTGGGCGAAATGCCGGCCGTGAGTTAACGTTACTAATTTATATGTCAGCAGATAATGAGTTGGAACCCTATGCGCTTGAAGATATGCGGGCATTGGAATCTTCAGGTCTAATATTGCCAAATATTAGCATACTGGTTTTGCTGGATCGCCCTTGTGGAGCACAACTCTATCTGGTGAATACTGCAGCAGAAGTGAACTATGGATCAATTACATCACCCGCATTGCCACTGCCCGAATTGGGATTGGTAGAAAATGGTCCTGTACCTGTAAATATGGGGAATCCTGAAAGTCTAAAGGCCTTTATTCGCTATTCTGTATCGCATTATCCAGCCGAGCAGTATGGAATAATCATCTGGGGGCATGGTTCGGGTTGGCGCTTTGGCGGCAGCACTTCTGATTCAGCAGGATTGTCTTTATTTCGGGCAACCTCTTTTGATGATGGTGCTACTGACGCCTTATACACGGCCCAGTTAGCGGATGCTTTAGCCGAGTTGCCGCGCATATCATCATCGATATGGGCTGTTGTGGCCTTTGAATGTTGTTCCGCCATGATGATGGAAACCCTCTTCGAAATTCGGGATTTAGCTGAATATGCTGTTGGTTCACAAGACGTATTAGCATCGCCCGGCTGGGATTATGCACAGTTTGCTGAAGCTTTGCGTACAGTAAACGCTACAAGCCCCTTTGAGCTTGCAAACGTATTATTTACTCAATTTGTTGATTCATGTGGTGGCTATGAAAAGGCTGCTTTTTCAGTGGTTGATTTGAGCCAGTTAGAAGCATTGAACCAAAGGTGGAATAGTCTGTGTCATCTAATAATGGATTCTTTCACAGAGCAGGAGATACAGCAAATACTGCGCCCCTGTCTTTTATATGATGTTGAAAGTTTTTTTACGGTTCCAGGCGACTTGAATATTGATATGTATAATGCGGCGGTCGTCTTACGCAGTCGTTTTCCAATTCTTACTCGTGCTTCTTTTGCTGTCTTAGTTGCAATTATGGATGCGGTTGTTCTTCAATATTGTTCTTCAAATGGAAACCCCGATGCAGGGGGAATAGCAATCCACTTTGTACCACTAGATAGTAATGGTGCAGCATTGCTACCGCATTCTCAAGCCTATTCTGATTCTAGTGGTTTAGAAGATTATTCCTTGCAATTTATTGAAAACTCGTTATGGCCGCCGGTTACTGGTGGTTTGCTGAAATCAATGTGGTATCAGCATTAATTATTTACGGAGGTGGAAATGAAAACTTATCGAAACAAGACGATGCGTGTGGCTGCTTTTTTGGCAGTTCTCATTCTTTTTCCTGCTTTTTCTCAGTATGCGGTAGGATACTCGGCAACTGGAAAAACGTACCAAATGAGCATAGGAAAATCTGGAAAATCAGCAAAATCCGGATCATCAGGTGGAAGTGGGGGTAGCACAAGGACAAAATCATCCGGCGGGTCATACTCTTCCGGTGGTATAAAGACTAAGGGTCCGAAAAAATCGGATCCATTTAGTGCTGGAGGAGATACAAATAGTGCAATTAAAATACCTGGTGTTGAACAATCTGTGCAAAAGGCAATCGACGAATACAGTAAGGAACAGGTTGAAAAAATTCAAAAGGAAGTACTAGAAACAAGCTCCCTTGCTAGTGAATTGTTGGTGTGTATTCCTGAAACAGTTGCTGATAGTGCTCAGGAAGCTGAATTATTACATGTTGGCTATGATGAAGAACAAAAAATGTTTATTGATTCATGTGATAAATTAGAAAAAGAGTACTTTGTGCCGCCAATTGGAGATCCCGTTAATCCGGCCACTGGAGAATTTATCAGTGTACAAAGTGATATTCATATTCCATTCTCTGTTGTTGATTTTCCTCTATTTCGTACCTATCGGAGTAAGTCGAAAAATGTAGGCAGTTTAGGTCCTGCTTGGATCAGTTCATTAGATATGAAAATTATTCGGGGTGTGGATAACGATTGCTTGGATGCTGCCGTAGTACAGAAGCAGCAGTTAAAAGAACTACAGGAAATGGTCGCGAGTGCAACAAATGAATTGGCAATTGCGCAAGATGCTTTGCAAGAGCAAAAAAAAAAGCTCTTAGCCGATCAAACGCAGCTTGTTTTGATAGCAGATCACGATCTTATGCCCCTAACAATTCGGGAAGGTGCTAGGGAGGCTGCGAGCCGAATAGATGGACTACTTGTGTGTATTCAAAATGAACAGGAAAGATTGCAATTATTGATGGATGAAGCCCTGCGGCAATTCATGCAAGCAGAGAAACGATATGAAGATATGCAATTGCGGGCACTGGTATCAGAGCAAAATTCCAGGCTAAATCAATATACAAGGCAGCTTGATTCTTCCGAACCCTATATGAACCTTGGCCCTGAATATATTGTGCTGCTTGATGAATACGGTCGTGCTTTCCGCTTTTCTGTGCCGGTACAAGAACAGTGGATTGGTGATGCAGAAGCCTGTTCGTCTCAGGCAGGAAGTTTGTGTGTGCTTGCAGATGGCAGCTATGAGCATAGTTTTGGTGATGGCTTATTTCGGGTTTTTGATTGCTATGGCCGTTTAACTGAAATATATGATAGCAGCGGTAATTCGGTGAATTTTGAATACCAAAATGGAACGCAAATTGTCGGTCTATCGGATGATACTGGAAAGACCTTGGATATTGAGTGGCAAGACGGCTTATTGGTTTCATTATCAGATTACAGTGGAAGGGAAATATTTTACTCCTACAATGATGATGGGATGTTGGAA
>CAYNNU010000151.1:0-5461 GCA_964398645.1 uncultured Spirochaeta sp.
TATTCATAGCCTTTATTCGGCGGGAACAGCTCATTGAACTTGGCTTTTTTTTCCTTCATGCTATTTGTGTTCATCCTGACTCTCCAAAAAATAGGCTTCTAGTGGTTTTGATACTATGACCTGAATATGGCTGCCAAAATCTAATAGTTCGCTGCGGGATGCGGAACGATTTGGTGGAGGTACAGGTGGATGAAAAACAACAGCCACTTTTTTATAGGTAATACGAGTTTTTAGTTCGCATAATTCTTTGTGCGGAATAAATAATTTTCGGATACTTATGGGAAAGGGGTACTCCACAGGATATTCGTGTATTGGAATGATTGAAATCGGCAGTATGGGTTTTGCCGTGCGCGCGGCAATATAGGCAAATCCGCGGTGAAAAGAACAAAGTGGAAGAGGGGCTCTCATATTAATGAGTGGTTCATAGCCCTCGGGGAATATTCCGAGAGGGATGTTCGGGGGCAGGGCAAATATTTTCTTTATTGCCTCGCGGGCCATATTGCCCGCAGCCGGGGCGCTGATTGTTCCGGCTAGTCGGGAAAGCCCACGGATAATGGGGATATCGTTCATGAAATTTGCCCCCATCCAGCGTACCGGAGTATGCAAACAGCGGTTGATGATGAAGGGGTCAAGGATTGATCGGTGATTTGAAGCAATCAGGAAGTTTTGCTCCTGGGGGATATTTTTCCGATCGCGCATTTCAACTTTCATTGCAGCGTTCACTAAAAGAGAAGAACAGGATGTAATTATTCGCGCTGTATCAATTATTCTCATGTGCTGTATACGGCAGGTGAATAAAAATTTGTGTTCCTTGTTCAAGTTCAGATTCTATATACATGCGGCCACCAAAATGCTTGGTGTAGAAATACGCTTTTGTAAGACCAAATCCGCCACCGCGGGTTGGTGCACAGGCATTGCTGCTACGTTCGCCAAAGTGTACCACTTTCGGGATTTCTTCGGTGGGTATCCCGTGGCCGGAATCCGAAACAGCAAGGCGAAGTTCGGTGCCGCTGTCGTAGAGCCCTGCTTCGATTCTGCCCCCAGGCTTGGTGTACTTGCGGGCATTTGCCAGCAGGTCGCGCAGGATATCCTGCATAACTGCCGGCATCTTTACGCTTTTTCCATTGTGACTTGTTATGTTCAGATTTACCAAGTAGGCAGCCTCGTCGTGTTCTGCCAGGTTGTACACAATGCGATACCTTCCTTTGCTGTTCTTTTCAATCGCCATAAAGACGTTTAGATAATTGTGCAGAAGTTCATTGATCGGGAAAACTACCCAAGCATCTGGATCGTTGATGCGGGCGGCCAGTTCACGGGCACGAACACGCAGAATATCGAAAATAGACTCAAGATTATCCATCGATTGGTCAAATTCCGTCATGCTTTTGCCTTGGCTGGCAAGATCTTTTTGCCAGTCTTGCAGGAGATCAATCCCTTGACCGATGAAGTCTTCGATGTTTTTCATAAGGGCGCCGGAAGCGGTGCTGTCGGATAGGGATTCTGCCGCTTTATGCAGGCGCATTTCTATGGTTTCGGCAGAAGGGTGATTACCGTAGGTGTTTCGCAAAGAGTATAGCTCAAACAGAATAACATTGAGAACATTGAGGGCACTGTGCATGGCCAGCAAGTTCTGCTCTTCCTGGCTGAGCTGCAAGGTTTCCGTAATTTCCATACACCAAAGTATAGATGCTTCCGGATTATCTGTCCAACAGGAAGCAATGTAAGGCAATATTTCGCGGATTTTGTAGTGTGAGGCTGGTTTTTTGCATAGAGGCATAATACAATCATGGAAAACGTTTTCTTGCATTGGCGGGGAGGCAGGAGGTATATATGAAGAAGGTTTTACTTTTGTTGGTTTGTGTGTTTGCTGTTTTGATTGCTGGGCCTTTGGCGGCGCAGAATTCTATGGAGCCATTGCCGGATTCTGTGCGGGAGGCATTCGAGATTAGTTTTTCTGCCTATTTTACATCTGCAATGATGGCTAGTTTTGGTCAGCCACCGGCAGGCGTTGTGCAGCAGGAAGAAACCTTGATTTTTACTAATGCCAATTTTTTGGAGTTGGGATTAACAGAAACATACGGCTATGTATCAATGAGCGGCAGTATTGTGGGAACTGAAGAAAATGGCGGCATGGCTGCTAGCCTGGAAGCAGATTTGACCCTTTCCGGCGGAGCAATTACCTCCCTCTCCTGGGAAGTTAGTGGCTTTTCTCAAGCAAATATGGGAGCTGTGTTTACCATTACAGCAGATGGACAACGCTATCACTACAGCATGGTTGAGTAAGCTTTTCTGCCAGTCTAATACACAAAATAATTGTTTTTTTGTAGCGATGGTGTATATTTCTGGTTCATGAGAATACACAAATCGTACATCTTTGGTTTTTTTGTAGTGTTATTGCTGGCTAGTAGTTTTGGCTGTGCAACCCCTTTTAAGCCGATTAGCGCACCCGGTGGTTTTGAAGAAGAGCGGCTGGCCGCTGATCGGTATGAGGTTTTTTTCCAGGGGAATGGGTATACAAGTATGCGGCGCGCGCAGGATTTTGCCTTGTTGCGGGCCGCTGTTTTGTGTGAGCGGGAAGGCTTCGAGTTCTTTGTGCTTACAGATCAGGATTCCTGGGAATCTGTTCGGCGTACGTATACACCGGAGGATGAAATAGAAGTTCGGAGCGTTGAGCGCAAAGGGTCGGCACCGCAGGTGCAAAGTATTTCCGGCGATGCTTCGGAAGAAAATGTAAGCAGAAAACCGCGGGTGCGTTTATTTGTTCAGTTTTTTACTGAGCCGCCGGAGGGGAATCAGCAGGTTTTCCGGTCGGTGGAAGTGCAGGCCCAGATTTCACAACAATACGGGATTGATTTGGATTAATCATCATCAGCTGATATGCTCCAGCGTTTGATGCCCTCACGGGGAAAGTCTTTTTTTAGCGCATCGATTTTTTCCAGTGCTTTTTCCCCGTCAGGGTCCGTCATATAGATAATGAATTGGGTGTTTGTTTCCGGCCAAACGGCGGAGCCTTCGCGGCGCTTGTCTTCGCCGCGGCCGAATACCGGGTGGAGGTAGGTGAATGATTCGCCGTAGCCTATATCTGTCAGCAGGTCAATGATTTCCTCTTCTATGGCCTGGTTAGCGATTATTTCTATTCGTTTCATGCTTTCTCTCCTTCAATTGCGGCTTTTGCGCTTGTTTTGCGACCGCGGTTAACAATCGTGTAAATAATAGGGGTCACAAATAGGGTGATAAACGTGCTGGCGGCCAAGCCGCCGACAATTGTTTGCCCGATTGGACGGATCATTTCTGTTCCTTCGCCGGGGAAAAATGCCAGCGGTACCATGCCGAGAATTGTCGTTAGGCTTGTCATCAGTACTGGGCGAAGGCGGCTGTGTCCAGCTTCCAGAATAGCAGCATGTACTGAGGTTCCCCGCTTTCTTAGTAAATTGGTGTAGTCAACCAAAACGATGCCATTGTTTACGACGATTCCTGAAAGCACCACCATCCCGATAATGGAAAAAAGACTTAATGGCTCGCCGGTTATGGAATAAATAGCCGTTACCCCGATTATCAATAGAGGGATGGAGAAGAAAATGATGAAAGGGTCGGATAGGGATTCAAACTGACTGGCCATTACGCCAAAGATCAATAGAATAGCGACTGCAAATACAGTAATCAAAGGCGCAACGAGTTCCTGAATATTGCTTGTTTCTCCGCCAAACGTCAAACTAACCCCATCGGGAAGGACAAGGTTTGCAAGAACGGCATTTTCAATCATGGGCATAATGTCAGTGGCGGCGGAGCCGGTGGCAACGTCAGCGGTCACATGGACTACGCGTGTCTCATTTTCTCGGTTTATGCTTTGTGGCCCGCGTGATAATTCATATGAAGCAAGGTTGGAAAGCGCAATTCGCTGACCAGTTCCGGTTCGTATGAAAAGGGAGTCCAAATCCGGGATAGTGGTTCGATCTTCATCGCGCAATTGAACTATGACATCAAGCTCCGTTGCTTCATCCCAATAGCTAGTAGGCGTGCTGCCATCTACCAGTTCATTGATTGTGTTGGCCACCGTCCGCACAGTGAGACCGTACATTGCTGCCCGGTCCTTGTTAATGATTATTCGGTACTCAGGGGTCCCTTCGTCTAGGTCTGTTTCCACGTTTTGGGCCGCTGGAATTTGGGCCTGGATAATGGCTTTGATTTGAGATGCGGTTTCAAAGGCAAGATCTAGGTTATCGGATGCGACGGCTACATCCAGGGCAGATCCTGAATTAAATCCCCGCCCGGCGGAAAAGGTTAGCTCTGCATCGGGAAAGGAAGAAATGAAGGGTCGCAAAGCATTTTTTACCTCAGAAGCGCTCATGATTTGTTCATCCGGCTGAGGGAGCTTGATTTCTATCGATCCGCCGGAGCTGTTGCCTCTGCGGCTGCCGCCAATCGAAAGGATGATATTTTCATAGCCTTCTACGTTCTCTTCTACAATTTCTTTTATTTGCAGGAGGGTTTCTTCAGTACGGTCAATTGTTGTTCCTACCGGCATAGACAGACGGATTTTAACCGAATCATCGGATGTCCCCTGAGGCGCAAAGTTAAAGCCCATTTGGGAAAAGCTTGCTATTGATAGAATCAAAATTGTTACAACAAAAGTGAGTACTAAAGCCTTGTTGCCCAGGGTAAAACGTAAAGCAGCCGCGTAAGCATCTTCAATCTTTGTAAGAATTTTTTCACCAGTGGCATCCATTTTTTTCAGAAAACGGTTTTTTATCGGGCGTTGGGTTTTCGTGAAGATACCGATGAAATTGGCACTTAATGCCGGCACAATGGTAACGGCTATTACGAGTGATACTGATAATGCAATTACGACCGTAAAGATGAGATCGCTGAATATTTGGCCCAGCATTTGCAGGTCATCCTGCCAGATAATCATGGGAATAAAGACGCTGAGGGTTGTCAGGGTTGAAGCAACTATGGAGGTGATCATTTCTTTTGATCCTAAAACTGCTGCTGGGTGTAGTTTTGCTCCACGTTCACGATATTTATATATGTTTTCCAGAATTACGATTGAGTTGTCTACAATCATGCCAAGACCCAGAACCAATCCGGTTAATGAAATCATATTCAGGGTAATGTCGAAGAAGAACATGAACATCAGGGTAATGATAATGGAAATTGGTATTGAAATACCTATGATAAAGGTTGTTCGCCAGTTGCGCAGGAAAACAAAGAGAACCAGCATGGCAAGTAAAATACCCTGCCAAGCAGACGCATATACCTGGTTTAGTACGGATTTTATGTAGGTGGTTTCATCATATAAAATCTGGACAGAAACCCCTTCCGGCAGTTCTTCATTGATTTCCGGCAATGCGGCCCGTACAAGTTCTGCTATTTGTACAGTATTGGTATCGCTCTCGTTGAGGACTTCGATCTGTATTGCAGGTCGGCCATCAACATATACTGCAGTTGAGCGTTCTTCGGT
>CAYNNU010000152.1:0-5412 GCA_964398645.1 uncultured Spirochaeta sp.
ACGCTGAAAACTGAAGTATTCAAGCAGATAGCTGAGCATCACATGAATTAAGGTATTACGTCAAGTGGCGCATATTCATTGTGTAGGTGGAGAGATTACGAACTGAATAGATAGAGCTTTTCCGGTGGAAGGCATAAGCAAGAATTTTTATTTTGTTTAGTTCCGAGACAGTAGCCAGGTTGTTCTCGAAGCAGACACTCGTGCTTTCCGTTGGCAAGGCCGCCAAGGCCAGCAGGATGTTTAACAAAAAGATATTCGCTGCGGGAAAAAGGTGCTTGGGGGTCTTCAACAATAGAAAAGTCAAATACGTTGATATGCTCATTTTCCTTTGGGGGCCGAATAAAATGGGCACGAATGCCTACATGGGTGATATCAGGAGAAACTGGCGTCTTCGTGGTCAGAGATAAGCCCCAAGCTGGAACCCCAATTGTTTTTGGGCTTAGTGGAATAGCCGCGGCGATATTTTGACAGCCAGTCATTCGTGCGACAGCAATTGAAGCTGGCTCATGGAAGACGTGCTGGCGGTCGCCGGTTGCTTCCACGCAACCATTATTTAATACTACCAATTTATTGCACATACGGAATATCTCATCTCTGTCATGGGAAACAAAGATTAAGTAGCCATTGAAGGCACTGAGTGCTTTGCGCAAATCAAATTCTATGCGCCGGCGTAGGAAACTGTCCAATGCCGAAAATGGTTCGTCAAGTAAGATTGATTGGGGTTTGCTCAGTAGCATTCGACCGAGTGCTGCTCGCTGTTGCTGTCCTCCGCTGAGTTGCTTTGGGTATTTATCTGCCAGGCCATTCAGATCAAGTTGGTCTATTGTGTTCTGAATAATTTTCGTTTTTTGCTCTTTGGAAAGAGAGTTTTTACGAGCAAGTAAAGATAATCCCATTGCCATATTTTGCTGTACTGTTAAATGGGGAAAGAGGGCATAGTGCTGAAAAAGAAATCCGCATTTTCTTTTGCGAGAGGGGATATCAATTCCAACATTGGAATCAAAAAGGGTTTTACCATCAATGCGGATACGGCCTTCATCGGGCTTTTCTAGACCGGCTAGGCAACGAAGAGTCATGCTTTTACCGCTTCCCGATGCCCCAAGCAAGCCTGTAACTTCACCTCGCACACAGGAAAATTCGATGTCTAGTTGAAAGCCGGGCACTTTTTTACGAATTGAAATCTCAAGCATAGTGTTCCTGCTTAGGTAGATTGTTCATCGCGTTTATTAGGAAAACGACGATTAAGGATATTGCAGTAATGAGTAGTACCCAAAATAATGCTATGTCCATTCTCCCTGCCTCGGCAGAGAAGAAAACTGCCATTGGCATGGTTTGTGTTTGGCCTGGAATATTACCAGCCAGCATTAGGCTTGCTCCAAATTCTCCAAGTGCCCGGGCAAATCCTAATATTGCTCCTGTGGCAATGCCGGGTATACAAAGAGGAAGAATGATTCGAAAAAAAATTTCAAAGTCACCAAGGCCAAGTGTTCTCCCTGCAAATATTAGATTAGTGTCAATTTGTTGTAAGGAGCTCAAGAATGTTCGGTAAATGAGAGGGAAGGCAACAAGTGTTGCTGCAATAACTGTAGCCTGCCAATTGAAAACGATCCGCTGTCCGATAGATTCAAGGAAAAGACCGATGGGGCTTTGTCGGCCCAAAAACATGAGAAGGAAAAATCCGAGAACAGTTGGCGGTAAAACCATTGGCAAGGTAAAAAAACCGTCAAATATCCAACGCCAAGGACGTTGAATTTTAGATATCCAATAGGCGGCTGGAACACCGGTTAGCAGAGCAAGTGATGTTGCCATGGTGGCTGCTCGCAAAGAAATCCAAAGTGGTGACCAATTGATATCTGCTAGTATTGCAGTCATTCCGGGCTCCAAATAAAGCCATGATTTTCAAAAATCTTTCTTGCTGATTCTTCGTGTAGTAACCAGTTAATAAAGGCCTCTGCTTCACACCGTTTTTCAGATTGTCTTGTGATTGCAAGCGGGTATGTGATTGGATCAGTCTTATCGGATGCAGCAATTGCAACAATTCTAACGGCAAGTGAACCGGCAGCATCGCTTCCGTAGATGATGCCAGCTGCTGTTTCGCCACGTTCTGTGTATACGAGTGCTTGTCTTACGGTGGATGTATAGACACAACGCTCCTGGATGGATTCCCAAATTCCTAGACTTCGTAACCATTGCCTAGCATAGCTTCCGGCAGGAACACTCTCCGGCTCTCCGATAGCAAGTTTACCCTCAATATTGAAAAGTGCTGCCGTAATGGAGGTGAATTCCTGTTCGTTGTCCGCTGGAACAACAAGTACCAAGGAGTTCTGCAAAACAGTTTGCCGAGAACCATCGAGTAGTAGATCCTGATTTTCTAAAATTTGCATTTTGCTTTCAGCTGCGGAAAAAAACAGGTCAATCGGTGCTCCCTGTTCTATTTGCCTCACTATGGTTCCTGAGCTTGCCAAATCTAACAAGATAGTACGCTCGGGAAACGTGCTGTGATACAAAGCTGATATTTCCTGTAACGCTGGCCCTAAACTGGCCGCCGCCCCTATGGTTATGCTGTGTTTGTTCTCAGGGCTATTGCAAGTTGCTAGCATTAGAATTATCAATGTTAGCAGGAAAAATATTTTCAAATATTTTTTTACCAATAGAACTGGATTCTTGATGGTATGGCTGTTGTACGTCATTTTTCCTCCTGCAAATGGGTTACAAGCATTTGAAACCAAATGACGATTTCCCGCATTTTGAGTGCCTCTGATTCTGTCTGGCAATGCGTTAATCCCTTATACCAAGCTTCTTCTAAATCCGCTGCAGAAAAAAGAAGCTGATGTGCTTCTAATATGTTGTTCAATTCAGAAACTGTCATGCAGCCATTCAGGTTTGTGCGTAGTTTCTTGTCAGTTTTTGCTATTCGTAAAAATTGTCGTGCTGCATATATTGACATGCTCTTCTCCGCTTTATTCGATCAGGTAATCATCTGCATAGCCGCCGTCTTCGATGGCATCCAGAATGGCATCTATGCCATCCTCATCTACGCCTCCGTACCAGATATTGTCCGGGTACAGCACAAGCACTGGGCCTTTGTCGCATAGCTGTAAACAGCCTGTCGATGTAACGGCTATATCCGATAAGCCCCGGTCGGCAAGTTCGCCTGAAAGATAGGGAAGCAGCCCGCTGGCACCTTTCTTGTGGCATACGCCCTGAGGTTCGCCGGTTGCCCTGAAGCTTGCACAGACAAATAAGTGTTTCGATGGTTTTTGCATTTTGTATCTCCTTTTATTAACCGCAACCCGCACCGGTGCCGCTGCAAGCAACGCCACATGCATGAGCTTCATTGCGGTGATAGCGTTCTAGTGAACCATTACTGCTGAGGGTTTTGCAAATATCTGAGATTAAGCCTTCAACTTTGAAGACTGGCAGACCGAAATCCTGTAATACCTGTATAGGGCGTTGTCCTGCGCTTGCAACAAATAATGCTTGGCAGTCGGTTAGGCTTTCTCCTAAAAGTTTCCAGCGCTTATCCCCATATCCTGATGGCGGTGTTAATCGATGTTCAAGAAGCTGCCATTCTCCGGTATCAGTTTCTGAAAAAATGCTGATACGGCTAGCTTCGCCGAGGTGAAGGTTTACCAGCATATCTTCCCGGCTCGTTACTGCAATGTGTGGCCGGGCGGAATTCTTTTGAATGGAGATTTCCTTTCCCATTTTTTGGAATTTTCGGATTTCGCCTAGTACATCGAATGAGTTTTCCTGGCCTATGAGTCCTGCTGCATCGGCGCGGCAGCGGGAGCAATGTCTCATTTGTGGCAACCATTTGCTGGCTGCCGTGCGGGTGTTTTGGACTAGATCATCATCAGGAGCGCCAAGTTCAAAGAAAGGAGTGTTGGATACAGGCATAAGCGGCATTACATTAAGAACGTGTGCGCCCAAGCCTGCTACTGTTTCGGCCACCGAGGAAATATGATGATCATTCACACCTGGCATCAAAATACAATTTACTTTGGCGATTATTCCTCGCTCGGATAGTCCAGCAATAGCCGTTTTTTGTTGTTCAAGTAGGTATTCTGCAGCTTCCTGTCCATTGTGTGAACGGCGCCCGTACCGCATCCATGCATATATGTCTTTGCTTATTCTTGCATCAACTGCGTTTACCGTTACCGTAACATGACTTACTTGCAGGTTTTGAAGTTCATCAAGGTAGGGCGGAAGATTTAGACCATTTGTTGCCAGACATAACAAGAGCTCTGGAAATTCTTTTCTTATCAAACGAAAGGTTTCAAGGGTTTCATCCGGGTTTGCCATGGGATCCCCAGGGCCTGCTATGCCAACAACGCTTAGATTTTTTACTCTTCCGATATTTGACTGAATATACTCCAATGCTTGACGGGGTTTGAGAACTCCTGATGAAACACCGGGACGGCTTTCGTTCATGCAATCATATTTTCGATTGCAGTAATTACATTGAACGTTACATCTTGGAGCTACAGGGACATGAATTCTGGAATACGTATGCCTTGCCTTTGGATCGAAGCAGGGGTGTGTATGTAAGTTTATAGTGCCCATTAATTTCTCCTTATTATTTTACAAATAGGTATACCCAACAGGGTTTTCACTTTGTGCTTTTTCCAACAGTGCATTGACTAGGCTGTCAAATAATCGCTGGGTTCCGTCGTAGCCCATGCACCGGAAGCGTTGTCCTCCAAAACGATCGTGGATTGGAAAACCTACCCGGACATGCGGTACGTTTAGTTTTTTTGACATTTTATAGCCCTTGCTGTGGCCGATAACGATGTCAATTCTTGTTTGGGAAGCAGCGCGCTCGATTTCATCAAAGTCAGAATCATCAAGTATTTCAATTTTATTGCAGCCGGCATCCCCAATTTGTTGCTGAAGCATTTTCTTCAAGTTGCCCGAATGGCCTCCGCTACCAACGACTGCTGGAATCATTCCAATTTCCTGCAGGAAGGCAGCGAGAGATATCACGAAGTCTTCTTCCCCAAAAATTACGGCTTTTTTTCCAAACACATATTTGTGACCATCTGCGTATGAGTCAGCTAAGCGGGCTCTGTTTTGATTAAATATTTCTGGCATTGGTTTCCCAGAAATCTCACGCATTACAGACATGAATAAATCGGTTGCACGTATTCCGATAGGGAGTCCAAGGCTGTAAAGGGGCACGCCATATTCTTTTTCCAAAATACTTCCGGCGCTGTTTTCTTCATCAACGAGTAAGTGGCCGAACTCTATGCTTGCGGTGCTGCGGGCAGTACTTCGTATTTGAGTAAGAGTTGTGCCCCCCGGGGGTAGCGGGGTATATGAGCGCCAAAGTCCCCCGTCCAGTGTTTCAGAGTAGTCCGGTATCATGACGGCAGGGACGCCGAAAGAATGAAACACCTGGTGTAGATATCG
>CAYNNU010000153.1:0-5371 GCA_964398645.1 uncultured Spirochaeta sp.
ATATAACATTGGTCCTGTACCAACTCCGCCTGCAATCAATAAAGGGCGTTTGTCTTGAACCAAATATTTCTCTAGTGGAAAGGCTGTGCCCAAGGGGGCTAAAATATCTAGAAAATCTCCTTTTACCATTCCAGCAAGAAGATGTGTGGCAGATCCGCGTCTTTGGTATAAAAACCGAACCGTGGATTTAATTTCATCGAAGGCTGAAAATGCAAATGGTCTTCGTAACAAAGGCGCTGGTCCCGAAGAAGTACGTACCGTGAAAAATTGGCCAGGTATTGGTCCATCAATTTCCTTTGGCCACCGTAAGGTCATTTCAAAATACTCGTGAGCTGCTTCTCTTTGCTCAAGAATTTCAAGTTGAATATGATTCATAACCGTAGGTTACTATGTTTCTGAAATTGTGAGAATACGCAAAGGTGCCTGATAGTGGAACTGCCAGACAGTTTGATGGGGACGGAGGTCGATATTAGAAATACAGGCCAACTTCCATCCTCGCGTTGCATAGAATTCACCGCACAAATCTTTTTTTATCCTGTTTATTTTTTCAGCCGAGAAAAGTGATTTGTTTCCCATCAATTGTCCGCCGTACAAAAAAGGAGGTTCCTTCGAAGAAATAGAGCTGAAAGATGCAGAAAACGATGAGTATTCTTTTTCTAGCAATGATTGAATTCTGGAAAGTGCGGAATCTGGCTCAATAGTGAAGCCCAATTCAACGCCATAAACAAAGGCATCTTTAATTTTTAAAGGCGGTGCACCAGAGCTTCTTATAGTAGGGTTAATGAAGATGTTCTCTTTCTTGAATACATCTGACTCAATACTCATAGAACCCAAACGAACATGAGGTGGAAAACGCCAAACAACTACAGCACTATCCGAGCTAATAGCATATTGATTATAGCTTTGCCGGATCTTTTGCAACGACGCGGTCAAATTTCCATTCGGAAGTAGTATCCACTCTACGCTCTTTGCCTGCATAATAAATCATGATATACTAATTTGCGGGGGGAATCATCATGCAAAAACAGGTTCAATCAACAATTGATCGTGTGTCATCTGTCTTACAATCTTGGTCAGGAGTTGAAGCTGTTACATATATTCCAGGCGAAGATGATGTGCTTGATCCGTATTTTTTTATTCGGTTTGATGTGTATACAACAGAAACAATACCAGACGCAGATGCCCGACTGCAGGCGTTTTATTTTGCCGGAGCTTTTGAGAGTTCTCTTTTTCATAACAAAGATCGATTTCTTGTTGATAATATCCCAGTAAGAGTTGATTACAAAAATGTAATCGATCCTCCTGCGGCAAATGATGCAAATGCCTTGATTCGCTATATAAGTAGAGAAGAAGGTACCTATCCTATGTTTCGCGTGGCCGAATCGGTATTATTGTATTCAGCCAGCGGTTGGTTTGAACAGCTCCAAAATAGTCTGCTTTCAATTGATGGAACGGTTTGGAATATGCTGGTAGAGTTTTTTATGCGCCGTGTCGAGCATCATCTTGCTGATTTTGGTGCTGCAGTTTATCGCAACGATCCAATTTTTCAGCGTATAGCCTTGGCAGGTTTCGCCCGTGGTCTTTGCAGCGCATTATTTGCAATAAACAGAACATTCGAACCATCTGCCCGTGGAATTCTTCGTCAATTATATCAATTAGCTGAATTGCCAGAAGGATTTGAAGGTCGTTTTCATGCTTTGCTCGAATCCGATCTCAGTTCGGAAAGGCAATTTGAGATAGCCGATATGCTTACCAAGAGTACCTTGCATTTAGTAATGGCCCACAGTATTCCCGGCTAACTAGAATCTTTGACTTGAACTGTGGAAATTCCAAGTAAACGGCAAAAAAGTGAGCACTCAGCCTGCGAGAGTTTTGAAATATCCTGAAGGAATTTTTCGGTCGAAAAAACATCCCATTCCGGCATAGCAGGAAGTTGCGAAATTCTTTTCGTAGGAATACAGCAAGAATCCCAGAAATATTCTTCACAAATTCTTTGGGCAGCAGCCTGTATTACCCATTGATTTCGCTTGCCAACCAGTTCTTTGCAAAGGTGCTTCATGCGGGACCAATATGAATTTTTCTCAAGCGGCGGATCAGGATGGCACACACTACAACCGAAACAAGCGGTTTCTTGAATGCCCATTCTTTGTAATAAACCAGCTCTCAAACAACCTTCTTCATAAATCCAGCTAATTAATTCATTTTTTCGAGCCTCAGAAAAATCATTATATTTGTTTGCATGCAAATGAATGTCACCGGGGCCAACCAGCAGAATTGCCTGGCTGCATTTTCTATCGCGGCCTCCGCGTCCAGCCTCCTGTAAAAATGATTCAATTGATTGAGGCAAGTCCCTGTGAATAACGCTACGGATGTTTTGTTTATCAACTCCCATACCGTAGGCAGTTGTGCTAACTAATATCCCGTCGGAACTATCAAAGAACCACTTTTCTCGCCGTGTTTTTTCTTCACGATCAAGGCCAGCGTGATAAAATAAAACTTTTCCAGGATGATCTGACTCAAGGATCTTACACAGTATTTCGCAGGCCTTTCTGCTACTACAAAAAACGATAGCCGGTCGGGGAAGGGCTGTTCCTGGTCGCCACATATATACCTCTTCTGTGTCTATCATATTATTTGGATGTTGATCAAAAAATATTTGGCGAATTGTAGCTTCCTTATTTACGCATCCCATTACACGCAAAGTCATATTTGGTCTGTCAGGATTGCCGGATATTACATAAGGTGAACATTCTGGAAACAAATACTGTTGAATGGTAGATAAAACCTCTGGGCCTGCAGTCGCAGTAAACGCACTTAGCAGTAGAATGTTTGCCGCCCGCTGAATTTCAGGAATCTGTAAATAAGAAGGCCGAAATGTTTTTCCCCATTCGCACACACAATGAGATTCATCAACAATTAAATGGGCAAACCCTGTCTTGGCGGCTTGTTCCAGTGTTTTGGCTTGTAGCATAGCTTCTGGATTGCTTAATACAACCTTGATTTTACCACATTGAACAGCAGCCCACAAATCATTTCGCTCCTGCAGTGATTGCCCACCGCGTAAAACAGCAGCAGCAATTCCAAGCTCATCAAAACGTCTTTTTTGGTCCTCTAAAAGAGCCAGTAAGGGGTATAAAACCAAAGCCGGCCTTCCATCCAGTGCGATAGCCGCTTGAAAACAGAGCGTCTTGCCGGAACCGGTTGGCATAACGGCAATTAAACCTTTTTTTGAATCATCATCCTCGTCTACTTTTTTCGCTAGAGCATCTAACATTCCGGCAATAACGAAACGTTGAATAGGAAACACATACGTAATCCCTGCTGTTGACTTAGCCCAATGAACAACAGGGTCAGCATCAGTAGTTAAATTCATATTTCGTCCTTCTCAATATTTAATACTGTTATTTTGATGTTGCAGGTTTAGCTGCAACAGAAAAAATTGATTTTTTTTCAATATTGCGGTATATACAATAAATATGTCCCGGAAAGTTAAACATTTGCTCATGTGTGCCTCTTTAGTGTTTTACTGTTGCATGGCTTTTCCTCTGCATGCTCAAGATAGCGATTTGGCAAATCAACAGAATATTGGCATTGCAGAAATTTCAACCGGTGATAACGCTCAGGTAAAAGCAGTAGCCCTCCAAGTGATTACTACCATTCAACGCACTCTAGGTATGATTGATCGATACACTATTCATCAGATTCCATCTTTTGATCCCGCCTTAGGGCCACCAACTGGCCAGTCAGCAGAAATGGATTTTATTGTATTTGGCAGCATCGGAGAGCAGGGGCGAACAATAACCATGGACTTTGGTGTGTATTCCTTGGAAGATCAAGCAGTTGTTCAAAATTATAGTGATAGTATTCAGTCGGTATTTGAACTCTTTGATGCAGCAGATTTTGCTGTGTTGGAATTGCTTGGCGCCTTTATTGGCCAGGATATTGCATTTGGCACGCTCGAAATTATTACCTCAGGAATAAATGACAGTTATTATTTAGTTGTTGATGGTCAGGAAATTGGAAGTGATATCGAGTATACCGATGTTTTAGCAGGAATGCGCAATGTTCAGATCTTTCAGCAGGGTCTGCGCGGGCGGTATCTGGTTCACGAAGGTCGGTACCGCATTCATGAAAATCGGGTGGTAAGTATTGAAGTAAAACTGAAACCCGAACCGCCAGAGAATATGTTTGAGCTCTTGCTGCGGCCTGGATTACTATTTTTTGAAGATGCAGTTGCAATATCAACTCATACAGGCGTGCGGATGCGGGTAGGCTCTTTTCGTTTTGGATTAAGTGCGATTTTTCAGCAGTCGCTGGAAGCTGTTGCTCCTTTGCGAAATATTGGGGCGCAGTTGGAAACCGCATATGTGATTTCTCCCATAGATAATTTGCGGATAACACCAATTTTAGCGGTTGGTTTACTCTTGCAATCAATGCAAGATGAAAGTATCGCCATGGATTATAGTGACACCGCCTTATTAACAGTCGGTGGTCTGGAAATCGATTATAGTTTGATGAAAAAATTGCACATAGGGCTGTCTACAGCCTGGCAGCATAGTTTTGCTACAATGGTTCTTGGTAGTCCGTATGTGAGTCTATTTTTAGGATGGGAATGGTAGAAAGGAGGGGCGAACATGTCTTGTAGCCAAAGTGAGCGAAAAAAACACATCAATTGGAAATTGCAGATTCTGTTAGCAATCTTTGCCATGGTGGCAATTTTTACGCTTGTTTCTTGTACAAATCTTTTAGATGCCTCAGAAACCATTCGCCAGGATGCCTATGATGCTTTTTTTGGTATTGGCACAGCTGAGTCAATTGAACTTCGTCAAAATCCGACACAGATTGGCTATATTGAGGGTGATCTACTAAATCTATCCGGCTTACAGGTGCGAATTTTATGGGATAATGGTACCTATCGCGATATTGACTACGAGGATTTTTCTACATATTCGCTTACAACATCACTGGAGAATGGTACGGAGCTTTTGGCCGCAAGTCATGATGGACAATCAATACAAATTCTTCATACAGAAAGCGGTTTAAGCGTCGCCACCTCACCTTTGGGTATCGGTGCATTGGTAACAATTACATACGATGTGAATGGAGGTGCCTATCCCCCAGATAGTCAAAAAGTTGTTGAAAATCAAACCACCTTGACTGCTTCAGAAGACGATATGCGTGCCCCCGAATACATATCTGGTTTGCGAAAACGCTTTCTGGAATGGAATACTTTGGCTAATGGAAATGGAACATCGTATGCTTCCGGCGCAGAGATAACACCCGCAGCTGATATAACTCTTTATGCCCAATGGACGGTAATTGGTGCACGTGGTCCTGGTGGAGGCTTTGTTTTTCATGATGAGGGGAGTGT
>CAYNNU010000154.1:0-5368 GCA_964398645.1 uncultured Spirochaeta sp.
CAGCATAATCCGCCGCCGATTATTTTTGACGAGGTGCAGCGGGTTCCACAGTTGTTAAGCTACGTGCAGGTTGCGGTTGACAGCGATACATCTGCCAAGGGTTCCTATATTCTGACGGGGAGTCATCAGGCGGAACTGCATTCGGCTATTGCCCAGTCCCTGGCTGGGCGCACGGCGATTGCGACACTGCTTCCGTTGTCACTGTCAGAGATTGCCGGAACCGGGGCTTCGCTGGATCGGGATGAATGTCTGTTTCGGGGCTGTATGCCGCAGATTTACCAGCAGGATGTTCCGCCGCCCGACCTGTATCGCAACTATTTCCGCACCTATGTGGAGCGCGATATGCGGCAGATTGCCAACATCCGCAATCTATCGACTTTCGAGACCTTTGTCCGCTTGCTTGCCGGGCGGGTGGGTCAGGTAGTAAATATGAGCGATCTTTCAAACTCGTTGGGGGTGAGTGTCCCGACTGTCAAGGAGTGGCTGAGTGTTCTGGAGGCTTCGTATATTATTTTTCGGCTGCCGCCGTACTACCGCAACTTCGGCAAGCGTTTGATCAAATCACCCAAGCTCTATTTTGTTGAGCCGGGGCTGGCGGCTTGGCTAACAGGGGCTCGCGATCCCGGTCAGCTGGCCACAGGCCCATTTCTAGGAGGGCTGTTTGAGAACCTGGTGGTTATAGAGGCGCTCAAGGCACAGTATAATCGGCTGGAAGATGCAAATTTGTTTTTTTATCGGGACAACAACGGCCTGGAAGCAGATCTACTGATCGATTCCCTTCAGGCACTGATTCCGGTGGAGATCAAGGCATCGAGAACTTTTACCAAGGATTTTGTGCAAAATCTGCAGCGTTTGCAGAAACTGGATACGCGGCTTGGCCCCGGTGCGGTTGTATACGGCGGAAAGACCGAATCCAGCATGCACGGCATACAGCTGCTGAACTTTGCCAGTACCCGCTTGTTACTTGATCCAAGCTCCGAAGGGGGCGATGGGGCACGCTTTTGATCGCCGCCTGGCGGCTAAAATTTATTCTTTACCTTCCAGCAACGCATACGCCTTTTGGACCGCCGCCTCGAACTTGCAAAAAATGAATGGCTCGCCAACAAATTCCGTTAATTGATTATCCACAAAACTCTGCTTGATCTCATCGTTCACGCCGGACAACACAACCACCGTGCCCCGCTTGCGGAAAATGCGCAGGACATCTTTCAGGTTATTCAAGCCCGTCTGGTCAACAAAGGGCACATGGCGCATTCGGATTATCAGAATGGTGCTTTTGAAACCGGTTTCCAAAATGGCCTCGCAGTAACTCCTGGCAGAGGCAAAAAACAGCGGCCCGCTTATCTCATAAATAGAAATCTCAGGCGGGAAATCCGAATAGTTCTCAATAACATCACGATCAATTTCATGGGGAATTTTCTTTTCGCTGATATCTGCCATCCTCTTCATAAACAACAAAGCAGAAAGAACAACCCCAATCTGAATGGCCAAGGTCAAATTAAAGAATAAGGTAATACAAAAAGTCGAAAGCAAAATAATCCGGTCAAAACTCGATCCCCGCAGAATCTGCAAGAACGACCGCCACTCACTCATGTTATAGGCCACAACAATCAAAATACCCGCCAGGCATGACATAGGAATCAACTTCACCCAGCGGCCAAAAAAGAACATGATGCACAAAAGCACAACAGCATGCACAATGCCAGCAACAGGCGTCCTTCCGCCGTTTTTCACGTTGGTTGCCGTGCGCGCAATTGCCCCGGTTGCAGGAATCCCGCCAAAAAACGGCGTAACGATATTCGCAATCCCCTGGGCAATCAACTCCGTATTTGCCCGATGATGTCCCCCAATCATCCCATCAGCCACCGTCGCAGACAAGAGCGATTCAATACTTCCAAGCAAAGCAATAGTGAATGCCGGAGCAATATACACATACAACTGGTTCCAATGAAACACCGGCCAGGAAAGATGAAAGGTATTCGGAATATCCCCAAAAAAGGTCTCAATCGTAGGAACATCAACATCGAAAATCAACACAGCAGCAGTCACCGAAATAATCGAAACCAATGAACCAGGAATCAATCTCACCTTTTTATTGGCAAAAACCGTAACACCAACCGTCGCCGCCGCAACCGCCAAAGAGGCATAGCTCACATTCTGCAACTGACTTACATACACCCGCCACTGCCCAACAAAACCAGCCGGCAGCGAATCAACCGACAAACCCAGCACATCCTTCATCTGCCCCGAAAAAATAATTACCGCAATAGCAGTGGTAAAGCCAACTATCAAAGAATGAGGAAAATACTTCAGCACCTGTCCCAATCGAAGCAAGCCAAACACAATCAGGATAAGCCCGGCAAGAATCGTCGAAACCACCAGCCCCTCATAGCCGTACTGCTCAATAATTCCAAAAACAATAACGATGAACGCACCAGTAGGACCGCCAATCTGAACCCGGCTCCCACCCAAAAACGAAATAATAAAACCGGCAACAATAGCCGTAACAATCCCCCGCTCCGGCGAAACCCCCGAAGCAATAGCAAAGGCAATCGCCAAGGGCAGCGCCACAATCCCCACAACCACGCCAGCCAGAATATCTTTTGCAAGCTGCTGACTATCCAAAGGCGAAGCAAACACCGAAAAAAGCTTTGGATAAAAAACCCGATCCCTGTTTTTCATATTCTTAGGACAATAACTCAAAAACACAGCTTTTACTACAACACTCGTATCTTTTTCCACGCCAAAACTTGACAACTGCCCGCACTAGTCTGAAACTAATAGAAGCAAGAAATCAAAGTAAACAGGAGGGTAAGCTATGCTCCCGCAACCAAGCGACCACCGATGGGTCGATCTGGTATCAGGTAAAATCGACCACCAGTTCAAATCAGTACCAGCAGGGCTTTGCGTATCACGCAATATCCGGGCTGTAGCCCAAAACGAAAAAAGCCCGCAGGAATGCGTACAGGAAGTACACGCATTCTTCACCAAATACGAAGCCATTCTCGGCGACGACATCGCCGCAGTCTTTTCCTAAGCACAGCAAGATCGCAAATCAAAGGAGAACTACATGCTGAAATCAGTACAAGAAATACAACAAGACATACAAGCCGGGAAAAACCTCTTTATCGCCGGCGATGAAAATCTACTAAAACAACTACCACAAGGAAACTGGGTCGGCGGCACCATCCCCTATTTCATGAGCCAAAACGGCGGCGTTATCGACAAAACCAAAGTATTCGCCACCGAAACCCCCGCCGTTACCACCGAAACAAGCATTACATGGTATAGCGAAAACGACCTGCCATCGGTTACCAAAGACTCGCCGGAAAACGGCTTCAGCTTCATCATCATACCAGCAACCAGCCCTGCCCACATCAGCTTTGCCGAAAACGCCCCCAACTACGAAGGCAACTTCATGAAAAACATCCTCGGCTGGATCAGCGGCGTCCACCTTGACGACCTGGGAAGCATCAGCCCCAAAGTCTTCAACGGCAAAACCGGCGAAAGCTCAGACCAAAAAGCCATCGTCATGCACTGCGCAATCGAAGAAGGCCGAACAGCCTCCATCAACATCATCAACCTATTCAAACAAGGAAGCGGCGACCTCATCACCTTTGAAAAAACCGGCTTCTCCGTAACCGACTGCCTGGTAAACGGCGAACGCCAAAACTTCGCCGAATACCTCACCAGCATCAAAGCCGACACCCGCCTGCCCCTCGTAGCCAACTACAGCGGAGCAAAAGTCAACGTCAGCTTTCAAAGCGTAAACACCGACACCAAAACCGTCGAACTCTACGCCCCCGTATTCACCGGCGTCGAATACCGCATCGCAGCCAGCGTCCCAAACTACGTCCAGGAATTCACCCACGCCCTGCCCGCAAACGCACACACCGACTTCTCCTGCAACTGTATCCTCAACTTCCTCTACTCCGAACTCGAAGGAAAAGTCACCCCCGGCATGGCAGGCCCCGTCACCTTTGGCGAAGTAGCCTACCAACTGCTCAATCAAACACTCGTCTATCTGGAAATTCACTAAAGAACAGAATCAGGAAGATATTCAGGGCGCGCCCGCCGCACAGCGGCGGGCCAGGCTCTGCAGGGCTACCGGCAGCAGCAAAGCTGCCGCAGCCGCCTACCGGCGGCTCCCTTCCGATCCTTCGCGCGAAACCACTAAGCTAGCGAAGGCTTGCGCAGGGACCGCGCAACCCGAAACCCATTGGCAAAAAATCGTGTGTACGGAAAAATACTGCGCCGGTAGGTAGTGCGCAAACGCTCATCGTGGCTATTCCAGCTGCCGCCGCGAAACACATGCAAACGCCCGCGTTCCTCGCCATGCGGATCAAACTGCTCAATAGCGCGATACGCCCACTGCCAGTCGAAACACCACTCCCACACATTACCGCTCATATCGTACAAACCCAGTTCGTTCGGCTTTTTTTGGCCCACCGGCTGGGTGCCACCGCCATACCCGTCGCGGTCTCCCAAAGCATTTACCGTCTCCTCAAACCAAGCCACCTCTTCCGGATGATTACTACCGGCAAAGGCATACTTTTTGCTGTTCGCACCGCCGCGGGCTGCATATTCCCATTCAGCCTCGGTTGGCAAACGGTAGCCATCTGCCGTCCAGTCAACCTCAACATCATCCCAAGCCTTCGAACGGCGCACCGGCGGTTTCCCCCACAAAGCAGGAACAACCGTTTCACGAATGCGGTACACCGGCTGCAGGCCGGAACGAAGCGAAAGCAAATTACAAAAGGCCAAGGCATCATACCAGTTCACACTTTCAACCGGCCGCTTGGGCGCATCTTCTCCCTGAAAAAAGAAACTCGGATTCTCGCCGGTAACCTCAAAGTACTGTTGTTGCGTAACCTGATACACCCCAATTTCATAGGCAGAAAGATGCACCGGATGCGCCGGCATTTCCGCCCGGCGACCATGCTCCACTCCCATCTGAAAGCTCCCGGCAGGAATTTGGGCCATCACCATTTCCACCGGACTAGGAACCGGCAGCGACACCCGCATAGCAATATCCTGCAGATTCTGCGGCAAATGCTCGCGCAAATTACAGGCCCAGTCGGTCTCGCAGCGAATATGCAATTCATCGCCCGCGCGCATCAGTTTATTGATTTTCTTCCCTACCCGCTTGCCGAACTTGGCATAATCGCCGGGCACAGTAGCTCGAAAACGCTTAATCTCATCAGTCTTTTCGTAATAGCCCCACACGACAGCATACTCAGGGCTGTAGGCCCAACCCTCAACCACATGCCCATCGCGCAGCAAAAGCAGGCTGAACTCCGTATTAGCATCTACCGAACACTTTTTTGTCGACCATGGTGAAGTATGTATCATAGTTTTAGTGTATACC
>CAYNNU010000155.1:0-5249 GCA_964398645.1 uncultured Spirochaeta sp.
GCTTGGGCCATGGAGGAGTACGAGGAAGATGTTCCGGCAAAAGATGTTATTGCCCGGGCTGCAATAAGCCTGCGGGTTCAGTATCCTGGCGAGCTGATTACGCAACAGGGTGGTTTGTTGGACGGAAATGCGGTGGTTTTTCGCGTGCCAATAGTCGATTTGCTGCTTGCCGCAGAGCCCATGATCTATCGCCTTCATTTTCGCCTGCCGCAGGGGCCGGTACAAACTCCGGGTGGAGATTAAGCTGGTAACTAAGCCCGGGTCATTCGGGCGCCTGCTTACAAGGGCTGGCTGAAGATCACCTCGTGGGTGCGCCCATCCTGCGTCACGTAACTTTTGAAAAGGCAGATACTGCCTAGGGAGAAGACCAATTCTTTCACTGCTGTGCGAGAGTTTGCTAAAAGGGCGGCCGCGTCCTGGTCGCTACTACTGCGTTTGCGGTAGCCCAGGGTGATGTGGGGTTTGTATGAGCTGCTGTGGCTTTGAATCCCCTCAGAAAGCAATTCGGATTCAAGCATATCAAAGAGGCTTTTGCCGTATTGCAGCAAATGCGTGCTTCGGCGTTCCATAAATTCATTCAAGCCAATCCACAGAACTCGCGGATTTTTTTTGCTCGGAAATGCGCCGGGTTTTCCCAGCTTGCAGCGGATTGGGCTGGATGCGGTGCCGCCCTGCCGAAATGCTTCGACTGCCCTTTGCATTGCACCGGTAATTTTTGGTATGGTAGCCTCGCCAGCGGCAATATCGCCTAAAAAATGTAAGGTGATATGGGTGTTCTGGGCCTTGATCCAGCGGAATGAATCGGCAGCATCCTCTTTGTGCAGCGACGCTTGAATCTTTGCAAGGTATTCCTGTGTTTCTGATGGAAGAGGAAAGGCAATGAATAGGCGCAAGCTATGCTCAAAATCCATATTGAAAGCATATAAGCCTTGCCCAAAAGTGAAAAGAGCTTGTACTTTTGTCAGGAAATGTCCATGCTGTATATGAGGATTTTGTTAAGATTTTTGGACAGGAGGGTGTATGTCCGGGGAACAGGAAAAAATGACGGCTGTAGAAGCTGCCGCAGACTTGGCGGAGAAGTTCAAAAAAAGTGATGAGTTTTCTGCTTTTGCCGCATTGTCGGAAAAATTGCAGAAGGATCAAGCAGCATTGGACTTGCTCGATCGGCTTCAGCAAATGGGTGCGGATGAGGCGGATTTGGAATTGCAGGGGAATGCGATGCTGCATGATTTCTTTTCGGCTCAGCATGCAATGATTGATGCTGCGATTAAGTTGAATACAATTATCAGTCAAATGATTGGTGTGGATTTTGCAGCCTTGGCCAAGCCGAGTTGTTGCGGTTAACTGCAGGGGGTGAGTATGGAAAAAGAAGTACAGGAAGCTGCGGAACGCTTGGGTGATTGCATCCGTCAGGACAGTGCTCATTTGAGCTTTTTGGAAGCACATAGCGTATATGGGAGCGATCAGGAATTAAAGGAGTTGCGGGCTCAATATGGGGAGTTGGCAACGATAATCCGGGAAAAACAGGCTGCCGGCGAACATTTTCAGGAAGAAATTCAGGCCGTGCAGGAAATCCAGCAAAAAATCGGGCAGCATCCATCAACACAAGCTGTTTTGGATGCGCAAAAGTGCCTGCAGGATTTATTTATCTGCTGTAATGAGAAAATGACAGAAGTGCTGGGAATAAACTTTGCTGATCTTGCCGCCGCACAGCAAGATTGTGGCGACTGCGGGGGATGCAGTGGCTGCGGTTCTTAGGGTAAAATAAAAAGAAAAGGACGATGAATATGCTAAGCATGATACTTCAGTTAGGCGGAAGCCTCGGTTTGTTCCTATTCGGAATGCGGGTAATGAGCGATGGCATCAAGAAAGCCGCCGGAGACCGGATGCAAAGCATCCTCCGTTTTATGACCGGGAACCGCTTTTTAGCCATTGCAACCGGCTTTATTGTAACCAGTCTGGTGCAGTCAAGTTCAGCAACAACGGTTATGGTTGTCGGCTTTGTAAATGCCAAGCTGCTTACGCTTGCTCAGGCAATCGGGGTCATTCTTGGTGCAAACATCGGAACCACCATTACCGGCTGGATCGTTGCGGTATTCGGCTTTAGCTTCAAAATTTCATCTGCCAGTTTTCCGGCCCTCGCCTTGGGCACAATCTTCATTTTTTACAAAAAACTGGGAAAACAGAATTGGGGCGAAGCCCTTATCGGTTTTGGTATTTTATTTCTGGGACTGATGTTTTTGAAAGACTCGGTGCCGGATATCAAAGATCATCCGCAGGTGTTGGAGACTATTGCCGGTTTTACCGGTTACGGCGTCTTGTCGCTGATATTGTTTGTGATAATCGGCGGCCTGGTAACGGTAGTTTTACAATCATCCTCTGCTGCGATGGCAGTTACTTTGACTATGGCTCATGCTGGCTGGATAGATTTTCCGACCGCCGCAGCAATCGTTCTGGGTGAGAATATCGGTACAACCTTTACCGCCTTTCTTGCGTCACTTGGCACAGATGTCAGTGCCAGACGGGCTGCGCGGGCGCATACATTGTTTAATGTGTTTGGTGTTGTCTGGATGATGATCGTATTCCGGCCCTTTTTGCATCTTATCGATTTCATTGTTCCCGGCGAAATATTGGTGAGTGGAAATGTTGAGCTGCTTCCGGCTCACCTGGCGGCCTTTCATACCCTGTTCAATATTGTGAATACAGCGGTTTTTGTTGGCTGGATACCCTGGTTCGCCAAGGTGGTTCAGCGGCTTGTTCCAGCCGAAGCCGGCGAGGATGACGAGGAAGAGTACTCCCTGTCGTATTTGGTTCCGCATGTTGGGCAAAACCCAGAATTATATCTTTTTCAAATGAAGGATGAGGTTGCCCGTATGGCCGGGGTGGTCCTTGGCATGTACAAAACGGTGGTCATGCTCATTAAAAAACCGGATACCCCTATGGACAGCGAGGTTAAGCATTTGAAGCGGCAGGAGGATCTGACTGACCGCATGGAAGAAGAAATCAGTTGCGTATTGGCAGCAGCCTTTAGTGAGTCTTTGACCTCTGGCGGGGTTGCTCAAATAAATACGATGATGCGGGTAATAAACGAGTTGGAGCGGATGGCGGATAGCTGTTACAGCCTTACGTTGAATCTTGAGCGCAAATATGAAAAGAAGTATTCCTTCACCGATGAGGCTCAAAAAGATCTGGAAGAATATGCCGAACAGGTGCTGCGGTTCACCGATTACATCCATGAGCACTTATTGCGCAGATTGGATAATGAACAGCTGGCTCACGCCTATGATTTAGAGCAGAAAATTGATGCTGGCCGGGATACCCTGAAGCGAGCGGCTCGCAAGCGCATTAAGCGAAGCGGCGGTGGTGTTAAGATAGAGTTGGCGTATATTGATATTCTAGGCTATATCGAGCATATCGGTGATTTTGCCTTGGCAATTGCGCGCTATCAGCGGGAATTGCCCGAGGGCTCATATCATACGGCGGATACCGGAGCGATCGATTAGGGCGTACTGACTCCCAGTTTTTTTGACCAAGAAATTAGCTCGTTGGCTGTTGTGTCGCGCAGGAAAATCCCTTCCTTGCGCGATTTTTTTTCATTTTTCAGTGAGTGACTGCCGGGTAGACGCAATCCGGCTTGTTTGATGTTTTGCTGCAGTTTTTGCAGATTAGCCGGAAAGCTCGATTCGGTACGAATGGCTATTACTGTTTGGCTGTGGCTGTTCAAGCCTCCCGGGCTTTGGATGTCGGTGGTGGTTTCGCCGCCGGATAAAACGCCGGTAAGTACCTCGTGCATTAAGGCTAGTCCGTAGCCCTTATGCCCGCCGATGGCTTTGAGGCGCCAGCCTTCCAGGGCTTCCTGTGGTGTTGTGGCTGCTTCGCCAGCGGCGTTCAGGGCCCAGTGGGGCGGAATAGGCTGGTTTTGGCGCTGTAGGCTGAACAGGTTGCCAATGGAGCTGTAGGCGACGCAGGTGTCCAGCAGGAATGGGTTTGTGGCAGTATCGGGATTGGCGGGGGCAGTGGATTTGCTGGCGTTGCCAGGATTGGCTGGCGCGCCGCCTGAGTCGCCCGGCGCGCCGAAGCCCACAGGGTTGTTGCCGATAACAGCAGTTTTTCCGCCGGGTCCCACCATGGTAGGATCAGTGTTGCTGTAGGCAATGAGCAGGCAGCCCGCTTCGGCGCCCATTTGCGCATAGGGGTAGCCGGCCAGAAAATGATTGCTATGCCGGACGGAACACAGGCCGATGCCGAATTGCTGTGCGCGCTCTATGGCTTTCATCGTGGCGTGGGCGCAGCACAGTTCCCCCAGGCCGCCGCCGCCGTCGAAAATGTGAAGGGCGGCTTCGTCGCGCAGGACGGAGAATTGTGGTGCGGCGGTAAGCGAGCCGCTATACAGTAGCTGAAGTCTGCCGGGCAAATCGTGCAGATCGTGGTGGCCTAGCTCTCGCCTTGAGGCACGGATGAATATATTAGCGCTTGTGGTTGCGTCGGCAGCGCGCATGCCGGCTGCTGTCAGTAAGGCTTGTGCCCACCTGGATGCTTCAGCTTCAGGAATTCTCATATTTAGAGAGTAACACAGCCCAAAACATTTGCGAACACTTGTCATAAGGCATATACTGAAAAAAGAAGATTTCGCTAATTGTTGGGGGAAAATATGCTCAAAAAACATACACTTCTTGCATCTGTAGTGTTGGCACTCTTTGTATTCGCAGCCGGCAACCTATCAGCCCAAACCCGGGTAGGGGTTGCGGCTTTGGATGGGGGAGATGATTCGCGCACAGGAGCTGTGGCGGCGGAAACAACCCGCACGCTGGAGTTGATTTTTAACCAATTGGAAGGTTATACCGTAGTTGGTATGGGGCCGGTGATGGCTGAGGATGCGCAGGATCAGATTGGCAGCCTTGATCATCTTATTTATGGAACGGTTACTTCGACTCGTGGTGGTACTGAAATAAGCATGGAAGTTTATTCGCGCGAGGACGCGCAGGTGACTGAGCGATATGTACGCACCATTGTTTCTGCTTTTGAGCTGTTTGATGCGGCGGAAGAAGCTGCGATACAGTTGGTTCAGGCTTTGTCGGGTGAGGTAATTCGACTTGGACAAATGCGTTTTGAGAATACTGGTGTTGCAGGAGAATATTCCATACTTGTTGATGGAATTGAACTGCCCCCTGGTTCGGAAAACCCGCGTGTTTTGGCTGGAACACGGCTTGTGCAGGTTGTGCAGGAACGTATGCTGGAACGCTATATTG
>CAYNNU010000156.1:0-5046 GCA_964398645.1 uncultured Spirochaeta sp.
GACGCAAAGCGTCCAATAATGAAATCTCAAACTTTGCTTCCCGACCACTATAGTTGACTAAGTCGGGACTTACCTCAATTATTCTCCCGGGAATATGAATTTCTACAGCAAGATGAATTTCCTGCGCAACGTCTGCCATCAAGGTATTTGCCGGCATTCCGGATAATTCCTCTGGAATAAAACTAATGCGAACATTTTTTGCACCAGACTCGAATGCTTCCCTATTTGTTATTTGCATTCCCCCAGCTTCCATAATTTCTGAAAAAGCACGCAAACTTTCATACCCAAATTCTACCGTAATACTATCACGATCATCTCTTTGTTCATGTTCCCACAGTACCAAATTAGCACCATCAATAGATGCTGCAATATCGACAAATTGATCACGATCAAGAGGGAATATGGCTTGGATTCCATCGGAACTATGGCCTGCCATCGAAAGAATATCTTGATAGGCCGTATACTCAAAACGCACAGTACCCGTACCATCATTCTCAATATGTATAATTGTTCTTACATCCAAACAAGAAGATAATGACAGTAATAGGAAAGCAAGCAAAAAAATGATGGACTTATTTTTCATATTTTTTATAGTAAATATTTTTTAGTCCTGAAGCAATACCTCGGTTTTACCACTCCCGCCAAATTCAGGCCTGGCAAAACGAATTTCTTTCACAGCTGGATGACCTTGCAAATAAGTATGAATTGTTTGCTGTAATGCTCCCGTTCCTTTTCCGTGAATAATTACTACCTGTGAACTACCTTGAACCAAGGCAGAATCGAGTAATCGCTGAACCTCTTGCTCTGCCTGGTAAGAACGCAATCCCCGCACATCAATTTGCCATGATGATTCATTCAGCTGTAATCCTCCAGAAGCAAATACACTAGACGATTTTGGTTCTTTTTTCGCTTCCTTTGTTTTCGCGGCACCAAGGTGTCGGATATCCTGTTCTGCCACTTTCATTCGAATACTTCCAATTCGAACCAACCAGCTATTCTTTCCTGCCGACCGAACAATTTCACCAGTTTTTTCACTCTCACGCAAACGTATTTGATCACCTATTTCAAAAGGTCTATTAATTTCTTGATCTTCTTCATGTAAATCCTGCAAAAATCGAAGGGCTTGTTTTCCAGCCTGGCGTTTTTCATCAACAGTTCGTGCAATTTCATCAAGTTCTGCACGAACGTTCTTGATATCGGATATCTTCTGTTTTTCCTCTTGAATCGAACGAATAATTCTTTCAACCCTGCTACGGGCATCAGACAATAAAGCATCTGCTTCCTGCAAGCGACCTTTACGAACTTGGTGCTCGCGTTCAACTAAATCTCGTTCACGCTCAAGCAAACTATGCATGTATTGACTAGATTGTTTTTTCTCGTATTCCAAATCCATTCGTTGCTTCTTTAGTTCTTGCTTTTTATCAGCAAGATTCTGTAGCAATCTGCTGGAATCACTTTGTCCTTCTGAAAACAATTGCCGTGCTCTCATGATTATTTCAGCAGGCAACCCTACAATTTCAGCTGTATCTAGAGCACGACTACTACCAGGTAATCCAGGAACAATGGAAAATTGTGGACGATGGTTTTGTTCATCAAAAGACATTGCCGCATTCAAAAAATAATCATTTTCCTCGGCCATCTTTTTCACTTCCCACAAATGGGTTGTAACAATTCCTTTGCAAGCTGTTTTCTGCAAATATTCACAGATTGCAACTGCAAGAACTCCAGCTTCCTGAGGGTCAGTTCCAGTTCCTAATTCATCTAGCAACACCAGGGCATGCCGATCTAACTGACCCAATACTGTATTTAAGCGGGAAATATGACCGGAAAAGGTAGAGAGTGCTTGTTCTAATGATTGTGTATCACCAACATCTGCATATATGCCGGAAAAAAGCGGCAAAAAGCTACCATCGGCAACTGGAACCGGCAAACCGTACTGATGCAATAAGGAACATATGCCAAATGTTTTTAAAGCAACAGTCTTACCGCCAGTATTTGGACCAGAAAGAATCATTATATGATCGGGGTCACCGCTAATTTCAATTGTTAAAGGTACAGCTTTTTTCCCCAATAAGGGATGTCGAGCCTGAACAAGCTTAGCCGGCCCAGAAGCAGGCTGAACAGGAAGCCAAATACATTGCTGTTCAAAAACATATCGTGCCCGTGCACAGCGATCATCAATCCAACCAACAAGAAACTGTGTTTGCACAATTGCCTCATGATTTTGCACAATGCAGTCACTAATCTCTTTCATTATGCGCCGCACTTCACGGTCGTATTCAAGGCGATATACAGAAATTTGATTGTTTGCCTGTAATAATTCTTGCGGTTCCAAAAACAATGTGTTACCACTTGATGAACGTGTATGCACAATACCATCTATACGACCGCGAAAATTTTCCTGCAAAGGAAGAACTAAGCGCCCATCCCGCAGAGCCGGCTCTTGACTTGTCCAGAATGAACTATACATTCCGTTCTGCAAAAATGAATACGCCTCATTTCGGGCCCTCTGCTGAGCCTGACTAATCCGTTTATTTATTGCCTGCAAAGCAGGGATGGAATCAGCTAAAAACTCTCCTTGCGAAGAAAAATACTTTCGAACCGTTTTTACAAGCTCAAAAGGAATACTCGTTTCCCGGATACTCTTTAATAATGAACCGGGCGGTAGATTCTCAAGGAGAAATTGAGACTCCATATATGCTGATTCAATATAGGCCGCAATAGCACAACAGTCTTCGGGATCTAGAATGACATTTTCAACGGATGCGTTTTGTATTGCCAAGGATATTTCAGGATACTGCCGAAACGGATATTCACCTTTAACAACAAATTCTTGAATTTGCTTTGATTCCTGCTGAATTTCCAGAATTTTTTCCGCCGAAGTAATAAATGCCTGCTTTTCAAGGCGTTTTCTTCCTTCTGGACTTCGGCAATACCCTAGAACAACAGAAAAAATATGAGTAAATTCAAGTATTTCACGAGTTTGACTATCAACCATTCTCGCCGCCTTTGGCCGAACCATACCCCATCTGTCGTTCTAAGAAAATGCTTTCCTCTACAGCCTCACAATAACTCTTGTAGCGATCAGGATGTATTTCTCCAAGCTTTACGGCGGCTCGAACAGCGCAACCTGGCTCGTGTATATGAGTACAAGCTGCAAACTCACATTGTGTAATTCGCGGCCGGATTTCTCTATATCCATAGGCAATGTGGGCAGGATCAAGTCCTGCTAATTGAATCTGTCGGATTCCAGGAGTATCTATCAGCTCAATTTTTTCAGATCCCTGCATGTCCTGCGATTCTTGCCCCTGCAACAAAACAGCAAAATTCGTCGTATGTGTTCCCCTTTGGTATTTTTTTGTAATGTGACCGACTGCTTGATCTAGATGCGGAAACACAGTATTTAAACAACTTGATTTACCAACTCCTGACTGTCCATAAACAACCGAACGTTTTCCTACACATGCAGTAAATAATTCTGACATATTCAAGCCCGAATGAGCAGAAACCTCCAAAACCTCATACCCAAGGTTTCGATAGACCTCTATTCTTTCACGTTCTGCAGGTTTCATACGTAAATCACATTTATTTACAATTATCTTCACAGACAGATCTTCCTGCTCAGCTAACACCAATACTCTATCTATAAAACGGGGGCGAAAAGGTGGTGATTCAATACTAGCAAAAAGCAGTAGCTGATCTAAATTTGCCGCAATAGCCTGTAATTTATTCTTTTTGCGGTTCCATCGATATAAACCATTTCGCCGGGGTAAACGCTCAATAATCTGACCATCAACAAAAAGTACTTCGTCGCCAGGTGCCAAGGCATTGTATTCTCCTTGAACATCGGACAAAATCTTGCCCTTTATTCGACACAAGTACCGATCCTTGCCGTTACTTATTGTAAAGATATTGTTTATGCCTTTAATTACCGTACCGGTCATATTTTCACCCATTCAGGCTGTAAATGAAAATGTTTTGCAATCGACTGATGCACATGCATTTGTTCTTTCCCAGGTTTTTCCCCGGTACTGTACCATGTAATATGATCTGCCCTTTGCTGTGAATCCAAAGTTGAATTATCTGAGTAAATCTTTCTACATACCCGTGCAGTTTGCCGCGCAACACCATCCCTGGAATCCACAACCTCAATGGTATTTCCCAAAGCATCTGCTAGTTCTGTGGAAATATGTAGAAAATGGGTACAACCAAGCACAACAACTTTAGCTCCAACATCCTGAATTTTTTTTGCAATGGGCTGTAATAAAACCCGGGGATCTGAAGGTTTATATAATTGATGTTCAATAAATTCCACCAATTCCCCAGCACCAATTGGAACCACATCAACATCATGAGCAAACAATTGAACAAGACTATCCAAATAAGGATCTTCGACTGTGCGGCGGGTTGCCAATACAACCACCGGGCTTAATCCCATACTGACGGCAGGCTTAACCGCAGGAACGACACCGACAAAAGTAACGAAAGGAAATGATTCGCGTAAAAAATCGAGTGCAACAACTGATGCAGTATTACAAGCAACAACACATACTCTCACAGAATACGACTGCAAAACCCATTGCAGCAATTCACGCAGCCGATCACGTAACTCTTGCGGTTCTTTTTCCCCATAAGGAAAAAACTGTGAATCTGATAGATATATCAAGGATTGATTTGGAAGAGCCTCTTGTATGGCTTGTAAATAGGGCAATCCGCCAATGCCCGAATCCAATACACAGACAGTGAATTCTGTTTTCACCTTTTTCAGCTCCCTCCAAAAAGGGCATCAAAATCACCCCGAGCTTCCTGAACTTTTTCATCTGTACGAACAGGCTTTTCGCCACGAAGCTTTTCACCATCCAGAGGCAACTGAAAAAAGCCGCAAAAATTTCCCCTATCTTTTTCAGAAATACGCTCGTCGATATTTTCTCTACATTCTTTTGCCATAGCAGGATCGTAATGCCGGCAATTAAGGCAAACATGCACATCAGCCCCACATTCAGGACAAAGGGTACTCCTTCCAACAGTCATTCTACGATCCAAGTC